>CAYUVT010000086.1:0-11555 GCA_964448165.1 uncultured Anaerolineaceae bacterium | reverse complement strand
ATGGAAGATGTCGTCATTACCAGCGGCGTCCGGACTGCCATCGGCAAGTTCCAGGGCTCCCTCGCCGATGTCCCGGCCTCCGACCTCGGCGCTCACGTCATCCGCGAAGCCGTCGCCCGCGCGGGCATCGACCCCGAAAACGTCGACCACGTCGTTATGGGCATCGTCGGCCAGGTGGCCGAGGACGCCTACCTTTCGCGCCATTCGACGGTGAAGGCCGGCCTCCCCATCGGCACGCCCGCCATGAACGTGAACCGCATCTGCGGCTCCGGCCTCGAGGCCATCAACACCGCCTCCCGCCTCATCCAGAGCGGCGACGCCGAAGTCGTCGTTGCCGGCGGCGCCGAGAACATGACGCGCATGCCCTTCTACCTGCGCAAGGCGCGGGCGGGCTACCGCCTCGGGCACGATAGCGTCGAAGACGGCATCATCCACATGCTCAGCGACCCCTTCAAGGGCTACCACATGGGTATCACCGCCGAGAACCTGGCCGACCAGTTCGAAGTGAGCCGCGCGGCCCAGGACGAGTTCTCGGCCGAGAGCCAGCGCCGCGCCATCGCCGCCATCGAAGCCGGCCGCTTCGTCGACCAGATCGCCCCGCTGACTGTGAAAATCGGCCGCGAAGAGAAGGTCTTCGATGTCGACGAATACCCCCGCGCCACCACCGTCGAAGCGCTCTCCAAGCTCCGGCCGGCCTTCAAGGAAGGCGGCATGGTGACCGCCGGCAACGCCAGCGGCATCAACGATGGCGCCGCCGCCGTCACCGTGATGAGCGCGAGCAAGGCGAAAGAGCTGGGCGCCACGCCCCGCCTCCGCATCGTCGCCCGGGCCGAAGCCGGGGTCGACCCGTCGATCATGGGCAGCGGCCCCATCCCGGCCATCCGCAAGGTCCTGGCGAAGGCCCAGATGAACCTCGACCAGATCGACTGCATCGAGCTCAACGAGGCGTTCGCCAGCGTGTCCTGCGCCTGCGCCAACGAGCTCTCGCTCGACCCGGAGAAGGTCAACCCGAACGGTGGCGCGATCGCCCTCGGCCACCCCGTCGGCGCCACCGGCGCCATCCTCACCGTCAAGCTCATGCACGAGCTCGAGCGCACCGGCGGCCGCTTCGGCATCGTCAGCCTCTGCATCGGCGGCGGCCAGGGCATCGCCACCATCTTCGAGCGCGTCAGCTAGCCTGGCCCCGGCTCGCACCAATCGCCGCAGGCCGCCCAACCGGGCGGCCTGTTTCGTTTCGAACGCTCCCGCAGGTTGGGTGCCAGTGCAGCGCGCGATAGCGCCCCCCGGCCCGGCTGCCGCCCCCGCACCCATAGGGTGCGTTCCCGATTTCGCGTGAACGTGCGGTGGCGGGAGGTTCAGCCTCCACCTCCTTCCGCCGACAGTCATCACGTGATGGGTAAGGATGCCGCCGAACTGCTGAAGCGTGTTGATGATCTCCCGCCCCTCCCCGCCGTCGCCGCGCGGGTGATGGGCATGGCCGAAGACGAAAAGACGAGCGCCATGGACCTGGCCCAGGTGCTCGCCACCGACCAGGCGCTCACCGCCAAGCTCATCCGCATCAGCAACTCCGCCTACTACGGCTTCGCCCGCCGCATCAGCACCGTGCGCGAAGCGGTCGTGATGCTCGGCTTCAAGCAGGTGCGCCAGGTCGCCGTCGGCGCCAGCCTCATGAACACCTTCAAACGCGGCCAGGACGACGGCTTCGACCTCGACCTCTTCTGGGGCCACAGCGTCGCCGTGGCCGTCGCAGCCGAGGCCCTCGCGAAGAAAAGCTTCGCGGTGAAGCCCGAGGACGCCTTCACCGCCGGCATCCTCCACGATATCGGCCGCCTCGTCCTCCGCCAGGTGATGCCGGCCGAGTTCGCCCGCGCCGTTGCCATGGCACGCTCGGGCGAGACCTCGCTCCACATCGCCGAGATGACCACCACCGGCTACGCCCACGATGAGGTGGGCAAGGCCCTTGGCGAAGTCTGGAAGTTTCCCGGCCATCTCGTCGATGCGGTCCGCTGCCACCACGATGAATCCCTCACCCCCGCCGATGGCCTGCCCGGCGTGGTGGCCCAGGCAAACCGCCTGATGCTCCACTACGGCCTGTATTGCGGCTACGACCTCGAGTTTGGCGAGCTCGCCCCCCTTCCCCCGGACCTTGCCGAAGTCGAAGCCGCGGTCGGCGGCATCGAGCGCGTCCTCAACCGCGCCTTCTCGTTCATCGAAAGCGCCTCCGGCACGCCCGATACCTGGTACGCCAGGACGGGCTGACGCCCCCACACCTCCCCCGCTCCGCCACCACCACCGGGTGGCCCTCCCGAACGTTGACCGCGCACCGCGGTGGCGGCGACGATGCCGCCATGGCCACCCCGCCACCCCCGCGGGCGCGCGACCCCTGGTTGCCCGCGTTCGTGCTCGCGGTCATCACCCTCTGCGCCAGCCTCGTCGCGCTCGCCATCGTGTTGCTCGATGCGATTTCCGATGGCGAAGGCCGCCAGCCGGCCCCCGGCTCCGGTCCCCCGGCCACGGCGGACGCCACGCCCCGGCCCCTGGCCTTCGCCGGGCCCCTGCCGCCTGGCGGCGAGCGCCTCGGCCTGTCGCCTGCCGGCCCGGGCGCCACGCCCGATATCGAGTTCGCACCTGGCGATGGCCCGGGGAGCGTCGCGGTCCGCTATTTCGTCCCCGTCGCATCGCTGGGCGCCGGCGTCGATAGCCTCACACAGGAGCAGCTCGGCGCGCTCGTCACCGGCGCCATCGGCGATTGGAGCGAGGTGGGCGGGCTCGATCGCGCGGTCGAGGTGCGCCTCGCCGATCCCGCCGCTGTCCGGGCGTACATCGAGGCCCTGCTGCCCCCGTCGCAGGGCGGGTCGTTCACCGTGCTCGGCCAGGTCGAAACCTACGAGGCCCTGCGCGAGGCCATGACCGTCGATTCCGGCATCCTCTCGGTCGTCCCCATCGAGGAGCTTTCGCCAGGCATGGTCGCGCTCGCCATCGATGGCCTGGATATCGCCCGGGGCAGGGGCGACCCGGCTGCCTGGCCCCTGGCCGAACGCTGGCGCGTCGAGGCCCGCACGCCCGCTGGCGAGGCGCGCATCGCCGAAATCCGTGACGCCCTCGCCGCCAGGCTCCCGGAGGTCACGACCGTGGTCGCGACCGGCGACATCCTGATGTCGCGCTGCGCGCTCGCGGCCATCGAGGCGACCGGCGACTGGGCAGCGGCCCTGCGCGGTCCGGTCGGCGAATACCTCGCTTCCGCCAGCCTGGCGCTCGGTTCGCTTGATGGCAGCATCCAGGACATCGCCGAACCGTACCGCTGCATCCCCATGGAGTTTCCGAACCTGACTTCGCCGCCGGAGGTCATCGAGGCGCTCACGCTTGCCGGGATCGATGGCGTCACGATCGCGACAAACCACATCTTCGATTGCGCCGATGGGGGCTGCGGAGCCGAGGCGATGCTCCGCACCATCGAGCTGCTGACGGCGGCGGGCATCAAGACCGTTGGCGGCGGCGCGAACCTGGAGGAGGCACTGGCGCCCGCCATCTTCGAGGTCAACGGCCTGCGCTTCGGCGTGCTCGGCTTCGACGATATCGCGGCCGAACACCTGCAGGCGACCGCAACCACTGCCGGCACGGCCCCGCTCGATGATAGTTACGAAGACGAGCAGGCAACGCCCCCGGCCGAGCCCGCGTTCTACAAGCCCGCCGAGCTCCTGGATCTCACACGGTTCGAGGAGCGCATCCGCACGTTGAAGTCCGAAGTCGACGTCGTGATCGTCCAGGTGCAGAGCGGCTACGAGGACACGCACGAGCCGAGCCCCCGCAGCATCAAAGCCCTCCGCGCGGCCGTCGATGCCGGCGCCGACCTGGTCGTCGGCAACCAGGCGCACTGGGTCCAGGCCGTCGAGCTGCGCGGAAGCGCCTTCATCGCCTATGCGCTCGGAAACTTCATCTTCGACCAGGACCGCACGCCCGAGCACACGCAGGGCTACCTGCTCGAAGCGACGTTCCATGGCGCCAGGCTCGCAACGGTTCGCCTGGTGCCCTACCGGATCGCCGACCGCTACAGGCCCACCTTTGTGGATGGCGAGACGCGCGCGAAGATCCTGGGCGATGTCATCGGAGCCTCGACGGGCCTGGTCGAGTAACGGTCGCGCCGAGAGGGCCCACAGAGCGGGCGGCGCGCCCGGGGTAGCGGTTGCTCGCCCGCCGGGACAGTCCCGTGGCGCCTACGCCTGCGCTTCCAGTGCCTCCTCGTCCGTTTCGAACGTGTAGATCACCAGGTCGCCGCTCTCCCAGCGGTCGCCGGTCTCGCGCACGCCCTGGACGGGCGTCTCTCCCGGGTCGTACAGCAGCCCGAACACCTGCTCGTATGTCCCCACCCGGGTGTCCGCCTCGAGCGCCGATTCGACATGCACCAGCGGGATGTCCTCATCGGGCAGCACCAGGAAGCGGTCGAGCGGATGGGGGTCATCGGGGGTGATGAGGCGGCCGAGCGGGTCGCCCTCCGTGTCGCGGTAGATGCCGTCGATGATGTCGGTGTCCAGGTCATGCCGGAACGGGCGGCGCATCAGCGCACGGTAGAGGATGCGGCGGTGGCGCCGCTTCCCGGTCAGGTACTCGCGGGGTGTCTCGGAGTCAGTGGCCATGGCACACCTCGGTGATCGTGTGCCCATCGTCGCCCGTGGCCGGGGGCTGGAGGAACGGCCGATGGCATCCCGAAACGGGTGCCGAACGTCCGGAGCCGCGCGGCTGGCGCAGCGCGGCCGCTCAGCCCCCCTGGATGCTGACCATGAACTCGAGCCGGTCGCCGTCCTTGAGGGCGTCCTCATGCCCGGCCTGGGCATCGTTGATGATGACCATTACGGCCTCGGCATCGGCTTCGTTGAACCCCTCGGCCAGGAACACCTCGCGCGGGGTGAGTCCCGCGCGCCATTCGACGGTGGTATGGGGCTGCTTCGAACGCGTGCGCTTAACGAGGGTGGGGAACCAGGTGACGGAAACGGTCATGGCGCTAGCGTAGCCGAGGCATCGTGAAAAAGCGATGTCAGGACGAATGCGCCCTTACCCGCCAATCCGCTGGTGCTGCTTCTTCTCGTCCCGCTCCTCGGTGCTGCCAGCGCGCGTTTCCGTCACCTCGGCCGCGCGGCGGGCGCGCTCCTCTTCGGCGATGCGCTCGCGCTCTCTGCGCCACTCGTCCAGCGAGTCATCGCGCCAGGCCGCCGCCCGCTCGCGCTCGCGCTCCTCCGTGCGCTTCGAGGCGCGCCAGGCCGCCACCCCACCCATCCCCAGCAGGAAGGGCATCATCATCATCATCACAGCGCTCAGGTTCATGGGTTCCAGTTTCACCCACCCGCGCGCGATAGGAAAGATGACAGGCCGCGCCCGCCTTACCCGCCGTTTCCCGCCGGCCTGGTCCATCGGCTCCGTTACCGTCAACCATTCGGGGAAACGATGACGCGCCGCGATTAACCTTTTCCCCCGGCCCCCGTTATCTCTAGTACACAAGGCAGATGGCTGCCTATGCTCGAAAGGAGGACGTCGGCCTTAGCAGGTCCCGGCGCGGCCCAGGGGGCTGATTTGGCGAACCAAACGGTAGGCGAGCTGGCGCCCGACTTCGACGAACAGGCTGTCGTCGTCGCGGCTCAGCAGGGCGACCAGGGTGCCCTGGCAACGCTCTACGACCACTACTTCCCGCGCGTCTACCGCTACGTGTCCGCCCGCCTCGTCTCCAGCGAAGACGCGGAAGACGTGACGACGGAGATTTTCCTCCGCATCATCGAAAACCTCCGCTCCTTCTCCTGGCGAGGGCTCCCATTCGGCGCATGGGTCTTCCGCATCGCGCGCAACGAGGTCGTCTCGCACGTGCGCCGCCAGAAGGTCCGGACTGCCACCGCTCCGCTCACCGAGACCATCCAGGACCCCTCGCCGGACCACGTGGACGAGCTCGTCACCCAGCTGACCCTCGAGACCGTCCGCCAGGCAACCGAACAGCTCCCCGAGGCACAGCGGCAGGTCATCTCCCTCCGCTTCATCGCCGGGCTCTCGGTCGCCGAAACCGCGCAGGCCCTTGGCAAGACCGAGAACAACGTGAAAGTCCTCCAGCACAAGGCCATCGCGAAACTTCAGACCATGGTGCGGCACGAATGATCCGCCGGCTCTTCGAACGGCAAGCCAGCTACGAGGCCCAGGTGCTCGCAGAAGCCCGGGCCCTCCTCGATGACGGGCTCGAACTCGACTTCGTCCTCGGCCTCTTCCCCGAAGACGCCAGCTGGCTCGAAGCCATGCTCGAAACCACCTCCGCCATCGAGGAAGCGTTCGCCGGCGAATCGGCCAGCTACTACTTCGAAGCCTCCCTCAAGGCGAAATTCCTGGCCGCCGCCAGCCGGCCCGCCCCCGCGCCAGTCATCCTCCCGGCTCCCGGGTACTCCGGCGCCCGCACCGCCATCGCCAGCATGGGCGTCGTCTCCGCCGCCGCCGCGGTCGGCGTCCTCGCCCTTGGCTTCGTCACCGCTGGCGATGCCGTCCCGGGCGATTGGAACTACACCTTCAAGCTCGCCAACGAACGCCTCGAATACACCCTCTCGCGCGGCGATGGCCGCGTCGATGTCCAGCTCCGCCAGACCGAGGCGCGCGTCTACGAACTCCAGCGGCTGGCCAACAGCGGCAACGTCTCCGTGGCCACCCTCGAACGCCTCCAGCGCGAAGCCCGGGCCCTCGCCGAACTCGCGAAAGAGCAGCCGCTCGATGATGTCCAGAAGGCCCGCGCCCGCAGCCTCGCGGAACAGGGCTCGGCCGTCTTCACCGAAGCCCGCAAGCACGCCGAAGTCGACCCGGCAAAGGTCGATGCCGCCGCTGCCGCCTTCAACGATGCCGTCGCGACTGCCCTGGGCGGCCCGGTGAACGCCCTCGCCACACCCTCCGCGACGCCAACGGCCGAACCCACCGCCACCGAAACGCCGGCGGCCACCGCCACGCCCGGGCCCACCGAAACGGCCACGCCCGAGCCAACCGGCACCGGCACCGCCACTCCCGGCGCCACGGGCACCCCTGAGCCGGGGCAGGCGGCGACCACCCTGCCCCAGGAGAGCGCGACCACGACGGGCTCGGCGACGGCCACCCCCTGAACCGCCGGTTTACCCGCGCATTGCCCCCTGCCCGGCCGCTGCCTACCCTCTGAGAGCCCCCACCCCTGGAGACTGCCCGATGCGACGATGGACCCTGGCTGCCGCACCGATAGCTCTTGCCGCGCTCTCGTTCGCGGCCTGTGGCGGCGACGACAATACCCGCGCCTCCGGCGAAGACGCCACGGCCACGCCCACACTGAGCCCCATGGATGCCCAGCGCACGGCCGTTGCCGCGCAGGACCAGCCGCAGGTACCCGATACCCCGCTCCCGAAGCCGACCCCCGTACCCGATGACACCCCCGTGATCCAGGTGGTGGCCGGCCAGACGCGCTACTCCCCCACGAAAGCCGAGTTCGGGGCGCTCCCCACCGCCGAAATCCAGGCCAACGGCAAAACCGTGAAGGGCGTGACCATCGCCACCCTCGCCTCACAGGTCGGGGCCGGCGCCGATACCGTCGTCACCATCCAGGGCACGCGCGTCGATAACCTCCGCCTCGGCGCCGTGCGGTTCGGCCTGCCGGAGATAGCCGGGAACACGGTCCTCACCATGGACGAAGCGGGTCACCTCGCGCTCGCCTCGTCGTTCATCCCGCCCGAGCAATGGCTCAACACCCTCACCGGGGTCGCCTTCAACTGACCGGTGGCCCCGGGTGCTAAGCTCCGGGGCATGCCCACCGACCCTTTCCGCCGCATCGCCGGCCTGGCCAGCCACCTCCCGGGCATCGAGGAATCGACTTCGTACGGCACCCCCGCGCTGAAAGTCCGGAAGCGGCTCATCGCCCGGCTCAAGGAGGATGGCGAAACCGTCGTCATCCCCACGGAAAGCGTCGACGAGAAGGCGTTCCTGATCGCCACCGAGCCCGCCGTCTACTTCGAAACGCCCCACTACGCGGGCTGGCCAACAGTCCTGGTACGGCTGTCCGTGGTCACCGATGGGCGCCTGCGCGACATGCTGGAAGCGGCCTGGCGGCGCGCAGCGCCGGCGAAACTTGTGCGGGAATACGACCAGCGCCCCCAGGAGTAGCGGCTGGCTTCGCTCAGAATGCGTCTTCCAGTCCCGGCTTCCACGTCCGGAACATGGCGACCGCCTCGGGCGTGAAGAGCTCCTCCGCCAGCGCCCACTCCTCCGCGTTCCGGGGCGGCAGCCCGTGCATGATCATCCCGCGGAGGGCGATCTCCGCCGCCGCCCGCTCGCGGGAGACTGGCGGTTCGCCCAGGCCACTCACCACCCGGATGAGCGTCGCCCCCGCCGAGGCCTTCCGCGCGGCATCCACCGTGTCATCGGCCAGCAAGCCCTCCAGCAACGCCCATGCCACCCCGTGCAGGTCGCGCGCGGCCACCGCGTCGCTCCGCATCCTTCCCCGATTGGGGTCCGGCGCCCCGGGCGGCGGGCTGGCGGCGGCCCGCGCGCGCTGCTCATCGCTGTGATACGGGCAGTCCGCCCCCAGCCGGTTCTGGCAGCGTCCGCCCTTCCGGGTGATTGCCCCGCAGATTTCGCTCACACCGTCGTTGATGGCATGGCCGACAGCCAGCGCCAACCGCTGGCTGTCGCTCCCCCCGGGAGGCCTGGCGGTGGCCCGCCAACCCGTGTCGACTTGGTCCGGCGGCGACAGCCCGCTGTTGATGAATCAGAACATAGGTTCTACTCTCGGGAGCTACCAACGCCAGCGCCCGAGGTGACTCCGTGGACATGCCGCTCGAGCTCCCCCAGCGTTCCGATGCGCTGCCGGAATACGTTGACTACGCCGATACGGGTTGCGACCTCTACCCCTCGTGCCTGCGCTGCCCGCTCCCACGCTGCCGCTACGACACGAACGGCGGCGCCACGGCCATCCTCCGCGAGGGCCGCGACCGCAGCATCCTCCGGGCCGCCACCCACGATGGCATGTCGGTCGATGAGCTGGCCCGCATGTTCGGCCTTTCGCGGCGGACCATCTTTCGCGTCCTCGAACGGGGCCGGGCGGGTAAAGACCACACCGGCCGCGTGTAAGAGCATCCGCCGCCGCCGGTCTAACCCCCGGGAGTCCTCCCCCGCAACGGGGCCTGGCGGCCGCCCAGCCGCCGGGCCCCAACCCCCCAACCACGGACCTCCGGGTGGACGATGAACGATTCCCCGGCGCCGCCCCCGGGGGAACCATCGCGAATCGCCAGTCGAACATGGCGGGGCAGAGCAGGGTGGGGGTAGGCTACGGAAATGGGCGCCCGCGTCATCGGCCACGAAGACATCGTCCGCGAACTCCAGGCCCTCGCCGCCAGCGATGAGCCGCCCCACGCGCTGCTCTTCGCCGGGCCCGAAGGCACCGGCCGCACCGCCCTGGCGATCGAATACGCCCTCCTCCTCAACTGCGAACGCCTTCACCCGCCGGCGGCAGCAGGGGCGAGCCTGTGGGGGGCGGACTCCTCCCTCCTCCCTCCTCCCTCCTCCTCCCCGGCGCCATGTGGCGAGTGCCGCCCGTGCCGCCTCATCCTCGAAGGCGCGCACCCCGACATCATCGCCCTCGCCCCCGGCGATGCGCTCTGCAAGCCGCGCGATGGCGAATCGCACCCGAAGCACCCCGATTCGCGCGATATCCGCATCTGCCAGGTGCGCGGCCTCATCGAGCTCGTCGCCCGCTATCCCTTCGAGGCGCGCCACCGCGTCATCATCATCGACCCCGCCGACCGCTTCGGACGCGATGCCGCCCACACCGTGTTGAAGACGCTCGAGGAGCCGCCCGGGCATACCGTTTTCTGTCTCATCTCCGCCGCGCCCGAGGCGATCCTCGAGACCATCCTCAGCCGCTGCCGCCGGATCGAGGTCCGCCCGGTGCCCCGCGCCGCGATCGAGGCCGGCCTGGTGGAGCGCGGATTCGACCGCGAGCTCGCTGCCCGCGCCGCCGAGGCCAGCCGGGGCCGCCCCGGCCGCGCCATCGCCTTCGCGGCCCAGCCCGACCTCATGGGCGACCGCGGCCGCCTGCTCGAACGCTGCGCCCGCGTCGCCGGCTCGCCGCTTCGCGAGCGCTTCGCCTATGCCGCCGACCTCGCCGAGCGCTGGCGCAAGGACCGGCATGCCATCCTCGCCGAAATTGATACCTGGGAGTCGTTCTGGGAAGAGCGCCTGCGCGAGGGTGTCGCCTCGGGCGAAGGCAAGGAGGCCATGGCCGGCTACATCGGGGCGCTGCGCGCGATTGTCACTGCCCGCGCCGACCTCCAGGCGAACGTCATGGCCCGCCCCGCCTTCGAGCTTATGCTCCTGTCCTTCCCCCGCGTTACACTGGCCCTGAGCCCCGAGGAAGAATCCGCGGCCTATGCCTGAGGAACTGCCACGCGTCGCCGGCGTACGCTTTCGAAACGCCGGCAAGATCTTCTATTTCCACACCGCCGGCATGCGACTCGAACCCGGCGAATTCGTCGTGGTCGAAACCACCCGCGGCCCCGAAGTCGCGAAGGTCGTCATCGCCCCCGGCCAGGTCGTCGTCAACGAACTCGGCCGTGAAGAGCTGAAGCCCATCCTCCGCCTCGCCACCGAATCCGACATCCGCAAGGCCGATGAACTTCGGCGGAAAGCTGAGGAGCTCCTCCCCGAGGCACGCCGCCTCGGCGAGGAGCTCGGGTTTCCCGCACACATCGATGGAGCCGAATTCACCCTCGATGGACGCCGGCTGACCTTCTCGTTCACCAGCGAAGAACGCATCGATTACCGCGACTTCGTGAAGCGCGCCGGCGACCGCTTCAAGGCGCGCGTGGAGATGCGCCAGATGGGCGCGCGTGACCGCGCCCGCCAGGCCGGCGGCTACGGCATCTGCGGCCGCGAACTCTGCTGCTCGAGCTGGCTCGCCACCTTCCCCTCCATCTCCATCCGCATGGCCAAGGAGCAGGAGCTGCCGCTCAACCCTCAGAAGATCAGCGGCCTCTGCGGCCGCCTCCTCTGCTGCCTTTCGTACGAGGAAGAAGGCTACAAGGAGATGCGCAAGTCGCTCCCGAAGATTGGGCAGCGCTGCAGCACGCCCACCGGCGAAGGCAAGGTCATCGCCATCAACATCCTTCGCCGCCAGGTCACCCTCGTCGTCGATGGCCAGCGCATCGAGGTCGGCGACCGCGACCTGGGCACCGTGGTGCGCTGGGACACCGCCAGCAAGAGCGGCGAGCCGCCCCCGAGCATCAGCCGTGCCGAGGCCATCGCCCAGGGCCTCATCGAGGCGACCGAAGAGGATCTCCTGGCCGCCGCCCGCCGGGAGGCCGGCGAGGAGTGGCTCGACGAAGGCGCCGCTTTCGAGCCCGGCCCCGGCCGTGGCCGCCTGCCCGGTGGTGGACCGCGCCGCGTGGTGCCCGCCCGGCCCCCGCGCGGCGAACAGCCGAAGCCCGGCGCCCAGGAACGCCCCGCGGGACGCCAGCAGCCAGCCGGTCGGGGCGGCGGACAACCCGCCCAGCCACCCCGGCAGCGCGACCAGCAGCCGCGCCGCG
>CAYUVT010000085.1:0-11600 GCA_964448165.1 uncultured Anaerolineaceae bacterium | reverse complement strand
AGTAACCGCAGGCGGGCGTTTCGCGCGAATGCCGGCGCGGAGAACCCGCTGGTCATCACGCCCGCACGTACTTCTCCCCGTCCCAGGTAATCCACGACCCGGCGGCGTCGGTCGTCTGGCCGCGCACGTCGAGCTCGGTCCGGAGCAGGTGCAGCTCTTCCTCTGTTGGTGGTTCGAGGACCTGCACCTCATCGGCCACCAGGGGCTTCCACTCACACTCGGCAAGGATCTCGTCGACGGTCACCCACGGTACGCGCGCCATGAGGCGAAGGCGCCGATCCTGGTAGTCGTACATCGCCCAGGGCGTCACCACGCGCCAGGGTCCCGTATCTTTCGGCAGGCCTGCCCGTTCGCGAGCCCCTGGCGTGCCATCGAGGAACCCTGGAGAGGAGATGAAGTCCACCTGCCTCACGAACTTGCGCCGCTCCTGGTCCGTGATCAGGATGGTTCGCCAGCAACAGGCAGCGATCGTGTCGGCCCCGCCCGGGCCGCCAAATCGCCGCCCCTGGGAACCGTATTCGCCCAGGAAGGTTGAGTTGATGTTCCCGTGCTGGTCGACCTGGAGCGTGTTGAGCACCCCGTAATCCATGTAGCCGAGCTGGGCATGGATGCCGGCCGAGTTCATGGTCCCCCAGGCCAGCGCCCGGTACACGGCCCGCGATGCGACCATCGTCATCATCGGTTCGAACGGCAACAGGGGCTCGGGAGCGATGACGCCGTCCTCGGTGACGTACTGCGCATCGGGCGCGTAGAGCTTCTTACCCAGGAGAACGGAATACAGCGGTGTGCCACCGCCGGCCGCCCAGTACGTGCGCCCGTTCTCCACAAGCCGGGCGACCTGGCACATCGCCACTTCACGGTCCGAAAACGCTTCTGCCCTGGTCATGCGCGGTATCCCTCCTTGACGATTTCGTTGGCGCGCATCTGGTCGAGCTTCGCCTGGCCCACGCGCTTCTCCAGCATCTCCTCGAACGTGTCGAACGGCCGCACCCACTTATCCAGGTACGCGCCAACGCCGTTTCCCATCACGGCACGGAACACCTCGAACACGCCTTCGGGGTCGGAGCCGTAGTAGCCGGGGCAGGTTCCCGGATAGCTGCCGAAGGGGGATGCGACCACCGCATCGACCGCGTAGTAGGGGATGCTCGTCGCTCCAGGGTTCCGCCGGATCTCCTCGGTGTCGATGATCTCTTCGGCCGAGATGATGACCTTCCTCGACGCCATCGCCGCTTCCACGTCGGAGATGCCGGTCCCGAAGATCCGCGCATTTCCGTAGATGTCGGCCTGGTGGGCATGGATGATGGCCACATCGGGGTTGATCGCGGGCACGATGGTGATCGGCTCGCCGGTGTAGGGGTCGGAGATCAGTTTCGCCCCGGAATGGTCGAACCCGGTGGTACCTCCGAACGAGCGCACAGGGAGAAACGGAACCCCCATGGCGCCCGCCTGGATCCGCAGCGTCATGATGACGTTGCTGTACTCGTAGATCTCCAGCGTTCGCTCCTTCAACGCCCGTTCGATTGCAGGCGCGGAAAGGAAGAAACCGCAGTCGATCTTCGATACGCAACCAGCGTCGACCAGGAGTGCGGTGTCGACGTACGTGAACTTCCCGGCAATCCAGAGGTTCTTCTTCTGCTGGCGGATGATCTCGTGGAAGACGGCGTTCGGCCCCCGCATCAGGTAGTTGCATTCATACGTGAGGTAGTCGCCGTCGGCCACGAACCGTTCGACGGCCTCCCGGGCGGTCATCAGGCGGGAGGTGAGCGCCCGGTTCTTATGGTCGCGCACATACTGCCGGAACCCGTCCGGGTCGACCGGGTGATACGCGCCGCTGCCTTCCCTGAGGATCTCGATCCGGCTGGTGCTGGTCGGTGAAACGGTCATGTCACTCCCCTTTCGGGATGCGCCAACAGCCCGCGAGGCGGGCTGCCGGGTGTGTGCGAAATGGCTGGGCGGCTCACCGCACCAGGATGGTGACGCACATCGCCGCCGCATCGGAGCCGATGTTGCCGCCGCCGTTGTGCGCCAGGGCGACCTTCGCGCCGTTCACCTGGCGCTCCCCACTGCGGCCCTGCAACTGCTCGGTCAACTCGACGACCTGGGCGATCCCGGTGGCCCCTACCGGGTGTCCCTTGCGCAACAGCCCGCCCGATGTGTTCACCGGGATCGACCCGCCGAGCCACGTTGCGCCTGAATCGACCAGCGCCCCGCCCTCGCCCTTGGCGCACAGCCCGAGCGACTCGTAGGCCATGAGCTCTGCCGGGGCAGAGGCGTCATGCACTTCCATCACGCTGATGTCTTTCGGGCCGACTCCGGCTTCGGCATAGGCCTCGCTCGAACAGACCTCGACCAGGCCGGCCTCATCGCCGCCGTGGTCCCAGCCCGAACGGAGGACCATCGAGGAGATCCGCACCGGATTGGTGAGGCCCAACTGAGCCGCCTTTCGCTCACTCACAATGATGGCGGCGGCGGCGCCATCGCCAATCGGTGAGCACATGGGCCGCGTGAGCGGTTCCGCGATCATCGGGGCGTTGAGCACATCCTCGATGGTCAGCTTCTCCCGGAACTGCGCCCGGGGGTTCAGGCTGCCATGGAACGAGTTCTTCGCCGCGATCCGCGCGAACTGGTGGACGGTCGTGCCGTAGCGCTTCATGTGGTTACGTGCCGAGGCGGCATAGATGTCCATGAACATTGAGCGGTTTTGGCCGGCCCCTTCGGCGGCCTTCGCCGCGCCGGATTCGGCCGCACCCTGCTTCAGGCGCGCCATGATCTCTGCGAGCGCCTCCACATCCACCGCGCCGCTGAAGGCGGCGAAGCTCTTGCGCTTGTCTTCGTCGTAGAGCTTCTCCACACCCAGGGCGAGCACCACGTCGTACAGGCCCGCCGTAACCATTGCCGCGGCCTGGTGGAGTGCCGTCGATGCGCTGGCGCAGGCGTTCTCCACGTTCACCACGGGGATCTTGCCGATGCCGGCCGAGCGCAAGACGACCTGCCCGCGGATGCACTCCTGGCCCGTCACGAGACCGGCGGCGGCATTGCCTACGAAGGCCGCCTCAATGTCGTTCTTGTCGATCCCTGCGTCCTTGATTGCCGCCTCGACGGCTTCCGCGCCGATGGACTTGAGTCCCCGGTCCAGCATCTTGCCAAAGCGGGTCATCCCAACCCCGGCCACGATGGCGTTCATCTTCATGGTTTCTCTCCCGCGTGATTTTGGATGGGGCCTTCGCCGGGTGTCCGGCCAGGCTTGGAGGCTGGCTACAGCTTCGATGCGCCGACAAGGCTCAGGAGGTCGTTGCAGCCGTCCTCGATCATGGAGGCGCGCGCATCGCGCATCAGCTTCTCGATCGGAAAGTCCTTCGTCAGGCCGTTGCCGCCGAAGATCTGCAGCGCCTGGCTCGCGACCTCGAAGGCGGTCTGGGTCGAGGTCACCTTCGATGCGATGGAGTACTGGAGGAGGGGCGGATTCGTCGCGTTGTAGTAGGCGACTCGCCGGGACAGTGACCGGGCCGCCTCAACCTGCGCGAACATCTTGAACAGCCGGGCTTTCACGCTCTGGTGCTGGATGATCGGCACCCCGCCCTGCACGCGTGT
This sequence comes from uncultured Anaerolineaceae bacterium, assembly GCA_964448165.1. GTDB lineage: Bacteria > Chloroflexota > Dehalococcoidia > Tepidiformales > Tepidiformaceae > Amarobacter. The sequence continues at coordinate 8,009 of CAYUVT010000085.1, read as the reverse complement.
CTTCGCGTAGTCGAGCGCCAGTTCGAGGGCCGCGCGAGCGACACCGACGAAGATGGTGCCCATGCTGGCGTTGGCGCCTGTCAGGATCTGCTCGACGACGGCCGCGTAGTTCTCCTTGCCGATGACCATGTACTCCGCCGGGATGCGGACGTCATCGAAGAAGATTTCGCCCTGGTTCAGCGCACGTTGCCCGAGCTTGTTCGTCGGCTTGCCGCGCGATACGCCTGGCAGGTCGAGCGGCACCACAGCGACACCGCCGCCCGCGAATCCCTGGTCGCCATCGATCGTGCAGAACAGGGCGGCCACAGTCGCGATCGAGCCGTTGGAGACCCAGGCCGACTTCTGCCCCCGGATGACGTAGTCGTCCCCGTCCTTCCGGGCGATGCAGTTGGCCCGTATCTCCGGGTTGCGGAAGTGCGGCTCGCTGACGGTCAGGCTGTCGCTGCCGTGGTCCGGTTCGGTGACAGCCCAGCAGCCGATCTCGTCGGCACCGCCCCGGACATACCGGTCGATGAGCGCCGGGCGGCCGGACATCATGGCGAAGGTCTTGTGGAAGTTGGAGACGCCGAGGCTGATGGCGAGACCCGAATCCCCCCAGCCGAGCTCCTCGCTGATGAGCGCGCGGATGCGGGTCCGCTCCAGCGGCGGCAGCTCCATGGTCGCTGTCTCGAGGTCGTTCAGCCCCACCTGCCGGTACTTCTTGAAGACGTCCCACAGGATCGAATTGGCTGCAATCACATCCTGGGGATCGGCGAGCTGATCGAGCTGTTTGCCGGCGGGCCGCATCACCTCTTCGGCGAAACGGTGGGCCGTATCGCGGATGTCCCGTGCCTGCTCTGAAAGTCCTACTTCGATGTCGGTTAGCACTCGCACGGCCCCCCAATTTCTATTGAGCGCACCCTAGGAGAGGCAGTTGATGAATCTATATGACCACGATCATGACTGGCCCCGGAGGGTGGCCCATACCGTCGAGGAAGCGTGCTGGCCCCCGGCTGGCCGCTGCATACGGAAGGAGTCACACCATGTTCGCGCCATCTATCAATGTGGACCTCGAGAAGCTCCAGCAGGCGAGCGAGGAGAAGCCTGCGCCGCGCAAGACCGCGACCCGCGGTAGGGCTGTTGCCGGCCGCAAGGCTGCTGCCAAGTCCGAGAACGAAAAGAAGGAAGACTAAGGCCCAGGAGGCCAACTCATGGCCACGGTTGCTGCTCCACCCGCGCCACTGAAGCGCCTGGCGCCGCTTGATGCTGGCGCGAGACTCGACGACCTGCTTTCCAAGCCCTACGAATACCGCTCCTGGGAAGACGTGTACCGGGACCAGTGGACGTGGGACAAGGTCGTCAAGGTCACCCATACCCGTGTGAACTGCATCTCCGCCTGCTCCATCGATGCCTATGTGAAGGACGGCATCGTCTGGCGCGAAGAGCAAAACGCCACCTACGAGAAGTCGTTCGCCGATGTTCCCGACTTCAACCCACGGGGATGCCCGATGGGTTGTGTCTACAGCTCGGTCATGTACGACCCCACCCGCATCAAGTACCCCATGAAGCGGGCCGGCAAACGGGGCGAGGGCAAGTGGGAGCGCATCTCCTGGGACCAGGCGCTCACCGAAATCGCCGATCGCCTGATCGACGTCGTCGAGTCGGATGGCCCCGAATGCATCATCTACGACAACGGCACCACCAACCTGGATTTCGGCATCGGCTCGCCCATGGAGTCCCACCTCTTCAGCGCTGGTGTGGGCAGCACGACCATCGACTCCTACGCGGGCGTCGGCGACCTTCCGGTTGGCCTCATCCAGACGTGGGGCCTGTATATGTCCGAGGGCACGGCCGACGACTGGTTCCTTTCCGACTACATCATCATGTGGATCGGCAACCCCTCGTACACCAAGGTGCCCGAGGCCCACTTCATGTGGGAGGCACGCTACCGGGGCGCCAAGGTAGTGAGCATCGCGCCCGACTACAACGCCTCCACCATCCACGCCGACCGCTGGCTCAACGTCCGCTTCGGCACCGATGCGGCGCTCGCGCTCGGGATGGTCAACGTCGTGCTCAACGAGAAGCTCTACGACGAGGCCTACATCAAAGAGCAGACCGACCTGCCGTTCCTCGTCCGTGACGACACGGGGCAGTACCTGCGCGAGTCGGACGTCTACGAGGATGGCTCGGACGGTGTCTTTTTCGTATGGAACACCCTCACCGGCCGGAAGGAGAGCCCTCCGGGCAGCTGGGGTTCGCCATACTCCACGATCGCCCTCGACGAAGACCTCGACCCGGCACTCGAAGGGTCGCACCGGGTACGCCTGGCCGATGGCCGGCGGGTCACCGTGCGCCCCGTGTTCGAGCACCTGAAGAAGCGTGCTGCCGAGTACAGCCCGGAAAAGGTCCAGGAAATTACCGGGGTCGCAGCCAACAACATTCGCGTGGTTGCCCGCGAGTTCGCCGCCGCCAAGTCAGCGATGATCTACTCGTCGTGGGGAGCCTGCAAGCACTATCACTCCGACCTGTTCCAGCGCGGCATGGCCTACCTCTGCGCGCTTACAGGCAACTCGGGCGGCAAGCCCGGCAGCGGGATCAAAGTCTCGACCTGGTGGCCACCCCCAAACGGGGCGCTCACCGGTGGCGGGCTTGGCGGCCCCTCCGTCCGCCTGAACACCAACCCCATCCCCGAATTGCCGGTCGATCGCGTTGGCGTGCAGGAACTCTCAAAGGTCACGTTCCAGGCTGGCCGCATGGGCAATGCCGCACCGCTCATTCCCTGGCTCTACGCTCACGACAAGAAGTGGGCCGAGATGGCCAGCAAGCAGGAATACAACGACCCGTCGCTTCCGCGGCCGGCGCGCGAGTATATCGACGAGGCGCTTGCCTCCGGGTGGCAGCCAGTGCCGCCGTACCCGAAGCGCCCGCGCTTCCTGTACTACTCCGGTCCGAACCCGCTGCGGCGCTGGCCCAACCCGAAGCTCATCCGCGATAGCCTCTGGGCGAGCCTCGACACCATCGTCACGCTCGACTTCCGTATGTCGACTTCGGCCCTGTACTCGGACTATGTCCTGCCGGGCTGCGGGTACTACGAAAAGCCGGGCATCAAGTACACCAGCACGTACGTCCCCTACGTTGTCGTCGGCGACCGGGCGGTGCCGCCGCTCTACGAGTCGAAGCACGAATGGGATGTTGCCCTGCTGCTTGCCGAGAAGATCCAGGAGCGTGCCCTCGCGCGCGGTCTCAAGCCGTATGCCGACAAGCGCGGCATGCAGCATGACCTGGCGCGGCTCTACACCGAGATGAGCGCGGATGGCGCCTATACGCCCGACGAAGCAGGCGAGGAGAAAGCCCTCGACTTCATCCTCCAGTACTCCCACATCACCCGGAACAGCGGGCTGGGCGAAGGCGCGTGGGCGAAGGCCGCCGAAAAGGGCATGGTGAAGATCAAGGCGGTCCAGCCCTCGGCCCTCGCGATCGGATTCAACTCGGTCTACACCGACTACACCGAAGACCGCCCGATGTACTCGTGCGGATGGTTCGTGGAGCGGAAGAACCCCTGGCCAACCCTGACGGGCCGCCAGCAGTTCTACATCGACCACCAGTGGTTCCTGGAGGCGGGCGAGGAGCTGCTCGTCCACAAGGAGCCAGTCAACTCCGGTGGCAAGTACCCGCTCAGGATGACCGGCGGCCACACCCGCTGGAGCATGCACAGCATCTGGCGGGCCAGCGAAGAGCTCCTGCGCCTGCAGCGTGGCGAGCCGGTTGCATATATCTCGGTCGACGATGCTCGCCGCCGCGGCATCAGCGACCACGACCAGATTCGCGTGCACAACGACGTGGGCTCGTTCGAGTTGCGTGCCAAGGTCTCCCCCGCGGTGCAGCCCGGCACGATCATCGTCTACCACGCCTGGGAGGGATACCAGTTCAAGGACTGGGCCACCCAGAACGACGTGGCGGCGAGCCCCATCAAACCGACCAACCTCGTCGGCAACTATGGCCAGCTCCACTACCGCATGGCCTCGTACACCATGAACCACGTCCCGAAGGAAGTGGCAGTCGACATCGAACGGGTGGAGGCACACGCATGACTGCCGGAACCATCACAGTGGTCACCGCCCGGCGGGTGAACGCGCCCGCCGCAGAACTGCTGGCTCCAGCGGGCAAGGCCTGGACCGGGGTCGCCGGTACTCCCGTAGGCCTTTCGCCCACACCGCTCGACGCGCAGCCCTCCGCCTATGTCCGCACCGCCTGGACCGGTCGTGGCCACGGGAACCTCGCCTCCGCCAACCTGGCGGCAATCGTAGCTGGCGATGCGCTGTATCTGCGGCTCCGCTGGGAGGCGCCCCAGCCCGTCCACGCCATCACCGACAACAACACCTTCGCCGACGCCTGCGCCATCCTGTTTCCCCTGGATGGCAAGGATGCCGAGCTGAGCACCATGGGCGATGAGCGGCGCCCGGTGCAGGCCTGGCACTGGCGTGCCGGCACAGCGCTCCCCTTCGTTGTCACCGCCAGCGGGCTCGGAACCGCAACGCGTGTCCCGAATCACCCGGTCAGCGTCGGCGCCGCATGGGAAAGCGGGTCCTGGTCCGTGGTGTTCAAGCGCGATCTCGCTGAACCCGGCGTCCCGCTGGCCGCCGGGTCGAGCATTCCCGCCGGGGTCGCCATCTGGAGCGGTGCAAACGGTGAGCGCGCGGGCATCAAGGCCCACACGCCGGCCTGGCTCACGCTCGAACTTCCGAAGTAAGGACAGGAATCATGGCCTCTGTCACCTCCCGGCCGGCGCGTCAGCTGGCCATGGTATTCGACCTGAACAAGTGCCTGGGCTGCCAGTCGTGCAGCATCGCCTGCAAGACACTCTGGACCGATGCCCCCGGGATGGAATCGATGTGGTGGAACATCGTGAACACCATGCCGGGGCGAGGCACCCCCCGCGACGTGTTCTCGCATGGTGGCGGCTACAAGAACGGCGAGCCGGTGCCGGGCACGTTCCCGAGCGTCAAGCAGTTCGGCGAGGCGTGGGACTTTCCCCACGAAGAGGCGTTTGCCAGCGGAGGCAAGACCGCCTTCCATCCGCTGGAACGCGATGGCTCGAGCCCCGAGTGGGGCCCGAACTGGGACGAAGACATGGGCGGCGGGCAGTATCCCAACTCCTACTTCTTCTACCTTCAGCAGATCTGTGCGAACTGCTCGAAGCCGGCGTGCCTGGAGGCCTGCCCCCGCACGGCCCTCTACCGCCGCGAAGAGGACGGCATCATCCTGATCGACGAGGAGCGGTGCCACGGCTACCGCTTCTGCGCCGAGGCCTGCCCCTACAAGCGCATCTACTTCAACCCGGGCCGCGCCATCGCGCAGAAGTGCATCAGCTGCTACCCGCGGCTCGAAGCCGGTGTGGCGCCAGCCTGCGTGCGGCAGTGCCCGGGCCGTGTCCGCCATGTCGATTACATGGACAACACGGAAGGCCACCCCTACAAACTGGTCCATGAGTGGAAGGTTGCCCTGCCGCTCCGGCCTGACTTCGGGACCGAACCGAACGTCTTCTACGTTCCGCCCCTGGCGCCGCCCGCCTTCAACGAGGCCGGCGAGTTCGACGAAACCACCTCGCGGATCCCGATGGATTACCTTCGCGAGATGTTCGGCCCGGGCGTCGACCGTGCCCTGGCAACCATCCAGGAGGAGCGAGAGAAGTCGGCGCGCGGCGAGCCTTCCGAGCTCATCGATATCCTGATCTCACGCGATTGGAACGACTTGCTCGGGCCCTTCACGACGAACCCGGCCGAGATCGACCGGCCACCACAGGCCCGCTGATGTCCGCGACCGCTGGAGCCCGCCCCGCAGCCGACCTTTACGGTCTGCTGGGCGAGCTCCTTTCCTTTCCTGGGCCCGGGCTGGTAACGGCCGTGCGCGACGGGAGCGTTCGCGCGGCTATCGAACACATGCTTTCCCACCTCGAGGGCGGGGGGTTCTCCACGCCACTCGACGCGCTGGGGCCTGGAGAAATCGACGCGAAAGACCTGGAAGCGGAGTACATCCGGCTCTTCGATGCCCCCGAGAGCAAGCCGACCCCGCTCTACACCGGGGTGTACGCGCAGCGCCGCCGCGATGCGATGGAGGAACTGCTGCGGACCTATCGCCACTTCGGCCTCACGGTCGATAGCGCATCCCACGACCTCCCCGACTACGCGCCGACGGTGTTGGAGTTCCTGCGGTTCCTCACGCTCGGACAGGGCACGGCTGACGAGACGAGGATCCGGGCGTTCGAGGCTGCCAAGGCCGATGTCCTCCAGCGGCACCTGCTCCCCTGGGCGACGGAGACGGCGGCCCGGCTCGCGGAGCGGTCAGCCCACCCCTTCTACCTCGAGCTGGTGGCCCTGCTCCGTGACCTGTCCGCGCGTGAATTGGCGGCTCTCGGCCGCGGAACACCCATCGCCCGCTAACCCCAGGAAACGCCAGGCAAGCCATTCAGGGCAACGGCAACGGGAAAGGCCGGCGGACCCGTGTGGGTGCCGCCGGCCTCGTTTTGGGTCGGGTGTGGTGGTGCCTTCCGGTCAGCCTCCGAGCAGGTAGATCATGCCGTTTGCGTCGGAGGAGGCCATCATGCCGGTGCGGAAGCGGTGCCCAACGAAGCGGTCCGCGGCTTCACGGCCTTCGTAGCCTGTCATCAGCGAGGGCGAGAACACCGTCACCTCGGCCATCTCGACGAGCTCCCAGAGGGCCGCGATGGGCTGGCCGCTCCGCGGGTCCGATGGCACCACGTGGGCGTTCGTCATGGGAAGCCCAACCGACTCATCGAGGTACCAGGACTGGTGCGCGGCGAAGACCGGCCCGGTCTCGGGCATGCCCCAAAAGGTCAATGCCGGGCACTCCAGCGCCTTGCTCACACGGCGGCGCTGATCCGGGTCGAAGGGACCGTCCACGGCGAGGAGGGCGGCGTGCAGTACGCGGCGTGCGTCCTTGGCCGCACGCTTGGCCTCGCGGCAGGCGTGAGCGAACGACGCCAGGTCGGACACAACATAACTGAGTCGCTGCTGCGAGATGTTCGCGAGCAGCGTGTCGGGGTCGGCGCCCGCCCTGGGCAACACGAGCGGCTTGCCCAGGTAAAGCGGGATGAGCACCCCCATCAGGCCTTCCCAGCGGGAGAGCGGCAGGGTCGACATCCACGGCCCCTGGCGATCGGCGTCGACGAAGGTGTCCATGGAGATGGCCATTGCCAGCAGCGAGCGGTTGGAGTGGCAGACCGGCGCCGCCGGGCCTTCGATGGTCACCGCCGGGAGGGTGGGATCGAGCATGCCGGCATAGGGTGGCGCGGTGCCATCCCCGGGCTGCTGTTCGCCCGCAACCAGCGGTGCCCCGATTTGCGCGGCGAGGGCGCGCGGGTCGCTGCCCGGAGCGGCGATCCTCAGGCGAACGCCGGCAGCGAGGCCGGCCAGCAGCTGGAGGACGTTCTCGCGCGTGAGCTCTCCGGGCAGCACGGCCAGGCGCGCCTCCCCGGCCGCGAGGGCCAACGGGTGGGCCCGGCGGTCGACTTCCTCGCGCAGCTGGCGGAAGCTGAGCTGGCCGTGGCTGTCGATGAGCGCGGGCTCGTCGGCGTGGTCCCGTTCGTTGCGAATCAGGCAGAGTTGGTACACCGGGTAGGGCGGCACCCCGACCACCCGGGCGATGCCCGTGGGCCAGTACCAGGATGGCGTGATGGCGATGGTCTTCGGCATAGCAGTACTCCGGTGCTAGATGAGTCCACCGGCATGCAGCGAGGCGCCAAGGCCTACGCTGATCGCCGACAGCACAAGTTCGAACTTCAGGGCCTTATCCATGCGGCCGATGGCCCGCCCGACGCGTTCCCGCTCGGCGGCCACCTCCTCCTTCGTCATCTCCGGCTTTGAGCGCTTGCGTTGGGCAGGGTGGAGGACGAAAGCCATGAAGGCGACGGTCGCGGCCAGGAGCACCCAGGAAACGCACAGGAGAAGCAGCGTCCGGCCATAGGCGTCGGACAGGCTGAGCACCGGTGTGCCCTCGCGCGCGAGCAGTTC
>CAYUVT010000084.1:0-11604 GCA_964448165.1 uncultured Anaerolineaceae bacterium | reverse complement strand
CTGCGCGACCCGCTCGCCTTCCTTTCGCCCAACCCCGACCCGGTCGACATCGAGCGCAGCCTCGCCGCCGCGGCCCACGCCATCTACGGTGCGCTGCAGGCGGCCGGCGCGGCACTCGGGACGCATACCGAGGCCGATTTCGCCCTCTACCCGCCCGGGTCGCCCGAACGGTCGATCCTCGAAGTCCAGCGCGCGGCGAACCCCCTCATCGCGCGCTTTGTCGCCGCGCGCCGGTAGCGACCTTTTCGTCGTTCGCCCCCCTGTGGGGAGGGCAGCCCACGGGGAGACAAGGCTGGCTCCTTCTCCCTTCTCCCTTCTCCCTCCGGTACCCTGTTCCGAATGCAGCCCGTCTCCCGCTCGTTCAGTTCCCAGCGTCTTGAACTCCACTACCTTGTCTGGGGCGATGAAGCGAAGCCCCCCATCATCCTCGTCCACGGCACGCGCGACCACGCCCGCTCGTGGCAGCGCACCGCCGAGGCCCTCGCCGATCGCTACTGCGTCTACGCCCCCGACCTCCGCGGCCACGGCGATTCCGCCTGGGCGATTGGCGGCAACTATTCGATCATCGACTACGCGCTCGACCTCCACGCGCTCGGCGAGGCCATCGGGCGCGCGCCCTACACCATCATCGGCCACTCGCTCGGCGGCGGGGTTTCGCTCCAGTACGCGGGCGCCTTCCCCGAAAAGGTCTCGAAGCTCGTCACCATCGAAGGCCTCGGGCGCATCTGGGAGCGCGAGCGCCGCCCCGCTCACGAGCGCATGCGTGCCTGGATCGAGAGCATGCGCCGGCTTGAGGGCCGCTCACTCCACATCTACCCCACGATCGAGGCCGCCACCGCGCGCATGCGCGAGGCGAACCGCCATCTCTCGCCCGAACTCGCCCGCTTTCTCACCGGGCACGGCGTCCGCTCCGCCGAGGGCGGCTTTACCTGGAAATTCGACAACTACACGCATGCTGGGTCTCCCTACGAATTCAACATGGAAGACGCGCGCGACCTCTGGAACCAGATCACCTGCCCCATGCTCATTGTTTGGGGCAAAGAGAGCTGGGGCGCGCGCCAGCCGAAGCCCGACCTGAGCGCCTTCCACAACTACCGCGCCATCGAGATCGAAGATGCCGGCCACTGGGCGCACCACGACCAGTTCGAAACCTTCATTGGACATGTCAATGCCTTCCTCGATGCCTAGGCCCGCCCGCTGGGCCGCCCTCTCCTTCGTTGGCCTTGCAGCCACCGTCTTCGTGGCCTGCGGCGGCGATGACGACGACCCCACACCCACGCCACCAGCCGGGAACTCCACCGCTACCGCGGTGCCGGAACCCGGCGAAGGTCCGCGCTCCGAGCACGGCCAGCTCATCGCGCGCGCCACCGTTCCGCTCGACCTGGCCGACGGCACCTCGATCGGCCGGGCGGATGCCCCCGTGGTGGTCGAAGCCTTCGAGGATTTCGGCTGCCCCCACTGCCTCCACTTCACGGCGACCATCGAGCCGAAGCTGTTCGAAGACTACGTCGCGCGCGGCAAGGTCCGGTTCGTGTACCGCTACTTCCCTCTCCAGCAGGTGACCGGGACGGCCGCCATCGCCGCCCAGTGTGCCGCCGAACAGGACCGTTTCTGGGAGTTCCACAAGCTGCTCTTCATCGCCCAGGCGGAGGCCAATAACAAATCCGGCCCAGGCCTGGGGGTCGCTTTTTCCCCCGCGAACCTGCGAAAGACGGCCTCGGATGCCGGGCTCGACACGGCCGCCTTCGAGGCCTGCGTCACCGGCGAATCCGCCCTGAACAGGGTGCAGGAAGACCTGCGCGCCGCCCAGGGCCTCGGCCTCCGCGGCACTCCCTCGTTCGTGGTAAATGGCGAAATCCTCCCGGCGAATCCCGAAACCTATGACGACTGGAAGAAGCTCCTCGATGGGCTCCTGAAGTAGCGCCGCCGTTGCCGTACCATCCGCCCATGCGGATCTGGTCGTGCATCGATGGCCGCTGGCGCGAAACCGGCAGCGAGGGCCCGGTTCCCCGCTGGTACGACCTCAGCGGCGATGACCGCGAACAGCTCAAGGCGCTCGGCGAGCGTTTCGGGCTCCACCCGCTCGCCATCGAGGATTGCCTGGCCCCCCACCTCCACACTCCGAAGATCGACGACTTCGGCGAGTACCTCTTCCTGATCGTCGCCGCGATGGTGCCCACCGCGACCCGGGCAGAGATGGAAGAGCTCGACCTGTTCCTCTCGCGCGATTTCCTCATCACCTTTCACGATGGCCCCGAGGCCCCACCCTCCATTGCCCAGGTCGCGCAGGCCCTCGCCCAGGGCGTCACCATCCGTCCCGGCGTCGATGGCCTGATGTACGAAATCATCGACCGGAGCGTCGATGCCATCCTGCCCCGCGTCAGCGCCATGAGCGAAGAGCTCGACGCCATCGAGGACCGCATCGTCACCGAGGGTGTCGCAGGGATGGACCATCACCGGGTGCTCGAACTGCGCTCCCTCGCCGGCCGCGTGCGTCGCCTGATCGTCCCCGAACAGAACCTCATGCTGCGCTTTGGGCGGGGCGAATTCGCGCTCATCCAGCCCGCGAACCAGGTGTACTTCCGCGACATCTACGACCACCTGGTCCGCGTCGATATGGCCCTGGAGGAGCTCCGCGAAGACGCCGAAGTCGCCCTGAGCACGTACCTGAGCGCGCTCAACAACCGCATGAACGAGGTGATGAAGGTCCTCGCGGTGGTTGGCGCGCTCGCCCTGCCCGCCACCGTGATTACCGGGATTTTTGGCACCAACTTCGACGACATCCCGGGGTTGCACAGCAACTGGGGTTTCGCGGCCATGATGGCGGCGATGGCGGCCATCGCGGGGAGCATGGCCTACATCTTTCACCGCCGCGGCTGGTTCTGAGCGTGCAGCCCGGGGCCGCTCCCGCCCGCCACGGTGACCGCCCATGGAACTAGGCGGCATCTCCTTCGACCAGGAAGGCTGGCGCCTGGCCGTCGCTCTCGGCATCGGCCTCCTCATGGGCGTCGAGCGGGAACGCCACAAGGGCACAGGCCCGGCCCGCGCCCCGGCGGGCATCCGGACGTTCGCCCTGGTCTCGCTCCTGGGTGGCATTTGCATGGTCATCGGCAACACGGCCGTCCTTGCCGTGGCACTCGCCTTCGTCGCGGCCGCCATCCTCATCGCATACGCCATGGGCAACCGCGAGGACCCTGGCCTCACCTCCGAAGTGGCCCTCCTCACCGCGTTTCTCCTTGGCGCCCTGGCCCAGCGCGAACCACAACTCGCGGCCGGCCTCGCGGTCACGGTCACCATCCTCCTGGCCGTCCGCTCCCAGCTCCACCGGCTCGTTTCGCAGGTGCTCACCGAACAGGAGATGCACGATGGGCTGCTCTTTGCTGGGGCGGCGCTCGTGGTGCTTCCGCTCCTGCCCCACGAACGGGTGGGGCCCTACGGCGCATTCGACCCCTTCGCGATGTGGCGCCTGGTGGTGATCGTGATGGCCATCAGCGCGGCCGGCTACATCGCCCAGCGCATGCTCGGTTCGCGCCTGGGTCTGCCAGTTGCGGGGTTCGCGGCGGGCTTCATCTCGAGCTCGGCGACCATCGGCAGCATGGGCGGGCGGGCCCGCCGCGAGCCCCGGCTCATGGGGCCCGCAGTCGCCGCCGCGGTGCTTTCCACCGTGGCGACCATCGTCCAGATGGTGGTGGTGGTTGGCGCGATCAGCATGCCCGCCCTCCGGGAGATCGGCCCTGCCATGGTCCTGGCCGGCATCGCCGCCGCGGGGTACGGCGCCATCTTCGCGCTGCGGGCCTTCCGCGAAACCGCCGAGGCCGAGGCTTCATCGGGCCGCGCCTTCGAACCGAAGACCGCCATCGTGTTCGCCGCCACGGTGACCGTCATCCTGCTCGTCGCGGCCGCCCTGAACGATTGGCTGGGGACCACGGGCCTCACGATCTCCACTGCCGTCGCCGGGTTCGCCGATACGCACTCGGCGGCCATCTCCGTGGCCTCGCTGGTCTCGGGTGGCAAAGTCGCGCCCGAAGACGCTGTCATCCCCATCCTTGCCGGGCTCACCACCAACTCCATCACGAAAGCCGTCCTGGCCATCATGTCTGGCGGCCCCCCGTTCGCCCGGGCCGTGTGGCCGGGAATCGCCGCGGTGGCGGGCGCGGCGTGGGCCGGGGCGATATTCGGGCTGCGCTGGTGAATGGCGCCGGGAACGAAACGAGGCACGGAGCGGGGGATCTCCGTGCCTCGAAGATGAAAGAGGCGCGCTGGAGCGTTGAGGGGACTTACGCCGCCAGCCGGTGCTCCTCATTCGTGATGAAGTCGGTGTCCTCGAGCCAGTTCTTGAAGGCCTTCGTGGCACCGCAGCGCTTGCAGCGCCCGTTCGAGAACGGCCCGGACGCTTCTTCGATCACCCAGTGGTGGGCATGGTCCTGCGCCTGGGGCGCGCTGGTGGTGATGTCGATGATCGCGGCTTCCATTTCATGTTCCTCCCTGCGGGCGGGGCGGGTGCCCCGCGCTCCGTTTCCTTGTTGAGCAGATAGTAGGCACGCCCCCTGCCGCGGCCACCCATCTCGCGGATGAATCCGCGCTCACCCGAAAGGCGGAGCCCGGTTCAGCGCGTGTGAAGCCCATCACAGTCACGCGGCGGAAACGCTCCAGCGCCCCGATCGCCAGTCGTCAATCCGGGCGCCGGAGCACGGAGCCCCGCGGCCGTGAGCGGCGCGGACCGGAGGAGCGCCGGGGGACAGCGGTTCATCGGCCGTGACGCCGGCAGCAGCGGCGGCAGCCTGGCGCATGCGTGCGATCCGGTCGTCGCCGGCGCCCAGGGTTTCCGTCAACCACTGTTCGATGTACCCGGAGCCCAGGGTAGCGCCCATTCGATGGCAGACGCGCTCGATGTCTCGCCAATCATGGGAAGATCACCCTACCGTCCACCGGAATCTGCCCTTCGCACGCCACGCTTCCGGTACAATCCGCACGCTTACGTTTACGTCAGGAGGAATTCCCCATGGGAAAGCTTGATGGCAAGGTTGTCATCGTCACCGGCGCCAGCCGCGGCATCGGCGCCGAGATCGCCCGCCTCTTCGCTGAAGAAGGCGGCAGGGTGGCCTGCGTCGCCCGCACCCTCAAGGAAGGCGACCACGTCCTCGAAGGCTCGCTTGAACACACGGTCAACACGATCAAGTCCGCCGGCGGCGAGGCCACTGCCATCACCGCCGACATCTCCGAGTACGACCAGTGCGTCCGTGCCGTGGAGGAGACCCGCGCGAAGTACGGCCCCATCGATGTGCTGGTCAACAATGCCGCCCTTACCTACTTCATCCCGATCAAGGACTATCCGATCAGCAAGTGGCACCGCTCGATCGGCGTGAACTTCCACGCTCCCTTCTACTTCAGCCAGCTTGTCTTGCCCGACATGATCGCGCGCAAGGCCGGCTCCATCGTGAACATCTCCTCCGGTGCCGCGATCGGCCCCGGCCGCGGCCCCTACAAGGGCGACTTCAGCCGCGGCGGTACCCTCTACGGCGCCGAGAAGGCAGCCCTCGAACGCTTCACCCAGGGCCTCGCCTCGGAGGTCTACCAGGACGGCGTCAGCGTGACCTGCGTTTCGCCCTCCCAGGTCGTCCCCACGCCGGGCACCGTCCATCACCACCTGGTGACCGGTATGGATGACCCGCGCGGCGAGCCGCCCATCCTCATGGCGAAGGCCGCTCTCCTGCTCGCCACCGAACCGCTCGACAAGGTGACCGGCCGCGTCACCTACAGCCAGGAGATCCTCCAGGAGTTCGGCTGGATCACCAACGGCAAGGGCACCGGCATCGACCGCAAGGGCTCCGGCTACAGCCAGATCTGACAAGCGCGAAGGGGGAGGAGAATCGGCCGCGCTCGCCTCTCCCCTCTCGTGGTCCTCACCGCTACAGATGGGAGCCGCCCATGCCCGGGGTCATCGCCCTCCTGGACCCTGCGACCACCGCCCGCGTGGAAGCGCTCTGGAGCGAGATGGAGCGCCACTTCGGCATCCCCCGCGGTTTCCCCGGCGCCATCCCCCACATCACCTTTCACCTTGGCGAGTTCGACCTTGAGCCTGCGGCGGCAGCCGTTGTCGAACGGGTGGCGGCCGGCACCCGGCCGTTCACCCTGCACAGCTCGGCGGCGGGCGTCTTTGGCGGCCCCTCCCCGGTGGTTTTCGTTGGCGTCGCACGGGCGCCGGCAGCGGCGCAGCTTGCGGAACGCCTGGACCGCGAACTCCAGGCGGCCGGTTACCCGCCCACGGCTGCGTATTACTCGCCCGAACGGTGGATCCCGCACATCACACTGGCGCAACAGAACCTCGACCGGGCGGACCTCGGTGCGCTCCTGGCCTGGCTCGCCCGCCAGCCGCTCACCTGGGAACTGCCCATCGCCTCCCTCTCGATCGCGAGAGAGACGCCCACCAGCGCCGAGATCCTCGCGACCTTCAGGTTCAGCGCCGGATAGCCCCGCCTCACAGAGCCCCCACCAGCGCCCGGGGCAGTTCCAGCTGCTCCTGGTCGATCGCCCCGTGACCTTCGAGCGTCCAGAGGGCGCTCAAGACCCCCTGCGCGAAGGCCCAGCCGAGGATCCTCTGACGGTCGAGCCCGAGCTCATCGGCGAGCTGGCCCGCGCGCCGCTCCGTGAGCCGGAGCAGGTTTGGCTCCAGACGCAGCCGGTTGCGCAGGAGGGCGCCCGTCTCGTACGCGGGCTCGCCAGCCACGCCCTTCGGGTCGATGGCCAGCCACGGGTCGCGCCTGGAGGCCAGGATGTTCCAGTGGTGCAGGTCGCCATGCAGCAGCACGGGCCTGGCGGCCGTGGCGCAGAGTTCGAAATAGAGGCGCTCGCCTTTCTCGAAGAGCTCAAGCGGGACCGGGCCACTGCCCCCGCCATGGGCTGCGCGTATCCGCCCGAACGCCTGCCCCCAGCGCTCCACCGTGGGGAAGGCGTGGCCCGGCGGGAGTGGGCGCCAGAGCTCGCGCATCACGCCGGCCGCGATCTCCGTCGCGTGCGCATCGTCGTCCATGTCGGCCAGGGGCGTGCCGGGCTCCAGCCGCTCGAGGAGTAAGGCCGCCACCCCGGGGTCGCAGTCGAGCACCCGTACCGCCCCGCGGCCGTCGTACACCCGGAGCGCCGCGATCTCGTTGGCGAACTCGGAGCCTGGTGGCGCGACTTTGAGCACGGCGGGCAGCCCGCCCGGGAGCTCCACCCTGGCCACGTAGGCGTAGCCCACGTAGGCAAAGGTTTCGCCCGGCGTGAGCCCCCAGCGGCCAAGCAGCCGCTCGATCGTCCCGGGGAACGCCTCGACCCAGGCGGCCCCGCGCGCCCCGTAGAGGTCGACGAACTTTCGCGCGAGCCCGGGTGGCAGCATCGCAACAGGGTACAGCCCTTCTCCCTTCTCCCTCCTCTCTTGTGCCCCTACCATTCGGGTACCACCGGCGCTTTCGCGAGCCCCTCCCCCGGAGACCCGCCATGCAGCTCTTCCTCGACACCGCCTCCATCGACGATGTGCGCGCCGCCGCGCGCTATGGCGTCATCTCCGGCGTTACCACCAACCCCAGCCTCCTGGCGAAGGAGAACGGGGTGAGCTACCGGCAGCGAATCCAGGAGATCGCGGCCGTGATCGATGGCCCGATCTCGGCGGAGTGCGTCTCGCGCAAGGCCGATGACCTGGTTGCCGAAGCGCGCGAGCTCGCCTCGTGGCACCCCAACGTTGTCGTGAAGATCCCGATCGACGCGGAAGGGCTGGAGGCGATCCACCGCTGCAGCGCCGAGGGCATCCGCATCAATACCACCCTCATCTTCACGCCGAACCAGGCGTTGCTGGCCGCCCTCGCCGGGGCAGCCTTCCTCAGCCCGTTCGTCGGCCGCCTCGACGACGTGAGCTACGACGGGATGGAACTGATCCGCCAATGCGTCGACCTGGTGGAGACGCACAACCTGCCGGCCCGGGTGCTGGCCGCCAGCCTTCGCCACCCGCTGCACGTGACCCAGGCGGCCATGGCGGGCGCGCACATCGGCACCATCCCGCCCGCGCTCCTGCCGCAGATGCTGAA
Organism: uncultured Anaerolineaceae bacterium; assembly: GCA_964448165.1. Taxonomy (GTDB): domain Bacteria; phylum Chloroflexota; class Dehalococcoidia; order Tepidiformales; family Tepidiformaceae; genus Amarobacter. Next base: position 3,544 of record CAYUVT010000084.1, on the reverse strand, counting down.
ACACCCCCTGACAGACATCGGGATCGACCGCTTTCTCGAAGACGCGCGCAAGGCGGGGCTCATCTAGCGGCCCGGCCGCCGGGTCAACGCTCGCTTACTCCATCTCCACCGCCAGCACAGTCGCCAGCGGGTCAATCACTTCCTCCGGAACGCGGATGGTCAGCTCTCCCTTCGGGTCCGGGTTGAAGAACTGGTCGATGATCGCGCACCGCGTGCTGAACTCCAGTTCGCGCCCGCTCGCGAGTACCCGCACCCGCTTCACGTGCGTAATCGGCACGCCCCGCACCGTGACCGTCTCGTAGGGACGCATCAGCAGGTGCAGGTAGGTGGTGCCGCCCCGCCGCGTTGAGGGCCCGTAGAACTGCCATGGCTCCAGCCCCGCCTCCGTCCCGGTGATGCTCTCCCCGTTCTGGCTGAGCCAGCGCTGCATCGCCCCGAGGATGGCGCGCTGCTCGGGCATGATCGCCCCGTCGCCCATCGGGCTCACGTTCAACAGCAGGTTCCCGCCCTTGCCCGCCACCTCGCAGAGCGTGTGCACCACCTGGCGCGGCGACTTCCACGCCCCGTCGTCCGGGTTGTAGCCCCAGCTCTCGTTAAGCGTCATGCACGTCTCCCAGGTGCGCGCGGGCGCCTGCGCGGGGACAAACTGCTCGGGCGTCTCGAAGTCGCCAACACCCGGCAACCGGTCGTTGATGAGGATGCCCGGCTGGAGCTCGCGGATGAGCGCCTCCAGCTCCTTCGCCCGCCACTGCTCCGGCGTTCGCTCCCAGCCGCCATCGAACCAGAACACGTCGATCGGCCCGTAGTTCGTCAGCAGCTCCCGCACCTGCTCGAACATCACGGCGGTGAATCGCTCCCACTGCTCCGGTGTGGGCAGCTTCGAACGTCCGAAGCGGTACGGCCTGTCGGCATCGGTGAAGGCCGGGTAGTCCGGGTGGTGCCAGTCGATCAGCGAAAAATACAGCCCGATGCGCAATCCCTCTGCCCGGAACGCCTCCACGAACTCCCGCACGATGTCGCGCCCGCAGGGCGAATGCTCGACCCCGAAGTCCGAGGTCTTCGTGTGGAACATCGCGTAGCCGTCGTGGTGTTTGGTGGTGAAGACGGCGTACTGCATCCCCAGGCTCTTCGCCATCCGGGCGAGGCCAGCCGGGTCCCAGTGGGTGGGGTTGAAGGTCGCCGCCGAAGCCTGGTACTCGGCCACCGTCAGGTCGCCGCCCGGGAGTGCCGCGTTGCCGCCCACCATCGGCCACGAGAGTTCGACGCCCTGCTGTGACGAATGCCCCCAGTGGATGAACATGCCGAACCGCGCCGTATCGAACCACGTGCTCATGGCCGCGCAGTCTACGCGAGCGGCGGACGTTCCGGGCCGTCCGGCCTCGCCATCGCCGGAAGTGGAAACGCTACGCGCCCACCGCTACCTGGATCACGCGCGATGCTGGCTCGGGCACTTCCAGCCCCTCTTCGCGGAGCCCCTGGAGATGAAACTCGATGGCGTCCTTGATGAGCTTCTCGACCTCAGCCATCGTCCCGGCCACGGCGACACACCCGGGCAGGTCTGGCACCCAGGCGCCGTAACTGTGCTCGCCCTTCTCGATGATGACGGTGTACTGCTTCATCCCGGGTCCTCGATCTCGGCCATCCGCCAGATGTTCTTCAGTGTACCAGCAGGGACATCCACCGACGGGTGGCCGGAAACGGTGACCACCGACCGCTTCGTGGGATGTTTGAACTGCCGGTGGCTCCCGCGGGTGCGAGCGAGCACCCAGCCATCATCCTCCAGACGCTTGAGCACATCCCGCACTTTCATCGCGGGAGCGCCGTATCGAACCACGTGCTCATGGCCGCGCAGTCTACGCGAGCGGCGGACGTCCCGGGCCGCCCGGCAGGATGCCCGATGTGCCGCCACCCGGCTGGCTTGACACGCCTCGAATCGGGAGTACTATCCGGGCCGGATACAACAGATGCGCATCGGCAGCTTGCGGCTCACTGCCACCCCCGTGCCGCGCGGACTGCTCTTCGCCCTGGCCGGTTTCGCCGCCGCCCTGCTGGCAATCGAGCTCCTCGAACTGCTCGGCCGCGCCCTCGAACTCGGCTGGTTGCGCGACGTCGGGAACAACGTGCCGGGCGGGCCGGCCGGCAGCGGGGCCGCCGGGGCTGGCGGAGGCGCCGCCGGCTCGACGGGGGGCCGCCCCCCACAGCTGCCACGCCCCGATCTGCCCCCGGACCATCCGCTGAACACGGGAGGCGGAGGCGCGGGTGGGCCGCTCATGCCGCGCACGCAGCCCACAGGCGGGAGACCGAACCAGTACTCGCCGCGCCAGCCCTATGCCGGGAACCCCCAGCAGCCTGGCCCCGGGCCAACCCCGCCTCCCGCCCGGGCTGATCCTGATTGGATCCAGCTCGAAGAGAACCAGCGCGAGTATGCGCGCAACAACCCGCCGCCGCCCTCCGGGCCCCCGCCCACCGCGTACGACCAGGCCCGCGAGGCCTACGACCGGGGCGTTGATACCGTCATCGAGGCCGTCCTCACCGGCGGGGGGAGGTCGCCCCGGTGACCGGCCGGGCAGCCGGTACCCCGGCCATCCAGGCCGGCACGCTCACCATCCCGCTCTGGCTCGCGGCCACGGTGGCCGGCGCTGCCACCTGGCTCGGCATCATGCTCTTCGATACCGGCTCCAACGGCGTGGACGCGCTCTGGACCGCCGCCGCCTACCTGGCGCCACTCATCCTCCTCGCCTCGGTCAGCCGCACCGTGTCGGTTCGCAACCTGGTGACGATGACGCTCGCGGGCGGATTCATGCTCGGCATCGCGCTGCTGGCCATCAAGGCATTCGAGGCCTTCGAAGACGACCCGGCCTCGACCACGCGGGACATCGCCGTGCCGGTGATAGAGGAATCGCTCAAGCTCGTGCCGGTCCTGCTCTTCCTGTGGATTGGGCGCAACGCCCGGACGTGGACCCTCGGGGCCACCGACCTGCTGATCCTGGGAGCCGCCGCGGGGGCGGGCTTCGGCCTTGTGGAGGATGCCTACATCCGCGACCGCTTCGGCTGGAACGACGAGGTGCGCTGGCTGCCGACCGCCGAAATCAATGGTGGCCGCGTAATCGCCGGGCACGCGCTCTGGACCTCCCTTGCCAGCCTGACCATCGGCTACGGGCTGTTGCTCCGGAGCCGCGGCCCTGTGGCGCTCGCCGTTGCGCTGACGGGCCTGGCCTGGACAATCTTCGACCACGCCGCCAATAACTACGCGGCCGGCCACGAGAGCGCCGCCGCCGAACGCCTGCAGAACGTCACCGCCGATGGCTGGCTCACGATCTGGGCGGTCGTCCTGGGCGGCCTTGCCGCGATCGTGGTCGATGTGGCCATCCAGCGCCGGAGCATTCGCGAGGTGAACGCCCTGGCTCCCCCGCCGGGGCTCACCCGGGCGGCATGGGCGTACCGGCTGGCCCACCGGGCCCTTGCCATGGCCGCCTTCCAGCACTACCGCACGCCCGGCCCCGCCCCATCGGGCGCCGAAGGCGCAATCCGCGAACTCACCCGG
>CAYUVT010000083.1:0-11717 GCA_964448165.1 uncultured Anaerolineaceae bacterium | reverse complement strand
ACGACCGCGGCGGTGCGCGGCGGGGCGTCTTCAGCGTGTTCTGGCGGAGACGGAGTCCCCCACCGTAGTGTCTCGCGTCATCGCGTAACGTCGCCATAGTGCCAGCAAACCCGCGTAAATACAAGACTTCTGCCGCGGTGATCGTCTCGGATGGTCTCGACTTATCGCGTAAGATCGCGTAATCTTAGGCGGGTTTATAGGCGGGTGCGAGATTATGCCACGAGTTGCGAAAGAGCTATCAGCGTTGGAGGTGAAACGCCTCTCAGAGCCGGGGATGTACGCCGTTGGGGGCGTGCCTGGGCTCCATCTTCAAGTCCTCCCCGGCGGAGGAAAGACCTGGCTGCTGCGGGTCACTATCGGTGCGACCGCGAGCGGCAAGCAGCGCCGCAGCGAGGTCGGCTTGGGCGGGTATCCGGCGGTGACGCTACAGCAGGCCCGAGACAAGGCGCGGGAGGTCCGGGAGAAGATCACCCAAGGCATCGACCCGATAGCGGAGCGCAAGGCCGCGCGCTCCGCTCTGCTGGCGAGCCGGGCAACTGAGATCACCTTCGAGGAGGCCGCGCGGTTGTGCATTGAGGCGAAGTCCCCCGAGTGGAAGAACGCGAAGCACGCCCAGCAGTGGACCAACACGCTGACCACTTACGCCTTCCCGACCCTCGCCAAGCTACAGGTGCGCGACATCGACACGCCGCATATCTTGGAAGTGCTCGAACCGATCTGGAAGGTGAAAACCGAGACTGCCGAACGGCTCCGCGGGCGCATCGAGTCCGTTCTGGATTGGGCAACCGCTCGCAAGTACCGCGACGGCTCGAACCCGGCGCGCTGGAGGGGGAACCTTGAGGCGATGTTGCCCAAGCCGTCGAAGGTGGCGAAGAACGGCAACCATGCCGCGCTGCCCTTCGCGGAGGCCCCCGCATTCATGAAGCATCTGCGCAAGATGGAAGGCACCGGCGCGCGGGCGCTGGAGTTCACCATTCTGACCGCCGCCCGCTCCGGCGAGGTACGCGGGGCGAAGTGGGACGAAATCGACCTTGAGGCCGGAGTCTGGACGATCCCGGCGGACCGCATGAAGATGGGCAAGGAACACACCGTGCCGCTCACCGAGGAGGCGGTGGCCTTGTTGAAGGCCCTCCCGCGGTTCGAGGAGAACAATCTTGTATTCCCCGCGTCCCGTGGCGGCGAGTTGTCGGATATGACGCTGGCCGCAGTCATCAAGCGGATGCACGAAAGCGAGACGAAGGCGGGCCGCAAGGGCTTCATCGACCCGAAGCAGACCGACAAGAGCGGCAACCCGAAGATTGCCACCCCGCACGGGTTCCGCTCGACCTTCCGCGATTGGGCAGGCGAGACAACGCACCACCCCCGCGAGGTCATCGAACACGCCCTTGCGCACCAGCTCAAGGACAAGGCCGAAGCCGCCTATGCGCGCGGCAGTCTTTTCCAGAAAAGACAGGCACTTATGGAAGATTGGGCCGCGTACTGCGCGAAGTGAAGGCACTATACTTTTTCGGTAAGTGACTGATCCATATAGACTTCTGTCGTCTTATTCGCTACTATTCCCCTCGATTGATCGCTGGAGACAGGAGGCGACGCCAACGAAGCGGCGTTGACCTGCCGGTATCTCCACAGGGACACAGGTTCCGGGGCGCTGCCCCGGCCCAGCACGGGTCCTGATCCGCTGTAGTTGCAGCGGTGGCGTGAGAGTAGCCGCCCCTCATGGGGCTTGCCGCTCCCGCCGCCCGCGCAGCCTACAAGGCCCCCGGTGGCGTGAGCTGAACGCTCAAGGATTTCGCCACCATGAAAGAAGCAACGATCCCGCTGCCAGCCTTGAAACAGGCTGTCGCCGAAGAACTCGCCCGCCGCCAAGAACGGCGCAACGCCCGCCCCACCGGAACCGCTCAGTATCTGGGCGTCAGCCTCGCCACACTCTGGCGCTGGCACGCCGAACGCCCCGACTTCCCCCGCGCTCGCAAGATCGGTCCCCGCGCCACCGTCTGGGACCTGAACGAGATTGATGCGTGGCTGAATGCGCAAGAGCAGTGAGGAGGCGGACCCATGAAACCGAGCCTCACTGCGCAAATAGCTGCGCCCACCGAAGCCCGCCGCGCGTCCTACGTCGCTTGGCTGCTCCGTCTCGACCCTCTCCGCGTGTTCCCTGCCGGGCCTGAGTGCAACACCGAAGCCGATCAACACCTTGTTGATACGGTGATTGCCCAGCTCGAAGAACTGACCGAGCAGGCCGCGCGCTCCTCCGACCGCTCGCCGCGTGCCGTCTGGTTCCGTCGCACCCTCGATCACTGCAACGAGGTAATGAGCGGCAAGGCCGATCCCGCCGACAACGGCTGGTTCGACAACAAGGCCGGGTATCGCCGCGGAATCCACCTGTTTCAGGAGGTCGCAGAATGATTGCTGACTTCCTCAACAAGTTCCGTCCCGGCGGGCCGTGGCTGCTGGTCGCCATGCACCCGGACAAGAAGGGAACACCGCCCGGCGTCACATTCACCGATGCGGCGAAGGCGGAAGCGTGGGCGCGGGAGAAGAACAAGACCCACAACATCTACTTCGGCATCAACCCCACGCGCGAGCCGATCAACAAGAAAGCCGAGAAAACCGACATTGCCCGCCTCGAATGGCTGTGGGTCGATGTTGACCCGCGTGCAGGCGAGGACTTCGAGCAGGAGCGCCAGCGCATCAAGTCGCTGCTGAATGGTGGAATGCCCAAGGACATTCCCGCGCCGTCGCTGGTCATCGACTCCGGCGGAGGCTATTGGGGGATGTGGCGCCTCGCAGAACCGCTCGACCTGAATGGCGACCAGGACAAGATCGCGCAGGCCGAAGCGTTCAACGTCGAATTGGCAAACCGGCTTGGTGGCGATCACTGCCAAAACATAGACAGGATTGCGCGCCTGCCGGGGCTGACGAACTGGCCCGATCCGAAGAAGCGGGCGAAGGGCCGCGAGCCGAGCAAGGCCGAGGTCTGCGGCTGGAATGATGCGGCCTATCCGCTGACCGCCTTCAAGGCCGCGCCCCCGAAAGCCGAAACGATCACCGGCGGCACACCTACGGCCAGCAGGAAGGCATCGCCGCGCCCTTCTGTGGGCGACGGTACAGCCGCGCCGTCTGACTGGGTTCCGGGCCACGTCGCGCCGTGCAGCACCGATGACCTGCGCGAGTGGGCCGCTGCGAACGGCAAGACGATCCGCGACAACACGCTTGCGCTGATCGCCACCGGACAGGACCCGGTAGAGCCGACCAAGTACCCGTCGCGCTCCGAACCCTTGTTCAAGGTCTGCCTCGACCTCGTGCGCGCGGGCGTCGATGACGCGGTGATCTTCCGGGTCATCACCGATCCGGGCAACGCCATCGCTGAGAGCGTGCGCGAACAACCGAGCTGGGAGGGCTACGCAAAGCGCCAAATCTTCCGCGCATGGGAGGAGATCGGCCGCAAGTGGTGGCGGCATCCGAAGATCGCCTTGGAGTATCTGAACAACATGCACGCCGTCCTGAGTCAGGAAGGCGGCAAGTGTCGCGTGCTCGCGTGGTCTTGGGTTCCGCTGATGACCGACGATGACGACGACAAGCCGCGCGAGGAACAGCGCGGGCGCTGGGTGCCGCTGCTTCAGTCGTTCGAGGACTTCCAGCACCGCTACTGCCACCTGCGAGTTGAGGCCGGAACCGACAAAGACGGCAAGCCCATCGAGGTCCCCGTGGGCAAGTGGTGGCTGCTGCAAGAAGCTCGCCGCCAATTCGATGAGCTGTGCTTCCACCCCAAGAAGCCCGAGACGGTCGGCAGGAATCTGAACCTCTGGCGCGGCTGGGGCGTGAAGCCGCAACCGGGCGACTGGTCACTGATGCGCGCCCACGTCGAAGCCGTCCTGGCCGATGGCAACGCCGACCACGCCGACTACATCCTGAAATGGGCTGCGTGGGCCGTTCAGAACCCCCACAAGCCCGCGGAGGCTGCGCTGGTGTTCCGGGGCGGCAAGGGCGCGGGCAAGGGCATGTTCGCGCGTGCGCTGAAAGACCTGTTCGGCCAGCACGGCCTTCACATCTTCTCGGGCGACTACCTGACCGGCAAGTTCAACGCTCACCTCCGCGATGCGGTGTTGGTGTTCGCTGATGAGGCCGTCGCGCCCGACGACAACGAACGCTCCGGGCGCTTGCAGGGCCTCATCACGGAGCCGACCTTTGTTGTTGAAGGCAAGGGCGCGAACGCGGTGCAGGTCAACAACATGCTCCACGTGGTCATGGCGTCCAACGAAAAGTGGGTGGTGCCAGCCAGCAGCGATGAGCGCCGCTATGCGGTGTTCAACGTGAACGGCAACCGCGCGCAGGATCGGGACTACTTCGGCCCCCTCGCTGAACAGATGGCAAACGGCGGGCTGGCCGCGATGCTCCATGACCTGCTCGAAATGGATCTGGACGGCTTTCACCCGCGCTGGAACATCCCCCAGACCGACGCGCTGACTGAGCAGAAGCTCGCAGGCCTGCGGGGCGTGGAGCGGGCCTTTCTCGACATCCTCCAAACCGGCGAGCTGCCGGTGGAGCGGTGGCTGGACAAGAAAGCGCGCACGCTGCCTTTCGTCTCGACCACGCGGCTGTGCGAACTCGTGAACGCCCGGCTCAGGAAAGATCGCGGGCGCGACGTGACGCCCAACGAGGTGGCCGACCTGCTGAAGGCGCTGGGGTTCGAGTATCGCCAGTACCCCGTGCGCGGGTTCGCTCTGCCCACTCTGGCGGATGCTCGCGCCGCATGGGACCGGGTGAAGATTCCGGCACCGTGGGACGGCTCCGACCGCTGGACTGACCTGCCGCCGCCGAAGAAGCCGGACGCCGATGGTGATGATGGATCGCCGTTCTGAAACGACTTGGGGACGCCGCCGGGCTCCCCTGTCGAAAGCCCGGCGATCCTTCGGAGAACTGACATGAAGCTGTACATGAACGACTGGCTGCGCGACGAACGCGGCAACATCACCAACAACTACAAGAACGTGGCCCGCGCGATCCAGATGCTGGGCTGCCAAGCCGAGGACTGGAACGGCCCACCGACTGACGACCGCTGGATGCTTCGTCTCAAAGGCCGGGAGGAGTCCATCCCAGCGGTGGATGCGCACCGTCACTTGCGTGAGATGGTGCAAGAACACTTCGGCTTCGACATTGGCGACTTCGCAATGCTGACCGCTTGGGCCGTTCGCTACCTGACGCGCCATTGGGACGCTGTCGATGATCGCGGAACCCCGCTGCCGACCTATCGGAACACCCGCAGCGCCGCGCGTGCGCTGGTTGATCGGCTCCAGTATGCGCCGGGACGCGAGGATGAAGGCCGCGTGTTCCTGTCGTTCGGGAATGACTCTGTGGGCCTGCCGCTGCACCGCGCGGCGATCCGTGTGCGCGAGGCGATCAGGGAAGCCTTCGGCTTCGATCCGGGGCGCGAGAACGTCCTGACGTTTGTGGAGGCCGTGGTGGAGTCGCACCTGGATCAAGTCTGAGGGCCGCTGGAATCTCACGGCCTCGCTGAAACTTCTTCGGGGGCCGTGATACAGCGAAAGCCCATAGCGACTGGGGCTTGGGTGATTTTCCCACGACTACATCGACTATCGCGGGGGTTTTATCTCGGGGGGATTCTGCGGCTGCTATGCCCAATGGGCGGACGGAGGAAGGCCGCGATTTCCTCCCGAGATTATTTAGCCGTGATAGTCGTCTGAGTCGTTAGAAAAGAGAAAGAAAGCCAGAAACGGCTGGGGGTTCTGAGTATCACGGCCCCCTAAAAAGTTCTGACGTAGGCCGCTGGAGCCGTGTGAACTCGCCGCTTGCGCTGCTACTTGGGCGGATCGCACCGCGCCGCCGCCCGGCGTCATGGGCCAGCAGCGACCGCCGCACATACAAGATCATGCCGCGCTGATTATGGCGGAGGATTTCTCCCCGCAGTTCTCCATAGCCGTTGGAATTTCCGCATGTTTCGCGGAGAAACCCGCCTATACACCCGCCTAAAAACCTTTATCTCCCGTGATCCGGTCGCTAGAATCTATCGAAACCGCATTCACGATAGGACCCGACCATCATGGCCCGCTTCATCCTGTATGCCCGCCGGGCACTCGACACCGACCCCGCCACTGAGGACCAGTTCGCCCCGCTCCGCGCCTTCTGCGCCGCTGCTGGGCATGAGGTGGTCGCTGAGTACGCTGACGAGAACATCGACACCCGCGCGGCCCGCGATCCCCGCCCGTACCTTGACCGCGCGATCTTCGACACCCTCCGGGGCGCAGCGGATGGCATCGCTGCTGTTTCGTTCGACCGGCTGGCCCGTAGTGTGGGTGACCTCGAAAAGCTGCTACGCGAGCTGTCCGTGGCTGGCGCTGGCCTGTACGTCGCTGACCTCGACCTCGACACCCGCACGCCCGCCGGGGCCGCGATCCTCCGCGCCGTCGCCGCCGTGGTCACGTTCGACAAGGCTGTGCGCGTAGAAGCCCTGCGCCGGGGCCACCGCAAGGCGAGGGCCAAGGGCGTGAAGATCGGCGCACCTCGCATGTCCCGGAGCCTTGAGGACAAGATCGCCGCGCTGCTCAAGGCCGGGGTGAAGCCCGACCGTGTCCGCACGATCACGCACGCCGGCAAGTCCGCGATCTACCGCATCAAGCGCGACCTCGAAGCCGGGAACGTCGCGCCGCCGGAGGAGGCCGAAGCATGAGCCGCAACACCCAACTGACCAAGGGCATCGTCCGCGACCTCGCCACGAAGGGCCTGCCCGCTGACGCGCTGAACGTAGTGCGCGAACTCGCCGCCGAAGGGTGCCGCGAGCACGCCATACGTCGCACGCTCGGGCTTACTCCCTCCCAATGGAACGCCCTCAAGAAGGATGACGCCGAAGGCGAGCTGTCACCGCTGGCGCTGGCAATCGAGGAAGGCCGGGCGGAGGGCGCGGGCGAGGTCATCGCCGTCATGCGCGCCCGGATGAAGGAAGGCGACACCCGCGCCGCCGAATGGCTGGGCGACAAGCTCTACAAGATCGGACGCGAGGACGGCCCCGGCGAAGCGCCAAGGGTGCTTATCCAGATCAATGCTGCGCTCACTGCCGAAGAATACGCGAGGGTGATCCATGTCCAGCCCACCTAACAACATCATTGCCCCGACCCCGTTCCAGGCGCGCGTGCTCGCCGTCCCGGAAGATCATTTCTTGTTCCTTGGCGGGGGCCGCGGGGGCGGCAAGTCCTTCGGCCTGCAACTGCTCATCCTGCGGCACTGCGACCAGTACAAGCAGCGCGCCCGCGTGCTGGTCACTCGCCGCCGGTTGAAGTCGCTGCTCCAGTTCGCGGAGGAAACCCGCGCGCTGCTGCGCTCCGCCTATGGGCGTGAGGTCGCCTACAACATGAACGACAACGTGTTCAGGCTCCCGAACGGGGCCACGATCACGCTGACGCACGTTGAATCGAGTTTGGCCCTGAGCGACGTTGCGCAGGGTCACTCCTACAGCCTGATCGTGGTCGATGAGGCGGGCGAAGGTCCTGGCATGGACGTTATCGACCAGCTCGGGCTATCGCTGCGCGCTCCGGGCGTCCCGCTGCGCATGGTCTTGGCCGGAAACCCCGGCGGGCAGAATCACAGCGCCCTCGCTGAACGCTACGTGACCGCGCGGACCCCTTGGGCTCCGTTCGAGTTCGGCGGCAACACTTGGGTCTATGCGCCCAGCGTGGTCGATGACAACCCGCACCTGCCGGAGGCGTACCGCCGCAACTTCGAGGTCTTGAAGCACACCGACCCGGCGCTGTACCGGGCGCACCGTGAGGGTGATTGGTCCGCGCTGACGGGCGACTTCTTCAGCGGGTCATGGCAGCACTCGCGCGCCGTGTTCGATCATCACGAGGTCCCGCCCGACTTGTTCACCTCTTTGAAACTCGGCATAGACTGGGGCAGCGCCGCGCCGATGGCCGCTGTGCTGGGCGGTCAGCTCGCCTTCGATGTTCGCCTGAGCGATGACCGGGTGATGCCGCGGGGCTCGTGGGTCATCTACGATGAACACGCGGAGTTCGACCCCCGCAACATCGCCCGCGGCACGGGCCGTTCGCCGTCGCAGATTGCGCCCGCCCTTCACGCCATGTGCGCCCGCTCCGGTGTCCGCGCACGGGGCGTCATCGACGCCGCCGCCGAAGCCAAGACCGCCGGGCGTCACGAGGACAGCATCAGCGACTTGTTCCGCGCCGCCGGTGTGCGGGTCACGCCCGCGCGGAAGGGGCCGCGCGTGCCCCGCTTCGAGGTCATCAAGCAACTGATGGTGCAGGGGGAGTTCTTCGTGGCCTCGCGCTGCCGGTTCTGGCTCTCGACCGTCCCGGCGCTGCCGCGCGATCCGCGCCGCCCCGAGGACGTGGACACCTCCGCGAACGATCACATGCTGGATGCCACGTCCTACCTGATCGCCGGGGCTTCGCAGGGTGTCGTGAGCGTGGGCGACTTCGCCGGACCTCCGCCCCGCCTGCCCGACACGGGGGACCGGATCGTGTATGTGTGAGGGGTTCGGCGGACTTTACTTTTTAATGTAAGCAGTTGATCTACAACTTCTTTTTCTTGCCGCGCTGTCCATTCGTCCAGTATGGTTCCTCGAAAGTGCGGGCATTCGGCGCTCGTGCTTTAGGTTGGGAGCGGCCCCGCCGGTGACGTGTCAAGAGGCCCTTCCGAGTCGTGATGACTTTTCAGAGGAGCCCGAACATGGCCACCGTAGATTTCAAGAAGGTCCCCACCGATGTTCCGCTGACCGCGGAGAACATCGACCGGCTGACCGCCCGCGCCACCGAACTTGCGACCGCCTTTCAGGCGCGCATCGCCAAGATTCAGCAGCAGGTGGCAGACGCCCGCGACCGCTTCAGCCGCGAAGCTGAAGAGGTTGTCCGCGAAACCGAACCGGCCAACCGCACCGTTGCCCGTCAGTTCGCCAAGCAGCAAGAAGCCTCCCGCATTGCCAAGTTCCGCCTGACCATCGCGGAATCGTCGCGCGCCCAACGCGAGGAGTTGTTGCGCCCGTTCGCCAAGCTCGCCGCTGATGCTGAATTCCTGCTGTCCCTGAACCAGTCCCCGGCGCAAGCCCTTGGGCGGATCGCCCTGGGCGACACGAAGCGCCTGAATTATCAATTGACGCTCGAAGGCGCTGGCCCGGTCGAACTCGAAACAGCCGCCATCACGGCCATTGCCACCAATGACCTCCCACTCGCCGCCGCCATCGCAACGGTTGTAGATCGCCGCCCGCGTGATCGCCGCCCGTTCTCCGTGGGCGACTTCGCGCAGCGGGTGTTCGGTGCGCAGCACGCGGAGATTGTCGCCAAGCTCAAGGGCGTGATCCTCGCCTATGAAACGGCCATCGCCGCCGACCGCGAATTTGTCCGCGGGCAGGCTGACCCGATCAAAAACCTGTCGCTGGCGCTCGCAGAGAAGGCGATTGCGCAAGCCGCGGGCGATGAAGCCTGAGACCGCCCCGCCCAAGCCCAAGTGTTGGGGTGGGCATGTACCGAGGTGGCTGCGTGACGACGATCCGCGGGTCAAAGTCCGCCGCTGCCTTCGGTGTTCCTCCGACTTCTGGTCAGCGCACGCGGGAAACCGCATCTGTCCGAAGTGTGCAGAGGAAATCCGCAACATCTACTGATTGGAGGAACCGACCATGACCACGAAACCGATGCCCGGCAGCGTGCCGAACGTGAAGAAGGCTGCACGCATCCACGAGGAGCGCGCCGCCGCCCGCAACACCCAGATTGCCGCGATGAAGCGGGACACTGTCGCCACGAAGCTGCAAGGCTTCGTCAATCACGCCTATAAGCGCCCGAACGCGAAGCCGCGCACGGGTCGCTGACCGAGTTCAGCCCCGAGCCGGAAGCCGCCCGACCTCACGCAATAGCCTCGCCCCTCACGAGGCGTGGGCGGTCGATGGTTTCGGGGCTGACCTTCTACAAGAAATGGAGCGCACGCCATGAACACGATCCGCGCCACGATGACCCGCCGTCTGCTGGGCGAAGCCTCCGGCCCGCTCGCCGGAATCTACGTTGTCACGCACCTCACGAGCGGGAAGCGGTACGTGGGCCAGTCCGTGAGCATCGCCACTCGTTGGGGGAATCACCTGTCCGGGCAAGGAAACAGCCCGAAGCTCGCCGCAGCTCTGCGAAAGCACGGCCCGGACGCCTTCGCGTTTGAGATTGTGGAGCTATGCGCCCGACAGGAGCTGGATGACCGGGAGGCGTTCTACATCTGGGGCTTCGACTGCCTGAGCCCGAAGGGATACAACCTCACCTCCGGCGGGGGCCAAGCGCAGTGCTACACGGCAGAGGCACGGGCGAAGTTGTCAAGGTCTCTGCGCAGCTCGGACAAATTCAAGGAGGCCATGCGCCGCCTTCGCGCGGACCCGGACGTACAAGCCCGCCGCCTCGAAGCCTCCCGACTGGCAACTGCAACGCCAGAGTGGAGGAAGGACAACCGGGAGAAAATGGCCCGCCTTCGGGATGATCCGCAGTGGCGGGCAAGCAGCACTGAACAGCTCTCCCGCATCCGCGCAAACCCTGAAACGGAGGCCCGCCGCCTTGTTGGGCTTCGTCGCGTCCACTCCGACCCGAGTTTTCAGGCCCGGCGCATCGAGGCCATACGCAACTCGGAGGCAGTCCGCCGGGCGCACGCTGATCTGACAACTTACATGATCGTCAACGTCAGGACCGGCAAGCGCGATACCGGAACCCGGCTGGACTTCCAGCAGCGGTACGGCATCAGCAGCGCGTGCTTTGGCGACCTACTGCGGGGGAAGCAGAAGAGCGCCCGCGGCTGGCGGCTGGCCTTGCCCGAGGAGCTGTAACGGGCGTCAGACGCCCCCGTGCCCGATCCGCTCCCATGCTTCGCGGAACGGGTCCTGCTCATAGTCGCCGGGCTGCAACCAGTACGACACGCGCCCGTCCTTCTCGCCGCGGTGGGCGCGCTCCCGGACCTCCGAGGGGAGGAGGACGAAGGCCGAAGGCGTAGGCGTGGCGACCTTGTTCACGATCACCCAGAAGTCGCCCATGATCTTGTCCAGCGAGGTTCCGAGGGGAACCGGGTTGCGCTTGCTCAGGGCCTTGACCTGAACCCCGACGAAGCGGGAGGCGTCCCGGCTGTAGGCGATGATGTCCACTCCCCGGGCGTTGCGCGCGGTCGGCATGACGTTCCACCCGAGGAGGGAAAGCCGATAGCAGCAGTAGTACAGCCCCACGTTGCCGGTAAGCTGCGGGTCCAGTGGCACGGTTCCGTTCGCCATGACCTCAGACCCGCTCGATGCTCGTGACTTTGACGAAGCCGCCGCCGGTGTGAACCCGCTTCCCGACCGTCAGCACGTTGATGCTCAACGGGGTCGCCCGCCGATACTCCGGCGGATACTCGCGCGTGCGCACCCAGCCCGCCGCTGGGGTGTCTCTGGGCGGGTGGCTCTCAATCTCGATCACCTCGCCGTCCCGGTACTCGATCACAGAACCATCCTCGAAGGTCACGCGCAACATAGTCCTCTCCCGAAGGCATCGACGCCCCATAGCAAAAAGCCGCCTCAGGGGCGGCTTCTCATCGTCTCACAGGGCCTTACCCCATCGCATCCCATCACTTCGGGAAAGGCGGGTTTTTAGGCGGGTGTGCCGTCAAAACCCTGCGGAAAGCCCAGTAAAACTGGCAAAATTGGCGGAGACGGAGGGATTCGAACCCTCGATGCAGTTTTTGGCCGCATGCTCCCT
>CAYUVT010000082.1:5987-11882 GCA_964448165.1 uncultured Anaerolineaceae bacterium | reverse complement strand
TTTCACGGGGTCGAGCTCGTTCCTCATGGCCTTCAACGACGACACACCGGCGACCGTCTCGGCGACCGTGTGCAACGTGACGATCTGCCGCTCGGTCACACGACCGGAGCGGATCGTGTTCCCGGCGAACCTGGGAGGCACCACCTTCAGCGGGCCGGGAGGCACCGGGACCGGGGCGCCACCGGTCGTGACCCCGCCCGCCGGCGGCGCGGTGGCGGTGGTGTGCGGCACCGAGTTCCCCATCACGCCCGATGGCCAAATCGCCCAGTTCAACTGCGAAGCCAACTTCTCGGGCGACTTCACCAGCATCTCGTGGTCGGCCCCGGGAGGGACGCCGGCGAACCAGAGCGGCAAGAGCAAGAAGTTCACGACAACGGTCCGCAACGAGCCGGGCGCGCCCGTCTCGCTGCGGGTGACGGCTACAGTATGCAACTTCGGCACCTGCCGCACCTCGCAGCCGACCACGGTGGGCATCGGCCGGACGATCACCACACTGGAATCCAATCCCGACGCCCAGGTGAACAGTGGGCACCGGCTCACACTGATGGCCCGCGTCGACGGTGTTGGCGGCATCGTGCCGCAAGGCGGGACGGTACAGTTCTATGCGGATGGGTTCGCGATCGGCCCAAGCGCGACACTCTTCACCGTCGGGAAGGTAGCGGTCGCGCAGGTGGCAGTCGACACCGGTTCGCTTTCCTTTGGAGACCCGGAAGGAAGCGGCATCGATCATGTGTTCGTCGGGAAATACAGCGGTGGCATCAACGCCTTCGGCAGCGACAGCACCGAACGCATCATCACGGTTCTCCCACCAATCAAGGACGGCTGCGACTCGGTCGACGAAGACAACGACGGCATTGTCGACAATACCTGCAGGAACATCGTCAGCCCAACTACTGGCTTCGCCACTGCCGGGAGCTATGCGACACCGAAGAACCTCGGCGGCGGGACGGTCCTCCATACCCTGGGGATGTCGGGTGGTCTGGACGGGTCGACCGCCACGACATTAATCCTGCGCCCAGGACAGCCTTTCACTGTTAGCGGAAGCGTCGGACGAACGGACTATTGTCCGGGGTGCATCCGGCAGCTGTACATCGGCATCAGCGGTAACCAGACAAGTGGCACCCCACCACTGGGGCCGAAGTGCATCGTGAGCGGGGTGCTCCCCCTGCATACAGTGAACAACGTGCCATTCAGCGCCGGGTTCAACGCGCCTGATAAGCCCGGCGTTTACTACCTGCGGGCCACAACCACCCTCGACTACTTCTGTGTCGGTCCACAGGTTGGCCCACCGGAAAACTCGGTCGGCCGACTCGTAGTGCAGGAGCCAGTGAGTTCCGAGCTCCAGATATGGAGCCGGCCCGCCAACCTCTGGGATCAGCTCGATCCGAACTCGACCGATCCCAACGCGCCGAGGCTGCTCACTGAGATCCCCAGCAATGGCCAGGTAATGCTGCGGGCGATCACCAACCCGAGCGTTCCGTACGGCCGGGTCGTATTCGAGACCACGCCGCCCGCCACGAGCGTGAATAACGCCATGTTGACGCTGCCACCGCCGAATCAGAACACCATCGTCTTGTTACAGCAGGTGTGTCCTGCCAGTGGCACCCTTGGTGGTCAGCCTTGCATCCCGGGCGAAGCTCGCCTCGTGGTGCAAGCCGGCAGTGCTGCCCGCGGGCAAACATTCAACGTGACTGCGAAGCTGGAGGCCGATGAGCTCGATTTGCCCTCCGGCCCGAATGCGTTCGCGGGCTACACGATCCGCTTTGCGCAGACACCGACGCCGGCATCCAACACGAAGAGCCTGAGTGTGCTGCTACCATCCGTCACCGGCATCACCGCCACGCCCACGGGCAACGTCGCCATTTGCGCGACAGCCCCGCCCAGCTGCACGCCCATCGTGCTGACCGCCGCCGTGTCGGCTCCGCCTCCGCTCACCGACACCCCAAGCGGGGGAAGCGTGGAGTTTTATTGGCGGCCCAGCTCTGGGGGGGAGTGGACCCTCCTTGGTACCGACACGTCGGTAGTCGATGGCGCGGCCTCGCTTGAAGTACAGGCCGGACTGGGGACGGCCTACCTCGGTGATGTCGTGTTCCAGGCACGGTTCAAACGCGGAAGCACCAATTTCGAGGACAGCGAGTCCGCCGCCAGCGACACCGTGACATTCGTGCGCGCGCCGGCGAGTGCTGCCATCGTCTCCATGACCGCTGCCACGAACGGCAAAGTCGGCGACGACATCACGCTGGTCGCGAGCGTCGCCGGCAGCAACGGCTTCGAGCCCGGCGGCGGGACGGTTGAATTCAGAGTCCGCCCATCGACGGCGCAGTTGAGCTCTGCCCAGGCCATCGGTAGTGCGTCTCTGGCGCTCGACGCCGGCACGAACCAGTGGCGGGCAACACTCACGTACACCACCGGCACCGACAATACGCCGCTGGAAAGTGCCGGGGCATATCTATTCACGGCGCACTTTGCCCAGACCTCGACGCTTGCGAGCGCCATTAGTGATGACTTCTCGTTCACCCTGCAGCCTCAGGACCCCACCATCGCGGTGACACTCCCCAATTCCGGCACGATCACGACCGGCGACTCTCCGTCCATCGTGCGGGTGGTGCTGTCCACCAGCGGACGAGCGAACCGCCTCGATGACAACTGCCCCGCGAGCCAGGGCGGGAGCAGCTGCGGAGACATCGAGCTCCTCGGAACGGGTGCGGCGACCGCGCCATCCGGGCCGGTGGTGGAGTTGGAGACCGGCGTGTGGGGCCGGGAATTTTCGGTAAGCGGACTGGGCGCTGGAACCTATTCGATCTCTGCGCGCTACACCGGAAACACATATTTCAACCCGGTAACTTCGACTGCCCAAACGCTGACGGTGAACCAGTTCGCGCCAACGGTGGCACTCAGCACCATCACTTCTGTCCAGGTCGGCAGTAGCCTCTCGCTAAGCGCGACCATCAGCGGCACCGGGCTGTCGTGTCCCGGCATCCGCTGCCCGGCCGGGGGAACCATCTCTTTCTACAAGGACAGCGTTGACTCGGCGAACTTGCTGGGGACGTCGGATGCCATATCCACAACGTCCGGGAGCATCAGCATCTCGACGGGCGGGACCACGCTGCTTGCCAACGCGGACGACTACGCCATCGTGGCGCACTACAACGGCGACGCGACGAACGGGAACGTGGCAGCGGCGACGAGCGCCGGTGCCACGGCGACGCTGACAAAGCGGACACCGACCGTGACCGTGGACAACAAGACCGCGACCCTTGGCAGTGCGGTGACGTTCACAGCATCCATCTCGACGGGCTCTGCTGGCGTCTCGGCCGATTGCACGAGCTGCGCCCAGTTCAAAGTCGGTTCCACACTCGCGACGGCAACGAGCATTGGCGTCGCTCAGAACGTGGTGAACGGGCTGGCCACGCTCCCGGATGTACCAACGGGCGCGGGCGCTTTCGCCGCGAACGGCAGTTACGTCATCTGGCTCGACTACGCGGGCAACGCCAACGTCAATGTCGGCAACGACAGTGGCACGCTCCACCTCGCTCAAGAGGTAACGATCACGGTGAGCGCCCCGGCATCAACCACCGTTGGCCAGTCGACAACCCTCACGGCAACTGTCGCCCCAGCGAACGCCCCGGGTACGGTTCAGTTCAAGGTCGGGGGTACCAAGCTCGGGTCGCCGATCACCCTCTCCAGCGGGACCGCAACGTACAACTGGACCCCACCCACAACAGGCACCTTCGACATTACGGCATCCTACACTTCGACGAGCAACAACTATCTCGACGACCCGGATTCGAACACGGTCTCGGTGACGGTCAACCCGATCACCGTGACCGTCACCGTGTCTGCCGCTTCAGCAGTAACCCTGGGCAACTCGATTACCCTGACCGCCACGCTCTCGCCCAGCGCGGCGCCGGGCACGGTCCGGTTCTTCGCTGACGGCGTCGATGTTTCGGGTGCCGTCGCAGCCGACACGACGGACGGCATCACCACATTCAACTGGTCGCCGTCGTCCGTCGGAGACGGAACCGCCACGATCACAGCAACGTACACCTCGTCGAGCGGCAACTACGCGAGCCAGGCGACTTCCACATCGACGAACGTGACCGTCAACCCGGCGCCCACGACCCTGGTTGCGACCGCTGTTCAGACCGGGGGAGCTGGCAGCAGCCTGACATTCACCGCGGACCTGACATCAGCCTTCGGAGCGAAAGCCGACATCGATGGCGGAACGGTCACGTTCTCCATCACCGGCCCGGCATGCACCGGGATGGCCGCCGTTACGGTAACCGACGGTGTGGCGACCCTGACCGGGGTCATATGTGCGGCGGGAACGCGCCAGGTCACCGCCACCTACACGGGCAGCGGCAACTACGCCGGATCGTCGGATACGACCAACTTCCAGATAGTCGTCACCTGATCCGTAAAATCGCGTGCGCGGCCCGGCCCGGCACACTATGCTCCCCTCTGCTGTGGTTCCAAGTACCCTGTGCCCCGGGTGATGTGACAGCGTGAAGTTCGGTTCGCTCCAGGTACGAACTCCCGATGGGGAGGCGAGGGAGATCCCCATCGACCTGCCCTCGCTCATCGTGGGCCGGGCCGATGGCAACGGCATCGTCATCGACGACCTCAGCATCTCGCGCCGCCACGCCCGCCTCATCATCGAGTCCGGCCGGCTGCTCGTGGAAGACCTGGGCTCGGCCGCAGGCACGTTTGTCGGTGGCCACCGCATCGACCCCCACACCTCCAACCTGGTCGAGACCGAACAGCCCATCCGCTTCGGCGATGTCGAGGCGCACTACATCCCGCCGCCCCCGGTCGCCGCCGAGCAGGACACCGATGGCGAGGGAGGGCCAGCGGAGTTCGAGGAGGCGCCATCGAGCGCGATTCGCGTGTCGATCGTTTCGCCGGCCACCCCGGTCGAGCCCGGGGGCACCGTATTCGCTACTGCGGTCATCCACAACCGCGGGCGCGTGGTCGACCTGGTGCGACTGTCGGTCTCGGGCATCCCGGCATCATGGGTCAGCTTCAGCCAGGGCACGATGGCGCTTGTCCCCGGCACGCGCGAGACGGTGACCCTGGTCATCCAGCCGCCACTGAGCCCCCAGTCGCTGGCCGGCGAGTATGACTTCGGGGTAGTGGTAGCCTCGGGCGAGCACGACCGCGAGGCGGTCGCGTTCGGAAAGCTCACCGTCCTCCCATTCGACGCCACCGAGCTCCACCTGATGCCCATCCGGGGCAAGCGCGACTTCACGGTCACAGCGCGAAACAAGGGGAACGCCCTCGCGACCTACGCCCTTTCGGGCAACGACGACGAGGCACAGTTCGTCTACGACTTTCAGCAGCCATCCATCGAACTGCGCCCGGGCGAAGAAAAGCGCGTCCCGGTCCGCGTCAAGCGCACCAGGCGGCAGTGGTTCGGGAGGCCGTCGTTCGTGCCGTTCCGGGTGGTCGCGACGCCGACCGCCGGGGCGGCGCCGGCGGTAGAGGCCCTGGGCCAGCTCACCATCCGGCCCCCGCTCGAGCGCTGGAAGTGGCCCACCATCCTCGCGCTCTTGCTGGTCGGGATCGCCGCCGGGCTCTGGCTATCGTGGGTCTACCGCGACCGGCTGCCGTCGTGGGTGCCGTGGGCCGAAGAGGCGAGCGGCGGCAAGGGCGCGGGAACCGGCGGTACTGGCGAGGCAGCCTACGCTGGCATCCACATGTGCGACAAACCGGAGAGCGAACGGGACGCGGTGCGGCCGCAGGAGTTGCCGGCCGGGAGCAGCGGCGCACCGTACTTCGCGCAGAACAACCCGGCCTGGGCCGATATCGAATATGCGAAAGCAAAGGACCCGGAGTTCGGCCCCGACTGGTGCGGCACCACCATCGAGCAGTGCGGCTGCGCGATGACCTCGGTCG
>CAYUVT010000082.1:0-5887 GCA_964448165.1 uncultured Anaerolineaceae bacterium | reverse complement strand
CCCGACTGGTGCGGCACCACCATCGAGCAGTGCGGCTGCGCGATGACCTCGGTCGCCACCATCATGGCCATCTTCAATATCCTGACGATGCCGGACGGTTCCGAGCTCACCCCCCAGACCGTGAACGCCTGGTTCAACCAGGAGGCGCGCAAAACGAGCCGCGGCTGGGTCAGCCGGGGGTACATCTACGGAGACGTCATCTGGACGGCGGCAAACGAGCTTTCCGCAGAGATCGCGCGGGCGCGCCCCGGGAGCACGACGATCCGGTTCGTGCGCTTTGGCACCGGGTCGGAAGAAGAGATCCGGGCGGAGTTGCGGGCCCAGCGGCCGATCATCCTGGAGGTCCCGGGGCACTACATCGCGGCCGTCGGACTCGACGGCGACAAGATCCTCATCAACGACCCGTACTACGCCGACCGCAAGACCCTCGACGTGTACAAGGGCAAAGTGAAGAGCTCCGTCTTGTTCGAACCGAGCAATAACCTGAGCGGGGTGGTCATCACCGTGCCAAAGGACCTCCGGGTTCGGGTGGTGAACGTGAAGACCAACCAGGTCGTCGGGTCGGTAAACGACGAGGCGCCAAAGACCGAGATCGAAGGAGCCTGGCTGAATACGCGCAACGCCTGGCGCGACCCGACCTGTGTCGAGAGCCCACCGCCGCCGGGCGCGGGAACCACGTCGATCTACCTGCCCGGGAGCCGCGAGGATTACCGCATCGAGGTGCTGAATCCCGGGGGCGGTGGCTCGACAGTCGCCATCCACAGCTATGACCAGAACGGCAACGCTGAGGTCACGACCGAGGATGCGACGGGCACACTCGTCATGTCGATGTCGTACGACCCCGCGCAGGCCTCGTTGAAGACGGAGGTCCTCGCGGGCGCGACGCCCATTCCCGGTACGGGTACCCCCGGCCCGGGCGAGACCGTGACGCTCCCGCCGGGCGGCACAGGTGGTGGAGGCACGGGCGAAAACGGGACTGTCGGGGTACCAACCACTGGCTCGGGAACCGTAACCGCACAGCCAACGCCGACACCTCGCCCAACGGCGACCCCGGTTCCGACGCCCGCTCCAGCCGCCCCGGCCGCCGTGGCGGTGAAGTGCGACGTCGCCTATACGCCGACCAATGCGGGCGTCACTTGCACGGGCACGGTCACCGGCACGTACACAACGACTCGCTGGAGCGTGAACGGCTTGCCCGCGCCGGTCGCGCCCGGCGCGACAACGTTCACCACAACGTTCAGCCAGAACACCTCACTGAGCGTGGAGATGACCGCCTGCAACATCACGGTGTGCAAGACGGGTTCGGCGTCGGTCGTGGTGGCCTTCCCCACTGCGACACCGACACCTTCGCCAACGACGGCCGCGGGCACGCCGACGCCCACGCCGACTCCAAAGCCGAATGGACCGCCGGCATTCGTGCCCGTGCAGTGCACCTACGCGTGGGTTTCGGGGCAGGCGAAGATCGACTGCTCGACGACGTTCACGGAGGACTACACGGAAATCACCTGGACGGCCACGGACGCCACACCGGCGCTGGTCACCACGTTCGCGAAGACGTTTACGACGTACCGGGCGTCAGCGGGGACAACGACCGTTCAGGCGAAGGTCTGCTACGCCTCGGTGTGTACAAGTTCGGCGCCGGTAGACGTGATCGTGGCCTCGGCACCGCTGGTCATGAGCACTGTGCTCGGCCTTACCGGCCCGAGCGGCGATGTTTGCGACTCGACCCCGGTCCAGCTGTACGCCTACATCGCGAACTGGGACGTGGACAAGCCGTATCCCACCGGCACGATCTCGTTCTTTGACCAGGGCAATTTGCTCGGGAGCATGCCGGTTTCCTCAGGGGAACCGGAAGCGCTCTTCAGCGCCCTGTTCAGCGAGGGGGATCACTCGATTTCTGCCAGCTACAGCGGCGACAGCGTCTGGACCCCGGCGACATCCACCAACGTTGGATTCGCAAGCAACTTCTACGCGTGTAATCCGTAGCCATGGACGACCGTGACCCACGCGCGATGCCCTCGCGGCGCCCCATCCTCGCCCTGCTTGCCGGCGAAATCGCGCGCATGCGCGCGGCAGGGGTGCCCATCGGCGAAGACGACCTCCGCGGGCTGTACATCCCCGATGCCGAGGCGGATCGCCTGCTCGGAGACGAGGCAGAAGACTTTTCCGCCGCCCAGGAACAGCGGCTCGCTGCGCTCACCGCCGCGTGTGGCCTCTCCCCGCTCGAGGAAGGCATCGTCCGCCTCTGCCTTGCCGCCGAGACGCGTCCCGGCACCGAACGGCTCATCGCCTACGCGCAGGACGATGTGTCGCGCAGGCGCCCGCGGGTCGAACTCGGGTTGCGGTTGCTCGCTGACGACCCGCTCACGGAGCTCGGCCTCTTTGACGAACAACTCCCGCTGCGCCGCCACCGCATCGTGGAGCTGCTCGATGACCCGGGCCAGCCTTCCACACCGCTGCCCTCGAAGGCATTGGTGCTCGATGACCGCGTCCTGCGCTTCCTGCTCGGCGGCGACGGTGTCGATGCGGTCATCGCGGGCTCGGTGCGCCTGCACCGCGCCCCTGCGGTTCCGCCAGCGGCGACACCAGAGATCGAGGCTGTCGCGGGGCACCCGGCGACGGCGCTCGTCCCGCCGGTCGTCGCACTCCAGGGACCCGATCCCGGCCGCCTCCGCGATGCCGCGCTGTGCATCGCAGCCGGCAGCGGTCTCAGGGGCGTACTGGAGTTCGAGCCAGTACGGGCGCGGGACGTGGAGGTGGGCGAGGCCCTGGCACGAGCCGGGCGGGAGGCGGCGCTCCAGTACTCAGCGCTCATGGTGGCCGCGCTCGATGCGGCCGAACCCCCGGTGCGCGACCAGGTCGTCGCCCTCGTCGACCGCACAGCCGCGCCTCTCACCTTGATTGCGACCGCTGGCGGCGGCACCCCCTTCGCCGGCCCGCTACTCTCCGTGCCGGGGCTCGACCACGAGGCGCGGCTTGGCCGGTGGCAGGCCGCCCTTTCCGGCATGGAATGTTCGGCCAATGCCGACGAGCTCGATGCGCTCGCCGGGAAATTCCGGCTTGGTGCCGACGCGATCGCCGGCGCCGTGCGGACGGCACTGGGCCGAGCCATTGCGCGGGACCCGTCGGGCCCGGTGATCTCGCGCGATGACCTGTACGCCGGAGCGCGAGCCCAGTCTGCCCCGATCCTGAGCACGCTCGCATCGAAGATCGTCCCGCATTATGTATGGGACGACATCGTCCTCGAAGACGACCCGCTGGAACAGCTGCGTGAATTCTGCGGAATGATCGAACACCGTCACCTGGTCTACGACACCTGGGGTTTCGACAAGAAGCTGGCCATGGGTAAGGGAGTCATCGCCCTCTTCGCGGGCCAGTCGGGCACGGGCAAGACGATGGCCGCCGATGTCATTGCGGGGCAGCTCGGGCTCGACCTGTACAAGATCGACCTCTCCGGCGTGGTCAGCAAGTACATCGGCGAGACCGAGAAGAACATCGGCGCCATCTTTCGCGACGCGGAATCGTCGAACGCGATCCTTTTCTTCGACGAAGCCGACGCGCTCTTCGGGAAGCGCTCGGAAGTGCGCGACGCCCACGACCGCTACGCGAACATCGAGACGGCGTACCTCCTCCAGCGGATGGAGGAGTACTCCGGCGCGGTGGTGCTTTCGACCAACCTGAAGATGAACCTGGACGAAGCGTTTCTCCGGCGGATGCACTTCGTCATCGATTTCCCGATGCCCGAAGAACCGTACCGGCTTCGCATCTGGCAATCGACCATCCCGCCGCAGCTTCCTCTAGCGGCGGATATCGACCTCCCCTTCCTGGCTCGCCAGTTCAAGATCAGCGGCGGAAACATCCGCAACATCGTGCTGGCGGGGGCGTTCCTTGCCGCGCAGGAAGGCGGGCCGATGGGTATGCGCCACCTCATCCGTGCGACACGCCGGGAATTCCAGAAGCTTGGCCGCATGGTCACCGAAGCAGAGTTCGGGGACCACATCGCGCATTTGCGGTAGTTTCTGCCCGCTTTCCCGCTGGCAGGCGGTGTCCAAGCGGCTATGATGTGCGCCGGAGGTCTGCAGAGGATGCCCGACTACCAGCCCGCCGATTCCGAGCGCGCCGTGCATCGCCAGCGCGCCACCACCACCGCCGTGCCGGCACGCGCGGCAGCTCGCCATGCTCACCCGCTCGTATCGCTCCAGGCGCACGCGGGGAACCAGGTGGTCGCGCGGATGGTGCAGCGCGCCGCCGAAGAGGAGGAAGAGCTCCAGGCCAAGCATGACCCCGCCCTCCAGCGCGCCGCCGCCGAGGAGGAAGAAGAGCTCCAGGCCAATCATGACCCCGCCCTCCAGCGCGCTGCCGCCGAAGAGGAGGAAGAGCTCCAGGCCAAACATGACCCCGCTCTCCAGCGCGCCGCCGCCGAGGAGGAGGAAGAGCTCCAGGCCAAGCACGACCCCACGCCGCGTGTTGGCCTCGAGGGCGGGCCTGTCGGCGCGGACATCTCCGCGCAAATTGACGCACAGCGCGGCGGCGGGTCGGCCCTCGACTCGAGCTTCCGCGAGCAGATGGAGTCGGCATTCGGGACGGACTTCAGCGGGGTTCGCGTCCACCAGGATGCGCAGTCCGATACGCTCAACCGGCAGCTAACCGCGAAGGCGTTCACCACCGGCAACGACATCTTCCTGAGGTCCGATGCAAACACCGGGGATGGCCACCTCATGGCTCATGAGTTAACCCACGTGGTCCAGCAGCGGGCGGGTGGTGGGTCCGCCGGCGGAGGAATGACCGCAGGGCCGGCGAACGATCCCCAGGAGCACGAGGCTGACCGGACCGCCGAGGCGGTGCTCTCCGGCAGGATGCAGCGTGAAGCCGAGCAGGAATCGGGGGTCTAGTCCCCCGGGGACCGCACGCCGTGCTCAATGATGTCGACGAAACCCTGAGGCAGTACCTGGTCGCCGATGTGCCAATCGAGCGGGGAGAGGTCGATATCTCGTTCGAACGCCCGACCCGCGAATGGTCCGGCCGGCTTTCGAAGCCGACGCTCAACCTGTTCATGTTCGACATCCGCGAGCGGACGGGTTACCGCGACGACACGCCCCAGGCGGTGCGATTGCCCACCGGCGCGGTTTCGCAATCGCTCCCGGCGCGGCGAGTCGACCTGAGCTACCTGGTGACAGCCTGGACACGCGAGCCAGAAGACGAGCACCGGGTGCTCGGGCGGGTGCTCGCATCGATGTATCGGGGGACGGAAATCCCGCCGCAACACTTCCAGGGCGAGCTGCGCGATTCGGAATACCCGCTGCTGGGACGCATCGCCCCGCCGGATCACCTGATCAAGCCGGCTGACCTCTGGGGAGTGATGGATAACGAGTTGCGCACGTCGCTCACCTGGGTCGTGACCGCACCGCTCAACGTGTTCGCCCCCGTCACGGGGCCACTGGTGCGGACAGTCGAGTTCGATTTCGGCGAACAGGAACGCGAACCGAGAGAACGATGGATCCAGGTTGCCGGTTTCGTCCACCGGAAGGGGGATCTGCTCGCCGGGGTGCCAGGCGTGCGCGTCTCGGTGGTCGGAACTGCCCACACAGCGATTACGGATGGCGAAGGGCGATTCACCTTCCCCGGGGTGCTGGCCGGCGCTCACACCCTCGCGGTAGTGACTCCGGACGGTGAGACGATGACGCGTGACGTGGCGATCCCGGGACCGTCGTACGACATCGAACTGTAACAGTTTTCCCCCGGGTGCAAACGTGACAATTTTGGCTTCGCATTGCGCGCCCGGGGTGCGTTGCTGCTAATATTGCCGCGCCCACGGGCCCTGCCCGTCAATACCGCACCCAAGGAGCCCTGATGGCTACGTCGTACCTCACACCCGGCGTCTACGTGG
>CAYUVT010000081.1:0-12074 GCA_964448165.1 uncultured Anaerolineaceae bacterium | reverse complement strand
TCAGCGGCCCGCAGGTGGTGGAAGGCTGGCACGGCCAGCCCTACGGCAAGCCGGCAGTCCGTCTCCGCGAATACGTGGCCATCCTCCGCAAGATCTGGGCGCGCGAAGAGCCGGTGGAATTCGATGGCAAGGAGTACCAGCTCCCCTATCGGGGCCCCGGTGCGACCGGCCTCGGCAAGCCGCTGAAGAGCATCCTCCACGGGCGGAACATGCCCGTGTACCTGGCGACCCTCGGCCCCAACAACATCCGGCTGACCGCCGAGATCGCGGATGGCTGGCTGCCCGCGTTCTTCTCGCCCTATCGCATGGGCATCTTCAAGGAAGACCTGGAAGAGGGGTTCCGGCGCGCCGGGAACGGCAAGAGCTGGAAGGATTTCGATATCGTGGCCACCTGCAATGTGATCATCACCGACGACGTGAAGGCGGGCCTGGCGGCGACCAAGCCCGGGACGGCGCTCTATGTCGGCGGGATGGGCGCCCGTGGGAAGAACTTCTACAACGAGCTGGCAACGCGTTACGGCTACAGCGAGGCGGCGGCGAAGATCCAGGACCTTTACCTCTCGGGGCGGAAAGCCGAGGCCGAGGCCGCCGTCCCGGACGAGATGGCCGACGAGATGTCGCTGGTGGGCCCGGTCGAGCGCATCCGCGAGCGCTACAAGGCCTGGGCGGATGCGGGAGTGGGCACGCTCCTGATCGGAAACCGCGACCCGCGCGTGCTGGAGCTGATGGCGGAGCTGGCGAGGTAGCGGAAGTTGGCTTGGACGGAGTCCGAAGTGCGCCGGGCGATTGCCGCGTGATGGAGATGAGGACGGTTTTCCGCGGCGCAAACGGATCAAGGGCTTCGCGAAGGCGGTGGGATCGCCGGCCGGAGGCAACCGGCAAACCAGTCGAGAGTTAGCTCAAGGCGCTCATCGACAGTGTCCCAGAGTTCGTTGTGCGGCCGGTTACTTCCAACGCCATGGGCAAGCCTTACCACGACTCCCTCGTCCCGGGCGATCTTCACCGCGGGAAGGAAGTCACTATCGCCTGTGACGAGGACGATCTCCGTTACCTGCCGCTTCGCGCTGAGCATGACGATGTCAGTCGCCATCAGGATGTCGACCTGCTTCTGCTCGAAGATCGGTGTTCCATCTTGCCTGGTGCCTCGATAGGCAAGCTTTCCCTGGCGCACAAGGTAACGTGGGCTCCGATCCACAGCCGCCAAGAACTTCTGCATATTCGCAAGCCGCTGTGACTCCTGCGCTGTCGGCTGCGGCGACTGCCAGGGGAGGCAGTGGTAGTAATACGCCCGGAGGAGGTCGCCGGACCCCTTCAGAGCATCTGCGAAGGCCTTGTAGTCAAGCTTCCCAAATATCCCCAGGTCCGTGAGGACGTGGTCGAGGTATCCGCCGTCGATGAATATCGCGACTCGCTCCGACATCGGCAGGAAGCATAGCAGAAAAAACAAAGCCCGACCTCGGGATCACTCCCAACGCCGGGGCGTATACACAACCTTGGGTGGCAGAGCGTCCTGCCTCTCCATACGATACAACGTTGCCGAACGGAGGCAAGTTAACCCTCATGCATCACGTCTCATGCCCTTCCTATGGCAGCCGCACATCCTCGCTCCGCCAGAGGTAGAGGCAGGCGACCGTGGCGTGGGGGCGCCAGGGTTCGCCAATGGCCTTGACGGCGTCAGGTCCGGGCATCGCCTCGAGGCCGTACCGCTTCATGATCGCGCGGTTGATGCCCAGGTCGTTCACGGGGAGGACGTCGGGGCGGCGGAGGTGGAACATCAGGAACATCTCGGCAGTCCAGCGGCCGACGCCCCGCACCCGGGTGAGATGGGCGATGATCTCCTCGTCTTCCCAGTGCTCGAACCGCTCGCTGCCGAGCTCGCCGCTTGCGAAGTGCTCAGAAAGGCTGCGGATAGAGGCGATCTTCTGGCGCGAAAGGCCTGCTGAGCGAAGGTCGTCGTCGCTGAGCGGTAGCACCTGTTCGGGAGCCGGGAAAGCGTCGCCTTCGAGGCCGAACAGCGCCTGGAACTTGCGATAGATCGCCCCGGCAGCGGTGCCGCTCAGTTGCTGGAAGATGATGGAGCGGCTGAGCGCCTGGAAGGCGTTGGGGCCGGCCGGCCGGACTTCGATGTTCCCGACCTGGTCGATGAGGGCGGCCAGCACCGGGTCGGCGCCCCGGAGGTAAGTGCGGGAGTGGTCGAGGTCGAACACACGCGTGTTGGGCATGGCGGGTAGTTTCAACGTTCGGAGCGCTGGAGGGGAACGGGGAAACGGCGAAGTGCGAAGTTCGAAATCCGAATTGCGCTGAAGAAGCTGCCTGTCGCGGTTCCCGGGGCAACCCCCCTGCTCAGCGGCTGGTAGCGGAGAGCCAGCCGGCTGCGCCGGGAAGCCCCGCCTCGGCAAGGAGAAACGCGGCCGACAGGGCAAGCTCTTTGCGGTCGTCGTAGTCCCACTCCTCGTCGCCCCCCGGGGAGCGAGCTCGTACCAGCCAATACGGATGCCGAAGAGCGTCCGCGCGACCACCCCGCCGCGGACCTCATCGGACGCGGGTCCGTACTGTTCCGCCGTTGCTTGCCTGGGCCACCAGCGGCGGGATGATCCGGACGTGGGCGGCCTGGGTCTTCAGCCGGCAGACCGCCTCGGACGGGGCACTGGCGGTGTCGTCGAACGCGAAGCGCGGGACGAGGGCCGCGACCGCATGCAGAACGGCAATCGCCATGAGCGCGAGGCCGATGTGGTATCGCTCCATGGCTTCCGACCATGCCACAGGTGCCAGGCCGGGCTTGGTGAAAGACCGTGACTTCGCGCAGGGTCAGGCAATGACGACGACCGTCACCGCCTGCAGCTCATGGCTGGCACCTCGCGCTCTGGTGTGCTCGCGACCCGGGCCGACGCATGCCGACGCACGTGCGTGGGAGAATGCGTCACCAATGCGTCGGCGTGCGTCGCAAAGGTGGAACTGTTCTTGCCTCCGACGCACTCCGAATCGCCCCCGTCGCTCGCGAATCCAGGGGGCACCGCACTGCACCGCACATGCGGTGCAGTGCGGTGGTCATGCGGTGGAATGCGGACCCGTGCTGGATATTTTTCCCCCGCTACCGCATGGCGCACGCGGTTGGCCGGAGTGCCGCTCCCTGCCGGTCGCGGTTCGGAAGGTGGTGCGCATGGCGGTCGCGGCTCGCGGGGTAAACCGCGACAATCTGCGCATGAACCCGTTTTCGCTTGAAGGGAAGACCGCGATCGTGACCGGCGGGTCGCGCGGAATCGGCTATGGCATCGCGCGCGGGCTCATCGATGCCGGCGCGCGCGTCATCATCACCGCCCGGGGCGAAGGCCCGCTGAATGCGGCGGCGGCTTCGCTCGGGGCGAACTGCATCGCCCGCACCTGCGACAACGCCGACCCGGCAGCCATCGCAGCGATGATCGAAAGCGCCTGGGAGCTCGGCCCGGTCGACATCCTGGTCAACAACGCCGGCATCAGCCCCTACTACAAGCGGGTGGAGCACGTGACGGTCGAGGAGTGGGATTCGGTCGTTGATGTGAACCTGCGGGGCACCTACTTCGCGAGCACCGAGTTTGCGAAGCGGGCGTTTGAGGCGGGCGCGCCCGCCAGCATCATCAACATCAGCAGCGTCTCGGGGATTGTGCCCCTCGAGCGGCTGGGCGTGTACGCGGCGACCAAGGCAGGCATCCACCAGCTGACAAAGGTGATGGCGCTGGAGTGGGCCGGCCGGAAGGTGCGGGTAAACACAATCGCCCCGGGCTGGGTCGAAACCGACTTCACCGGCGACCTGTTTGCGAGCCGCCACGGCGAGGGGCTCCGCGCTGATGTGCCGATGGGGCGGCTTGCGACACCGCAGGACATCGCCGGGGCGGCGGTCTGGCTCGCCAGCGATGCAGCGAGCTACGTGACGGGCAGCATCGTCGTCATCGATGGTGGGCGGCAGCTCCGGTGAGCATGGCGCCGGCTCCGGAAGAGCTGCTGTCGCTGGCGACTGACATCGCCGCCGAGGCCGCCCGGCTCCTGGCACGTTTCGCCGCCACTGGCTTCGATGTTGCGACCAAGTCGACACGGACCGACATGGTAACCGGCGCTGACCAGGGCTCGCAGTCACTCATCGAACGGCTCATCCTCGAGGCGCGCCCGGAGGACGGACTCCTGGGCGAAGAGGGCGCGGCCCGGGTGGGAACCTCGGGCGTCCGCTGGGTGTTCGACCCGCTCGATGGGACCACGAACTTCATCTATGGCATCCCGGCCTACGCGGTCTCCATCGCCGTTGAGGTGGGGGGCGAAGTGGTGGCCGGGGTGGTCCACGATGTGGCGCAGCGGGAGGTGTTCACCGCGGCGAAGGGACGGGGCGCGCGCCGGAACGGGGCGACCATCGCGATCAGCGGAAATACCGACCTCGGCACCGCGCTCCTTGCCACCGGCTTCGGGTACGACCCTGGGCGCCGAGCCGAGCAGGCGGCGATGGTGGCCCGCGTGTTGCCCCACATCCGCGATATCCGCCGGGGTGGTTCCGCCGCGCTCGACCTGTGCCATGTGGCCTCGGGCCAGCTCGATGGCTACTTCGAGTACCGGCTGAACCCGTGGGATATCGCCGCCGGGGGACTGATCGTCCGGGAGGCAGGGGGAGTGACCGCGGGGTTCGGCGGCCACACCTTCGCGGATGGCTACGTCATCGCGTGCGCGCCGGGTCTCCTCGCCGGGCTGAGCAATCTCATCGAACAGGCATACCGCGCCGCCCGCCACGACGCCCGCTGATCGCTGGACGGGGGTGTGCCGTACACTCCCAAGCGCACCCTTCGCCCACCGGGGCGCACATGGAGCCGAGAATGGAATTCCGCTTTTCTCCCGAGACAGAGCAGTGGCGCGCTGAACTGCGGGCCTTTCTGAAGGCGGAGATCCCGCCCGGTTTCGAAGGCGACGATGACTTTTTCGACAACGAGGAACAGCTGGCGTTCGCCCGTGCGTTCACCAGGAAGCTCGGTGCGAAGCGGTGGTTCGCCCCGGCCTGGCCCGAGCGCTACGGCGGCATGGGGAAGACCCAGATCGAGCAGATGATCCTGAACGAGGAGCTGGCCTACCACCGCGCCCCCTCGGGCGGGCGGTTGTTCACCATCGGCATCACGGGCCCAACCATGCTCGTCCACGGGAGCGACGAGCAGAAAGCGCGTTACCTGCCTGGCATGGCCTCGGGCGAGACATGGTACTGCCAGGGCTTTAGCGAGCCGGGAAGCGGCTCGGACCTGGCCAGCATGGAAACGCGCGCCGTCCGTGATGGTGATGATTATGTCATCAATGGGCAGAAGATCTGGACCTCGAACGGACATATCGCCGACAAGATGCTTCTGCTCGCACGGACGAACCCGGACGTGCCAAAGCACAAAGGCATCAGCGCCTTCGTCGTCGATATGAAGACGCCCGGGATCTCGGTGCAGGGGATCCCGAACATCGCGTACCGGCGCGACTTCAACCAGGTGTTCTTCGAGGATGTGCGCGTGCCGGCGAAGGACCTGATGGGGGGGGAGAACAACGGCTGGTACGTCGCCACCACGACGCTGGACTTCGAGCGCTCAAACATCGCTGCCATCTCGGGCGCCCGGCGCACCGTGCACGATTTGGTGCGCTGGGCGAAGGAACGAAATCCGGGCGGGCGGCCCTGGGACAAGCCCGAGGTGCGGCACAAGCTCTCGGACCTGGTGGTGGAGGTGGAGGTTGGCCGGCTCGTGGCTTACCGCACCGCCTGGCTGCAATCGAAGGGCGATGTGCCCAACTACGAAGCGAGCATCGGCAAGGTCTGGATGGCGATGCTGGGCATCAAGGTAGCCAACACCGGCGTGAACCTGCTCGGCGCCTACGGCCAACTGGGGCCGGGATCGCCATGGGCCCGTTTGCATGGCCGCGTGCAGACCTCGTACCTGCTGGCCATGTCGGGCCCGATCGGTGGCGGAACCAGCGAGATTCAGAAGAACATCATCGCGCAGCGGGGGCTCGGGCTTCCCAGGGGTTAGGCTGGCTTTCCCGTTCCCGGCCGCTGTCCTACGCTCCCCCGCCATGGCATCGGCGAAAACGTGGTTCCAGGCTTCGCGTCCCGTCTCGTTCACCGCCGCGGCTGTGCCGGCAGTGGTTGGCTCACTGCTCGCCGCCCCGGAGGCATTCACCTGGTGGACAGCGGTCCTCACGGTCATCGGATCGGTCTTCTTCCTCGCCGGCACGAACTTCACGAACGACTACTACGACTACCGGAAGGGGACGGATACGGAGGAAGCCCTGGGGATGGCCGGCTTCATTCAGCGCGGCATCCTGGCACCCCGGGCGGTGCTCATCGCCGGGTTCGTCTGCTTCGCGGCGGGTGCGGTCATCGGGCTCATCCTCTGCGCCGCGGTGAGCTGGAACCTGCTCTGGGTGGGCGTCGCGAGCGCGCTTGCCGGGTTCCTTTATACGGGCTGGCCGGTGCACCTGGCCTACATCGGGCTGGGCGAGGTGACGGTCTTCTTCTTCATGGGGCCGGTCATCGTCATGGGCGCCTCCTACGTGCAGGTGGAGCGCTGGGACCGGGACGCGTTTATTGCTTCGCTGCCGATCGCGTTCCTGGTGACCGCAATCCTCCACGCAAACAACCTGCGCGACATCGAATCCGACCGGAAGAGCGGCAAACGGACCATCGCCACGGCCATCGGCCGGAAGTGGGCGAACCGGGAGATGTACTTCCTGCTGGCCGCGACTTACGTGTCCCTGGTGGCGGCGTGGGCAGCCGGCGCCCTGCCGTGGCCGGCACTGATCGCTCTCGCGACGTTGCCGCTCGTCCGGCCGATCGTGGCGGTGATCCGGGCGGGCGGAAACCCGCGCAAGCTCAATCTCGTGCTCTACCGGACAGCACAGCTTCATCTGCGGTTTGGTGCCCTGCTCGCGGTGGGGCTGGCCATCCACTGGGCGATCGAGAGCGCATAGGCTCCGGGCTGGCGCCTCTCTGCCGATGATCACGGCGTGAAGAAGGCGCTCTGGGGGTTGGTCCTGCTTTCGCTGCTCGGCACGGCGCGGTGCGCCAACGCCGACCTCGCCGCGGCGCTCAGCGGGGTGCCTTTTGTCGGTGGGATCGTGTCCCCACAACCGGGAACGCCGGCGTACCTGCGGGCGATCGGCACGCCGGCACCCGTGTCGTTGCCCGAGGTGGATTTCGCGGCCTGGTTCGCCGATGAGCCGCCAGCGAACGCCGCAACGAGCCAGACCTGGCGGGACATGGAGATAATCGCGGTCGCCGGGGCGAGCGCGAGCGGGTGGGCCGAAATCTGCAAGAAGGCCGCATCGGCAGCAGGGAGCGACCGTACGGCGAGCCCGCTTGTTGGCGTGCTCGCCTGTAGCTCGGACGCCACGGTGACCCAGATGCAGCGGTTCGCCCTCGAGCTCCTTGGCGCGCGCGCGACCGTGGGCCTCTGGATGCGGGGCGACCGATCGATTGCGGCAATCCAGGGGCGGCAAGGGCAACTGCGCGTTTCGTGCACCGCCCAGGTGATTGCGCGCCAGGGGCCGCCGGACAACCCGTGGACGCAGGCATGCGAACTCGCGCTCGACGCTTCGTATCTGCAGGGGGACGGGCCGGCGACGCTCGACGCGCTGATTGAGGCCTACGCACTCGTCGCGGCGGAGATCGCGCGGCTTGACCCGGAGATCGACGCGGAGCCCGGGTACTTCGGCACGGCAACGCCCTGAGGCCAGCGCGGCGGCGTATCATTCCCGGCACAGAAGCCGTGGATTCGAAACCTGTCGCCCGTCACACGCCTCCCGCAACCGGGGACGGCCACCTGCCCGCCGCAGGGCCAGGGTTCGGCGGCGCACCATGAAGCCGCGCGGCAAGGGGCCGCGGGAAACGATCGAGGAGATACTCGCGGGGGTGCCGCGCGTCCAGGCGGTCTACGTGGCGACCCGGCTGGGAATCCCGGACATGCTGCGGGATGCGCCACGAAGCTCAGCGGTGCTCGCGAGCACGGCGGGAGTGCACCCGGAGGGGCTCCACCGCCTCTTGCGATTCCTGGTGGCGGAGGGCGTCTTCGCGCTCACCGAGGACGGGCGGTTCGCAGCAACGGCCCTGAGCGATGCGCTAACGCTGGGCGATCCTTCAGGGTTGCGCGGCGAAGTTTTGGCGATGGCGACCCGGGGGTGGGAGACGTGGCGCGAACTGCTGCACGCGGTGGAGACGGGTCAGCCTGCCGCGCCGGGGCAGCTCTATCAGAACGAAGGCTTCGAGGCTCAACAGGCCGTTGCAGCGGCACGCGCGATCACAACGGCGACGGAGGTCGGACACGCTGGCTGCGTGGTCGACCTCCAGTGCGGCGATGGGGCGTTCCTTGTGGAGGTGCTTGGCCGCTGCCACGGCCTCCGCGGGGTGGGGATTGAGCGCCCGCACGGGGTGGCCAGCGCCCGCCTGCGAATCGAGGCGGCGCACCTGTTGGACCGGGCGGAGGTACGGGCGGGGGATCTGCTGACGGAGGTGCCCGGTGGGGGCGGGTACTACGTGTTACGGCGTGTGCTGCACAGTTACGACGACGCGCATGGCCTGCTGATCCTGGCCAACTGCCAGGCCGGGATGCCCGCCGGCGCACGACTCGCGATCATCGAGGGATTGCTCACGGAGGACCCGCGAGCGACGCCCGGGCTCGTACGCGAGGACCTGGCCGGGCTGGCCGGGACCGGTGGCCGGGAACGCACGCTGGAGGAATACCGGGCCCTCGCGGAGCATGCCGGACTGCGTTTCGACCGGGTCATCCCGCTTCGCGGGACGCCCGGCCTGAGCGTGATCGAGTTGAGCAGGGGCCTGCTTTAGGGGCGCGCTCCATGTGCGGCGAGCTCGCGTTCGAGGTTCAGCGGTTTGGTGATGGCGTTGCGGTCGTAGTCGCCCCACTGCTCGCGTGGGAGCAGCCACATGACCTCGAACTCGTTTCCATCGGGGTCAACGCCGTAGAGCGACTTGGTGGCGCCGTGGTCGCTCTGGCCGGTAAGCGCACCGAGTTCGGCGAGGCGCGCGCGCATGGCAGCCAGGTCCTCGATGCGGGCGACCTGCCAGGCAAGGTGGTACAGCCCGACAGAGCCGCGGGGAGGGTTCTGGGCAGCCGTGCCGACCGAGAAGAGGCCGAGGTCGTGGTGGTTATCTGAGCCGGAGGCCCGGAGGAAGACGGCCTGGCCGTTCATGTTGGCGATCTCCTCGAAGCCGAAGGCCTGCTTGTAAAAGTCTGCTGCGCGGGTGGCGTCGCGCACGTAGAGGACGGCGTGATTCAGGCGGGTGACGATGGGCGCGGACATTGGGGGCCTCCGTTGCTTTCTTACTGAATGTAAGTATAGGACGGTCTATAGCCGAAAGCAAGAGGTCCGGTCCCGGCGGCTTCGTTCCGCAGGGATCAAACCCGGAGCGGCGAGTACTGCCCCCCGGGAAGAGAACTCCACAGGTTTGCAACCGCGGGTGCGCGACTCCGCTGAGGCGCGTGCCTCAAGCCCTGGGCCAGAGGATCATCTGGGTGCAACGAAAGAGGGCGATCGTCTTGCCGGTCTGCTCATGGACGACCGGGGCGTCCCACACCTGGGTGGTGCGGCCACCGTGTGCGAGGGTGGCGCGGCAGGACAGGGTGCCTTCGGTGGCGGTGCCCAGGAAGTTGCTCTTGACCTCGATGGTGGTAAAGCCGCTGGCGCCCTCGGGGAGGTTGGCGACGCAGCCGTAGCCGCACAGGGTATCGGCGAGGGCGATGACGGTCGCGGCATGGAGGAAGCCATTCGGCGCCCAGAGTTCGGGACGTATTTCGAGGCGGCCTTCCGCCCAGCCTTCACCGAACGCGACCGGTTCGACGCCGACGAGGCCGGGGAGGCGGCCCTGTGAGCGCTGCTTCCACCATTCCGCAGAGGAGCGCTCGTGGCCGGGATTGAACATGGGACCCTCCTGTTGGTAGGGGTGAGGGTGGCACAGTGCGTTGCATCGTGCAACTCACAGGTCGCAGCGGAGGCGAAGGCGACTGCCGGCCCGCGAGGAGATGTGCGGTCATTGCATTTGGGCGATACTGGCTGGCCATGACTGAGAGCTCTCCTCCACGTGCCACCTCCGATCGCGTCATTGGCGACTATCACCGGATCCTCGAGCCAGATTCGAAGTGGGAGCCCGGCAAGTTCGCGCTCCCGGATGGTTCGACGTGGGAGTACCGGGAGCCGGGTGCGGTGGTGCTCGTGCGAAACGGCTGGTTGCAGGTCTCGGCTGTGCCATATACGCGTTCGCACGACCGGGTGCAGATCCTGGACAACGCAAAGCACATGTACTTTTCCAAGGAGCGGTTCGCGGTGCCGGAGGGTGGGCGGATCACGTTCGAGATCCAGGTCGCCGCGCGGACGGTGGGCACCCAGCCGGGGAACCTGTACGACGGGTATGTCTCGTGGAACCTGCTGGACCTGACCACAGGTTGGGCCCTGGACTTCTTCACCGGCGGCGACACGGTAGCGACGGTGTACGGCCGCCTGCCGTTCCCCGGGGCGGCGCTCCCGGAGACTGGCCAGGCGCGGGCATTCTGCATCTTCCATGAGCTGAACGAACTGCCGACGGCGCAGGGACAGGTGCATGCCTACCGCATCACGTACGACCAGGGTGCGGACACGGTGGAGTTCGAGGCGGATGGGCGCGTGGTCGACCGGTACGAGCACGTGCCAGACAAGATCACGGGATTCACCGCTGCCCTCGGGTTGATGTCGGAGATCGACATCGTCGATGGCAAGTCGGTGAGCTGCCACGGGCAGGGCGTCATCGGGCGGTGGAGCCCGATGCGGGTTGCGACCGGATAGGAGGGAGAAGGGAGGAGGGAGGAGTCCACCACCCCACCGACCGGTCCAGTCTCCACACTCTCAGGGTCAGGCCATGGCCTTCATCCAGGCCGACATGTCGAAGTAGTCGCGCCAGGCAGCGATCTTGCCATCGCGGAGTTCGAAGACGCCCACGACCGGGAGTTCGACTGCCCTGCCGGCCCTTGCGAACCGGTCGATGCGTTCGTTGACCACGATGTCGCCTGCGGAGAGCTGGTGCAGGATTTCCCAGCCACGCGGTTCGACCTGGGACAGGATGCCCGCGAAGGTCTGGCGGATGGCGGCATGGCCGGTGACCGGGGCGACCGGCATGTTGTGGTAGACAGCGTCCGTGGCGAAGTAGGAGATGAGGCGGTCGAGGTCGGGTTTCGGGTTACTCCATTCGGCGATGAACGCGGAAACAACTTCTTCGTTGGTCATGGGGCGAGCTCCTCTGCGCGGGCGGAAGTGTAGCGCGCCTGGCTGGCGGAGTCAGTGGGTCTCGTGTTCCTCGCGGCCGCCATCCATGGGGGCGTGTGCGAGGCGGGCGGGAATCCACTCGCTGAGGAGGGCATCGATGGCGTCCTTTGCCTGGATGAGGGAATGCCCGGCCTCGGCGTAGAGGACGATGCGCTTGGGTTCGAGAGCACGACGATAGATATCTTCGCTCGCTTCGTGGTCGAGGATGGTATCGGCCATGCCGTGGATGAGGAGGAGCGGCTTGCCAAGGTTTTCCACTTCGCGGGTGCC
This sequence comes from uncultured Anaerolineaceae bacterium, assembly GCA_964448165.1. Taxonomy (GTDB): domain Bacteria; phylum Chloroflexota; class Dehalococcoidia; order Tepidiformales; family Tepidiformaceae; genus Amarobacter. The sequence continues at coordinate 515 of CAYUVT010000081.1, read as the reverse complement.
GTAGAGCTGGGGCGACATCGAAACGACTCCGGTTACGGAATCGTGGAGTTCGCCCGCCTTGATGACGACGGCTCCACCGAAGCTGTGCCCGACGAGCGCGAGGTCGGATGCGCCGATGCCACGCAGGAAGGAGCAACCGGCGAGCACATCGAGCACGCATTCTTCGAAGTTGTTCGGGTGGCGGTATTCGACTCGCAGGACGGTGACCGCTGAAGGGGCAAGGAGCCGGGGGAGGCGGGCGTAGAGGTTATCGGCCGGGCCATCGACACCGCCCATGGCGCCACCCGCGCAGATGACGGCGCCCGTGCCACCCTCGACCGGGTGGAGGACGGCCTCAATATCGCCGCGGGTGGTCTCCATCCGGAGACGGAGGGCGGATCCCGCCGGGTCGAGCGGCGCGGCGGCGACGCGGAGGAGGCGGAGGTCGAGGTCGCCGGGGGATTCTTCCGGCTCATCCCACATGTTGCCTGGCACGCCTTCACTATACGGCCCGGGGGGCCGCGGAGCGTATGGGG
>CAYUVT010000080.1:0-12132 GCA_964448165.1 uncultured Anaerolineaceae bacterium | reverse complement strand
TCCGAGACTTTCAGCACCTCGCGGTACACGTACTCGTTGTGCTCGCCAAACATAACGGGCGGCTGGTAGAACTCAACCGGCGTCTCCGGCAGCTGCCAGAGCGGCCCGACGTATTCGTAGGTGCCCGAGGCCTTTTGCGTTTGCGTGCGGAAGAAGTTGCGCCCCCGCAGGTGAGGGTCGCTGAACATTCGTGATGCTTCAAGGACAGGGGTGGCCGCGATGCCGGCCGCCTGGAGCCGGTGCATCAGCTCGTAGTCGTCCTGTTCGGCGGTGTACTCAGCGATGCGCGCATCGATCTCGCCGTGGTTCGCCATGCGCCCGGCATGGGTGGCGTAACGCGGGTCGCGGGTCCATTCGGGGTCGCCAATGGCGTTCGCGAAAGCCCGCCATTCGTCGTCGCCTTCGATGGAGATGGCGATCCAGTGGTCGTCCATCGTCGCTGACGTGCCGGGGGACTTCGCCGGGTAGACACCCTGGATGGCACGGCCGTGGACATCGCGATTGGTGATGGCGCCCTGGATGTTCAGGTTCAGGCTGTAATCCATGATCGCCTGGGTGAACATGGCTGCTGCGTTCTCGGCCTGGCCGATCTCGATGAGCTGGCCCTCCCCGGTGCGGTCCCGGTGCCAGATCGCGGCCATCGCAGCGAAGGCACCCTGTGCGCCCGCCAGGTAGTCGCCGGAGTAGATGGCGGTGTTCGATGAGGGGTCCGCGTCGCTATAGCCGCGGAGCAGGCTGTGCCCCATCACAGCCTCCAGGTGCACACCGAGCGCTCGCGCCTCGTAGTACGGCCCGGTGCTGCCGTACGCGGGCACGCGAATGAAGATGATCTTCGGGTTCGCTTCCTTTAGCCACTCGTAGGTGATGCCGAGCTTCTCCATCGTCCCCGTCGCGTTGTTCTCGTAGACGATGTCGGAGACCGCGACCAGGCGGCGCAGCACGTCGAGGCCTTCGGGGCGCCGCAAGTCGACGGTGAAGCTCTTCTTGTTCCGGTAGAGGCTCACGAAGGTAGGGCTATAGTCCCAGGGGCGGTCGCCGACCTTTCCGCCGGGCACACCACCCGACCAGGCGATGGCGTTATCCGCCAGGATCTGGGGTGGGCGGGCCATCGCTCCACGGGTCATGGGCTGGAAGACGAACGGGTTCTCGGGCTTGATCACTTCCGCGCCCAGGTCTCCCAGCAGCATCGTCCCGAATGGGCCGGCCCAGACAACGCAGAGGTCGATGACGCGGATGCCTTCGAGGGGTTTGGGGTTCATGCTGCACCTCCGGTGACGGCGGCCAGCGCTTCGGGGTCGAAACCCACCTCCGCCAGTACTTCCGCCGTGTGCTGACCGAGCAGCGGCGCTGCCCGGCGCAACTGCCAGCCCCCTTTCTCCATAATGAGCGGCCGCCCCGGCAGGGTGACCTCGCCGAGCGCCGGGTGGCTCGCGGTGGCCCAGAAGCCCCGCTCGCGGAAGTGGGGGTCGGTGAAAAGGTCTTCCATGGTGAACATCGGGCCGCAGAGGACGCGCGCGCGCCGTGCTTCGGCCCAGATCTCGCGTTTGGTCCGTTCCAGGCACCAGACGATGAAGTTGGCGTTCCACTCTTCGATCACTGCCGGGTTGAGGCGCTGGGCCGGGTCGCTGTAACGGGGGTCGTCCATCCACTCCGGGTTGCCGACCATGTCCTTGACGCGGTCGGGATAGAGACCGGCGTTGGTGAAATCCACGTAGCCATCGGCGCAAGGGTAGATACCGCCCGGCATGCCGCCGCCGTGGCTCGCGACGCGGAGCGTTTTTCGGCCGCTGAACTGGTAGGCGATCGCGGTGGCGTGGCGGCGATCGACCCCGCCGAAGTGTGTCTCGGCCAGGGAGATATCGACATGCTGGCCGATGCCGTGGCGCTTGGAGGCGAAAATGGCGCCCATCATGGCGACCGCAGCGGCGGCGCCGGATTCGAACAGTGCCGCGGTGCCGGCCATCTTCACGGGCTCGCGATCGGTCTCGCCCATCGAGTACATCTCACCCGCGAAGGCATAGAGGGTCAGGTCCGAAAGGTGGTAATCGCGGTAGGGCCCGGTCTGCCCGAAGTTCGAGATTGAGACAAGAGGAAGCCCGGGATTGATCCCCCGGATGAAGTCGTAGCCGACGCCCAGGCGATCGAGTGTGCCCGGGGCGAAGTTCTCGACGACGAGGTCGGCTTTGCGCGCGAGAGCGGCGAGCGCCTCGCGGCCGGCGGCCGTTTTGAGGTCGAGCACGACGGAGCGCTTGTTGGTGTTGAGGTAGAAGAATGTGCCGCTCTTTTCGGGATGGGGCTCATTTCCCTGGAAGGGCCCGAGCTGGCGGGCGATGTCTCCGCCGGGCCGCTCGACCTTGATGACGTTGGCGCCGAAATCGGCGAACAGTTTCGTCGCGTAGGGGCCGGCGATGTGGTGGGTCAGGTCCAGGATCGTGAGATTGTCGAGTGCCTGCATACGCACCTCCGCGCGGGCCGTGGCGACCGGCCCGAAAGTGTGGCGGAACTCTAGCAGAGGATGGCCTGCCCGTGCATACGGGCAGTTTCCTTCACCGCCCGGTAGAATCCCCGGCACAGAACACACGAGGTGGAGCATTGGCCGCTCGCTATGACAACTGGCGTGATGAGTACCAGTCGCGCTTGAAGACTCCGGAACAGGCCGTGGAGGCGATCAAGGAGGGCGACCTCGTTTCGATCACCATTCTCTGTCCTGCCCCCCTGGTGACAGCCTTTGTGGAGCGCGCGAAAAAGCTCGGGCGAGTCGACTTCCGGACGCTGGCGCCGGGTAACCCGGAGCTCTTCAACCCCGAGGCAATCAAGGGCGAGAAGGAGATTGAGATCTTCATCGGCGATGCGATGCGGCCGGCCCACGACTCGAAGATCGCCACCTACCTTCCCAACACGTTCATGCTGGGGATGAAGGCGTTCGATGCCGGCCGCGAAGAAGCCCGGATGCCGGACGTTTTCCTGACGCCCTGCAGCGCACCCAACGAGCAGGGCTACGTCCACTTCGGCCCACACATGTGGCAGCGCAAGTCATACGCGAAGCGCTGCAAGAAAACCATCGCCATTGTCGACCCCAACATGTCGCCTGTCTTCGGCGATGTGTGGATGCACGTGAGCGAGATCGACACCTTCATCGAAGGAGCCATCAAGCCGGTCGACATCCCGGCGATCGAAGAGCGCATTAACACGCTCGCGAACGAGGCGGACCGCCCGGCGCTGCTCGAGATCCTGCGAAAGGCAAGCCCGGAGCAACTCGCCCTTGTGGAATCGATGTTCCACGTCTTCCCGCCGGCGATGCTGGCGAACGCGCTCGGCGCGGTGGAGGTCGACCCGGCGGCGCAGGGCATCGCCGACAACCTGCGGCAGATCATCCGCGACGGCGACACCATCCAGGTTGGCGTCGGGCAGCCAAGCTCGTTGATGTTCCTGGCCGGCGCGTTCGACGACGCAAAGCACCTGGGCGTCCACACGGAGCTTGGTTCGCCCGGCCTCGCGAAGCTCTGGCGCAAGGGCATCATCGATGGTTCGCGGAAGACGCTGTTCCCCGGGAAGGCAGTGGCCGTCGCGTGGACGGGCTGCGACGGTGAGGACTACCAGATCATCGCGAACAACCCGGCGTTCGAGCTGCACATGCCGGAGAACATCCTCAACCCGGCAGTGATGTCCCAAAACCACCAGATGACCTCGATCAACAGCGCCATCGCGGTTGACTTGCTCGGACAGATCGCCAGCGAGGACCGCTTTGGCGGGCATATGGTCAACGGCACTGGCGGCCAGCCAGACACCCACATCTCGGCCGCGCTCTGCAAGAACGGCCGGGCCATCACCGTGATGCGCTCGACGGCGATGGAGGGGACCATTTCCAAGGTGGTCGCCAAACACGATGCCGGCACGCTGGTCACCATTCCGCGCTACCTGGCCGACACGATCATCACCGAATACGGGGTCGCGCGACTGCTGGATAAGAACCACCGGCAGCGCGCGAACGAGCTGATTTCGATTGCCCACCCGGACTTCCGTGCCGAGCTTCGCCGCGAGGCAGAGGAACTCTGGGGCAAGCTGTAGTCCTGCTCAGGAGGCACTGAACGCGGAGCCCGGCAATCGCCGGGCTCGCGCCTGCTATGGTTGACTGTCGCTCGATTCGACCACGCGAGCACCGCGAAGGTTGAAGGTCAGGCTTTCCCGGCTCGCGAGCAGGAGCGCGGCGCCGATGAGGCTGACGGGCACCACGTTCACCAGGTGGGCGAGGATGGCGAAGCTGAAAGCGCGGCTTTCGGCCACACCGAAGGGAAGCAGCGAGGCCGTCGCTGCGAGGTGGAACACGCCGATGTACCCCGGCGATGAGGGAATCAGCATGGAGAGGTTGGTCGTGCAGGTAAGCAGCACGGCAACCGGCATGGGCGCATCGATGTTGAGCGCACGCATGAGCATGTAGTTGATGGCGAACGCCGTCACCCAGGCAGTCCACGACCAGCCCCAGATCCCGACGGCGTGGTCGCGCCGGAACAGCTGGCGGAGCCCTTCGGAAAAGGAGCGTGCCTCATCGCGCAGGCGCTTGTTCCCCGGCACCATGCGCCCGAAGAAGCGGCTGCTGCCCAGCCGTTCGAAACGCGAGTGGAAGAGCGCCAGCAGGATCGCGGCGACGAACAGGATCACCAGCACTGCCCAGGCGGTGTGGAGCCACCCCTCATAGCGGCGCGGCACCGGCAGGAAGGGGCTGACCAGTACGAAGCCAAAGAGGAGCGTGACCGTGTCGGTTACACGCTCGGTCAGCATCGACGAGACGACGTGGCCGAAGCGCACCCCTGGCTGGCGTGTTGTCATGGTGACACGGGCGACATCCCCCAGGCGGGCAGGAAGGACGTTGTTGAGAAGAAAGCTGATGTGAAGGATGCGGTAGAGGCCGCGGGTCGAGACGCTGGAGCTTTCGGGGAGAAGGAGGCGCCAGCGCACGGTCTTGGCGATGAGCGAGAGGACGAGACAGGACACCGCAAGGGCGATGAACCAGGGGTCTGCAGCCGCGAGGGCGGTGCGTGTGCTTGACCAGGGAATGAGCCTGAAGAGCAAAGCGCCGGAGGCACCCGTGATCAGCAAGCCTGCCAGAAATCGGCGCATGCTCTCTTGTCGTCCTTCTCGATCCACAGCGTGCCATAGAATTGTACTTCCGTCAGTGCCGGGCGAACGATACGCTGGAGAGCGTGAGTATCGCCGAACCGCCGGTGGCGGAGCGGGTCTCCGCCCGCGGACCGGGAGTGAGCGCAACAGCGGCGCATGCCGGCCGCCTGCTGCTCGGAGTACAGGTTGCCGCGCTGCTGGCGATGGCGGGGACCGTGGCCACCAGGGTTTGGCAGGACCACATCTGGTTTGGCTTCGCCCTGGTGGGCGTGACCTTCGTGGTCTGGTCGCCCGAGGTGCGCTGGCGGCGGGAGCGGCTCTGGTGGTTCGCCTACGTGGCGGGCATCTTCGTCTATACCCTCCTGCGTGCGTACGCCGACGAGACCGGAATACCGGTGCGAACGGAGTACGTGATCACCATCGACCAGTCGATTTTCCTGGGCACCGACCCGATCGTCTGGCTCCAGCAGCGGTTCTTCGATCCGCTTTCGCTGGGATTGCACGACTACCTCTCGGTGGGAGTGCACTGGTCGTTCTTCATCGCTCCGCACCTCGGAGCGGTGCTGGTGTTTCTTTACCGGCGCGCGTTGTTTCCCAAGTACGTGGTGATGATCGCCGGGACCATGTACCTGGCGCTCGTGCTGTTCTTCTTGCTGCCCACGAGCCCGCCCTGGCTGGCCGGCCAGACCGGGGCGCTCCCGGGCGTGTTCCGAGTGATGGACTTCGTGGGCGGGAGCGTCAACCCCGAGACCTACGAGTCGTTCTACGCCTCGCTGGGCGAGCCGAATTCGGTGGCGGCGATGCCGTCGCTCCACCAGGGTGTCACCTTCGCCATGTACCTCTGGGCGCGCGACCACGAGCCGCGGCTGGCGCCCTGGCTGCTGGGCTACAGCCTGGTTATGGGGCTGGCTCTGATGTACCTGGGGGAGCACTACCTGGCCGACCTCGCTGTGGGGATGGCCTGCGCCGCCATCCTCTGGCTGGTGGCCCGGCGCTGGGTCACGCCCATGGCGAGGGAGCGAAACTAGCTAGGCGGCTTTCTGGTACATGCTGGTGCCCGCCGTCCGGAAGCCAATCTCGCCCGAGCGCATGATCATCTCGCTGCCGCCGATGAACAGCAGCCCACCGGGGCGGAGCGCTTTGGCGAACCCCTGGTAGATGTGCTGTTTTGCTTCATCGGTGAAGTAGATGACGACGTTGCGGCAGAGGATCATGTCCAGGTCCGCCGGGTACGGGTCGCTCAGCAGGTCATGGCGGCGGAAGTTCACCTTTCGGCGGATCTCATCCGAAACACGGTAGGTCTGGCCTTCGTTGATGAAGTACTTCTTCAGGACCGGCGCCGGGACCGCGCGCACCTCGGAGGGGAGGTAGCCGTTTCCTTCGCGCGCGCGGGAGAGGATGGGCATGTCGACATCCGTGGCGAGGATGGTGTGATTCCCGCGCGGGTCCACCTCGCTGAGGATCATCGCAAGGGTGTAGGGCTCGCAGCCAATCGAGCACCCGGCGCTCCAGATCTTCAGCTGGCGCCGCTCCTGGAGCATTTTCGGGATCCACTTCGCCTGGAGCTCCTGGAAGCGGTCGGCCTGGCGGAAGAATTCGCTGACATTGATGGTGAGGGTGTCGCGTACGTCCGCCAGGAGCTTCGGGTCGCTCGCGATTGCCTTTTCGAAGGACGGCCAGCCATCCAGGCCGCGGCGAGTCATGATGCTCGCAAGGCGGCGCTTCATCTGGGGCTCCTTGTACTGTCCCAGGGGCACGCCGATAGCGCGCTCCAGCGAGCGGCGGAATGCGAGCCATGCCGGGTCTTCAGTTTGCTGCGGGTTCATCGCGCGAGCCTCGATGCCGGGAGAGTCTTCACCAGGGCGGGGGCCACCTCGTCGAGGGGCACCTGGATGGGGTGCTGGGCACGTTCCATCGTGACGCGGGGCATCCCGTAGACGACGCAGGTCGCTTCATCCTGGGCGATGACCTTTCCCCCGGCGGCCTCCAGCCGGGCCGACCCGTCGGCACCGTCCTTGCCCATCCCGGTCAGGATTGCCACGCTCGCGGCCCGTCCAAAGACTTCGGCGACCGAGAACAGCGTGATGTCGACACTTGGGCGCACGCCATGGACGGTTGGCGACTGGTCGAGGTGGATGCGCTTGTCCTTCGTCACGGTGAGGTGATAGTCGCCGGGGGCGAGGTACACGCGGCCGTTGATGATGGGCTCGCCTTCGATGGCCTCGGCTACGGTGAGCGGAGAGAGGGAATCGAGCCGCCGGGCAAGGGCCCCCGTGAACCCGGCGGGCATGTGCTGCACCACGATGACTGCCGCCATGAGGTCACCCGGGAGCCGCGGGACCACCCGGGTAAGCGCGGGCGGCCCACCGGTCGACGATCCGATGACAAGCAGATTATGTGCGGGGAGCCGGCCACCGGTGAGGACCGGGGCCTTCGGGGGAGCAACCGGGGTGGCCGGATGTGGCGCGACCGCGACCGGGCGATGGCGGTGAACCCGGGCCTCACTGGCCCGCTCGACCGCTTCGATGAGCTTTTCGCCCACATTCACCAGGTCGGCGCTGAGCCCGCTCGGCTTGCCGATGCATTCGACCGCGCCAGCTTCGAGCGCGCGAATGGCCGTCGCCGTGCCCTCGCTGGTGAGGGTAGAGACCATGACGATCGGTGTGGGGACGGACTGCATGATCTCGCCAACGGCGGTCACGCCGTCCATGCGCGGCATCTCGACATCCATGGTGATGACATCGGGCCGCAGTTCGAGGGCCCGCTTCACGCCCTCCATGCCATCGGCGGCGCTGCCGACGACGGTGACGCGCGGGTCCTGTGCGAGCAGCCGTTCGATGGCGCGGCGCATGAACGCCGAATCATCGACGACGAGAACCCGTATCTGGCGACCGTGAGAAGGGGCCGGGAAGGCCACGGGAGTCCCTCCTAAGCGCAGAGCTTGCTGACGGCGGCGAGGACGCGGTCACCTTCGCAGGGCTTTACCAGGAAGTCCTTCGCGCCGCTCTTCACCGCTTCAAGGACGATCTGCTGTTGGCCGAGCGCCGTGACCATCGCCACGCGGGCGGCGGGGTCGAGCGACCGGATCTCCTTGAGGGCGGTGAGCCCATCCATCTCAGGCATCGTGATGTCCATGAGGACGGCATCGGGCTTCTCGGACTGGTACTTCGCGACTGCTTCGAGGCCGTTTTCGGCCTGGACGACCTGGTAACCGGCCTCGGTGAGGATCTTGGACATGCGCATCCGCATGAAGGCTGCATCGTCGACCACAAGAATTGTTGCCAAGGTTTGGACTCCTACAGTTCGATGGCCGGAGAAGCGGCCGTTCTCACGAATGTCTTGCCGGTTGCGACGTGGACCTCGAGGGTGCGGCCCTTGGTGCCGCCCACGTCCGTGGCAGCGAGCGAGATACCGTGGTGCTTCAACCGTTCCCTGATCGCTTCGGCATTTCTCTCACCGATCTTGAATTTTTCCGCATTCGAAGGGCCGAGGACGGCGGCGCCACCGGCGATGCGGACCACCAGCCGGCGAGGCGACGCGCCAGCTTCGGCCAGGCGCTTGATGAGCAGGTCGATGCCGGTATCGGCGAACCTCGCCGGCTCGCGCTCATCGGCACGCTTGCCATCGGAGCTCGGCAGGAGGACATGGGCCAGGCCACCAACGCGGCTCTGCGGGTCGAAACAGCTGATGCCGATGCAGGAACCGAGCCCATACGCGACAAGGACCTCTTTGGGGTCCCTGCTGATTGCGAGTTGCCCGATCCCGACCGACACGCGACGGGCTTCGGAAGGCGGGGCTGTCATGCGGCCACCCTCTCGAGCCGCGCCAGGGAGAGCGGATCGGGCGCCACGATGAGCAAACCGGCTGTGCGGCCCTTCTCGTCTTCGAAGACGGCATCCATCATGACGACCTCGCCGCCCTGCGAGAGGACCTCCGCATACACCGACTCAACCAGCGCGATGGCCATGTCGTGGATGATGGTGGGCGGGCTGGGGTGCAGGATCAGGTTCACGTCGTCGGCCAGGGCGTTGACGAACGCCGAGCCCACGATGTTGCCCAGCTCGCCGACAGCCGACTGGGCGAGCTCGTCCGGCTCGGTGGTGGTGCCCGGCGCCTGGCCGCACATCAGGTCCACGCATTCCAGCGCCCGCGGGACCGGGAAGAGCAACATCACGTGTCCGGTGATGTCGCCAGAGATCGAGAGGTACGCCCCAAGCACGATGCTCTCTTCACCGCCGACGGCGTCGCATGCGTCGCTCTTCGTGCCGACCCGGACGTTCGGGACGTGGATGGAGATCTGTTGTCCCATCAAACCGCTCAGGCCACGGCCGGCGCGAACAGCGCCATCGCGGGCGACCAGCGTGAGCTTCTGAAGCAGTGCATCCTGTGCCATGAAGTCCCTCCCCTTGGCCCGGTCCGCTCAGGCCGGAGTTGCGAGCGCAGCCTGTTCGGTGACCAGGCTGGCCGTATCGACGATCAGTCCGAGCGTCCCATCGCCCAGGATGGTGGCGCCGGTGAGCCCCCTGCGGTTTCCGACAAGGTCGCCGAGCGACTTCACCACAACGTCCTGTTCGCCCAGCAGGCGATCAACCAGGAAGGCGACCTGGCGTTCGCCGTGGCGCGCGGCCACCACGAACTTCCCGGCTTCCATCTGGCGCGGACGCGTATCCCCCAGGGCGCGGGCAAGGTCGATCATGGGCAACAGGCGATGCCGCAGGCGGAGCGTCTTGCGGCCATTCACGGTGTGGATGTCGGCCTCGTGATCCGCCAGCGCCTCGGTGACCGACACCAGGGGGATGGCATAGACGGTGCCATTGGCCACGACCATCAGGGCCTTCGTGGTTGCCAGCGTGAGCGGCAGCTGGATGATGACCTCGGATCCCTTGCCCGGCGTGCTGTGCAGGGTGATCTGGCCGTTCAACCGCTCGATATTGGTGCGGACGATGTCCATTCCCACGCCGCGGCCGGAGACGTCGGAGATCTGCTTCGCGGTCGAGAGACCGGGGAGGAAGATCCACTGGACCGCCAGCTCCTCTGTCGCCGACTCGGCGGCATCGCGTGACATCAGCCCTTTTTCCACAACCTTGCGGCGCAGTGCTGCGGTATCGATGCCCCTACCGTCGTCCTTCACCGAGAGGTAGATGTACGTTTCCTGGTTCCAGGCCGTAACCGTGACGAGGCCCGTTTCCGGCTTCCCCGCCGCGCGGCGCTCCTCCGGCGTCTCGATGCCATGGTCGACGGCGTTGCGGAGGATGTGCACCAGGGGGTCGGAGATCTCTTCGATGACCGAGCGGTCCAGCTCTGTTTCCTCGCCGGCAGTGACGAGTTCGACCTTCTTGCCGCACTTGGCCGCGACATCGCGCACCAGGCGCGGCAGGCGCGTGAGCACCGAACGTACGGGCAGCATGCGGCTCCGCATGATCTGTTCCTGGAGCTCATCGGTGACTCTCGCCAGGTGGGAGGTGGTCTCCTCAAAGTTCTCCGTGAGCTCGTTGAGGTTGGCATCCTTGAGGACGGCGCTGAGCTGCTCGCGGATTTGCTGGAGGCGTGTGCGGTCGATCACCAGCTCCCCAACAAGGTTCATCAGTCCATCCAGCCGCTCAACGTCGATGCGAACCGACTGCGTCGCCTTCCGCGAGGCCCCTCGCGAGCTCTCGGCGGGCGAGCCGTCTTCCACCAAAGTGAGCTGTGGCCGGTCTGCCGGCGCGGCGGACAGCCCCGGGCGGGCCGTGGGGGCCAGTGGCTTGCCAACATCCTCCGGGGGAATCGACCGGCTATGGACCGAGGCAACGTCGGAAATTGCCTCGATGGCGGCCTGGAGTTGCTCATCCGACTGGCTCGAAAGGAGGAAGCAGGCCAGCGAATACTCCCCCGCGCCCGCTTCGATCAGTTCGCGTTCCGGCCAGGACACCAGCACCTGGCCCAGGGCATCGGCTTCCTGGAGGATCTGGAAGCTGCGGATCGAGGGGAGCTGACAGTCACCCGCGATGGCGACTTCCACGAGATACAGCGACGTGCCGTTATCCATGCCCGCAAGCGCCGCTTCGATGCGGGCGGCGTCCAGCTGGTAGGCGAAGCCACTTTCGGATGCCGCCGCGGATTCGCCGGCATCGCCTTCGGGTGCTTCAAGGACTGCGTGCAGGTCGGCTTCGAGCCGGGCCGTTTCGATGCCGGAGTCGACGCGGGTCACCACCTCATTGGCGAGCACACGAAGGGCATCGAGGCCGGCAAGGAGAGCGTCGACGACATCGGACGTTGGCCGGCGGCGCCCCTGCCGGACGGCATCGAGCACGGTCTCCATGGCATGCGTCAGGCTCGCCATTTTCCTGTGGCCGATCGTGGCGCTCGAACCCTTGAGGGTGTGCGCCGCCCGGAAGATCTGCTGGACGAGGTCAGGGTCGGGCTCGCCTTCGAGCTGGACCAGCGAGGTATCGAGGAGCTCGATTTGCTCGTCGGCCTCTTCACAGAAGAGCTTCAGGTCTTCGTCATCGAGATCGAACTGCAGGCGTTGGCCTTTGGTGCTTGCCATGCGGCGGCACTCCTCGTGGTCGGGTGGGGAACGGGACGGGACCCTGGTGGATCAGGCGGCGCGAGACGCGCTCACAGCCAGGTCGTCTTCGAGACTCGCAGGCAGGACGCCGTCGAGATCCATCAGCGATACCAGGCGTTCTTCGAGCTTGGCGATGCCGCGCAGGTAGGTGTTTTCGGGCACCGAGACGATGGAGCTCGGCGGTTCTACCTGCTCCCCCGGAATGCGCATGACCTCGGACACCGCATCGACGATCAGCCCAACCATGCCGCCAGCGCTCGAGACAACGACGATCCGCGTCTCGCTCGTGTACTCGCCCGCGTCGATGCCACAGCGCTTCCGCAAATCGATGACGGGGACGACGCGGCCACGCAGGTTGGTAATGCCTTCGACCCAGAAATCGGAGCCCGGGATAGAGGTGATCGTCTGCATGCGGACGATTTCCTGGACCGTCTGGATATCGAGTGCGTAGTACTCATCGCCGA
>CAYUVT010000079.1:0-12158 GCA_964448165.1 uncultured Anaerolineaceae bacterium | reverse complement strand
GGCTGATGCAGCGCTTGGCGGATGCGGGCGTGCTCGCGAAAGCGGGGCGCTCGCAAGGCGCTCCGCTTTCCGTTCGTTCAATCGCCCGGTAGTGGTGTTCGTCCTTGGCGCGATCATCCTGTGCGGCGTGGCGTTCGCCAGCCTGATGTACGGGGCCATCACCCTCTCCGTTGGCCAGGCCTGGTCGGGGCTCACCTCCGAATCCGATGTGTTCGCCCGGAACGTTGTCTGGCAGATCCGCTTCCCACGGGTTATCGACGCCATGTTCGTGGGTGCGTCGCTTGCGGCCGCGGGCGCACTTCTCCAGGGCGTCACGCGTAACCCCCTCGCCGACCCCACCATCCTCGGTGTGACGGCCGCCTCCGGGCTCGCGAGCGCCGCCGTGATCGTCGCCAACCCGCAGGTCCCCCAGTGGGGCATCGCCATGGCCTGTGCCGGAGGCGGGCTCGCCGGCGCCGGCATCCTGTACTTCATCGCGTGGCGGGGCGCGGTCTCTCCGGTACGGCTCGCCCTTGCCGGCGTCGCCCTTTCGGCCTTCTTCGGCGCGGCCATCGTCGGGCTGCTTTCGAGCTCACGCACGTTTCTCCAGACCAGTCTCGGCTTTCTCGCCGGTGGCATGTACGGCTCCGAGTGGCGCGATTTCCGTGCGATGCTTCCCTATGCCGCTCCCGGGCTGGTTGGCGCATTTCTCCTTGCCGGGCGGCTCAACGTGCTGGCTCTCGGCGACGACGTGGCTGCGGGCCTTGGCGTCCTCACCGATCGCACCCGCCTCCTGGTACTGGCGGTGGTGGGAATTCTCACGGCGGCGGCGGTCTCGGTTGCCGGGCTGGTGAGCTTCGTGGGGCTCGTGTGCCCCCACCTGGCGCGATACTCCGTTGGCCACGATAACCGCCTGCTCATTCCCGTCGCCGCGCTCTACGGGGCGATCCTGGTCTCAGGGGCCGACCTGGCCGCCCGGCTGGTGATCAGCCCCTCCGAGGTGCCGATGGGCATCATCACCGCGGGAATCGGCGCGCCGTTCTTGCTCTACCTGGTGAGGTTCCGCGAATGAAACTCACCGTCCAGGATGTCCGCCTGGGCTACAACGGCCGCGTCGTGGTCGACGGCGTATCGTTCGCAGTCGAACCCGGGGAGATGGTTTCGATCGTCGGCCCAAACGGCAGCGGGAAGAGCACCCTCCTCCGCGGGATGTCCCGCCTCCAGAAGCCGATGAGCGGCCGGGTCCTGCTCGACGAGACCGACATCCGGGCCATGAGCGCCCGGCAGGTCGCGCGCAACCTGGCCATCCTCATCCAATCGCCCGATGCCGGTCCCGACCTGACCGTGCGCGAGCTCGTATTCCGAGGCCGCTATCCGCACCAGGGCATCCTCCAGCGGGTGACGGCCGCGGACATCGAAGCGGTGGAATGGGCGATGACTGCCGCCGACACGGCCCAGTTCGCGACCCGGCCGCTGGGGAGCCTCTCCGGCGGCGAGCGCCAGCGCGCGTGGATCGCCCTCGCCCTCGCGCAGCAGCCGCGCGTGCTCCTCCTCGACGAGCCCACGAGCTTCCTCGATATCTCTCACCAGGTGGAGGTGATGCACCTCCTCCGGCGGTTGAACCACGAGGGGATGACCGTGGTCGCCGTACTTCACGACCTGGTGCTTGCCGCCCGCTTCTCCGATCGCGTCATCGCGATGCGCTCGGGCCGGGTTGAGTTCGATGGCCCGCCCCGCCAGGTCCTCGAACCGGTTGGCCTCGAGCGCGTCTTCGGGGTCCCCATGATGATCCTCACCGACCCCGAGTCCGGCCAGCCGATACCGCTCCCGCGTCCCGACCCCGCGTTCTGTCCTGTCGCCCACGGCGAGCCAGCTGAGGCCGGCTCCTCCCCCACACGCTCCTGACAACGTAGGACTGTCGCGGCGAAAACCAAACGGGGGACCGGTACCGGTCCCCCGTGCTGGTGTGGAAAGCTGACCGGGCCAGGTCAGGCGCCGTCGCGAAGGGGCTCGCCGAGCCGGAAGCCGGATGGGTCGAGCTCCCAAACGGCGGTGAAGTAGTCCTCCGCGCCGGACTCATCGGGTGCGGCCTGGCCATGGTAGAGGTACTCCTCGGACCTTCCGGCAACCTTTAAGGTGGCGCGCCAGCCGTCGACCACGGACATCGAGCACATCGCATCGTGCAGGTAAACACCACGGCAGCCGTCCGGCCACTGGACCGCCTCGAATGAGACGACGGAGACGTCTTCCATGGCCACGCCAAGGGCATCGGCCAGGTGGCGGCGTACCGCCCACTGCGGATCGGCGAGCCGGCCCGGCTCATCCTGCTGCTCGTCCAGCGGAGAATCGACCGTTGCCTCGCCTTCGGCCAGGAACGAGACGGCCACGAAATCGAGCTGCGAACCGTGGTACACGTAGCTCTCACCTTCGGTGGTGGCCAGGACCGCCACGAAGCCATCGGTGAGGGCTGCCAGGCAGGTGGCGTTGGGGTAGTAGACGCCCATGCAGCCGTTCGGCCAGGTCACGTTCTCGAACGATTTCAGCGAGACATCGCTGCTCTCGATGCCGAGCCGCTTCGCCAGGTCCCGGCGCATGTCGAGCACGACCGGCTGTTCGCCCGCAACGTCGCCTCCCGTTCCCCGGGAGCCTCCGCTGTCGTTGTTCCGATCGAAAGCCGCCACCGCGCTCACAACCGTTATCGCGGCCAGTGCCGCCCCAAGTATTCCGCCCCCGAGCAATCGCATGTTCTTCACGCGTGCTCTCCTTTCAGGTGAAGTCTCCGTTCCAGACTCCGATCCGGGCTCCGGTGTTCCCTCATCCAGGCCGGCCCTTACCGCCTCTTGCCCGCCCGGCGTGGCGAACTTCACACAGCGGGGCGTTCAGGCCCTCGCGACGAGGCCGCGGAGCCGCCGCGCGAGCGTGCGGTAGTCGCGAACCTCGGCGGCGCCGAACTGGAAGATGTCGCGAGGCCCCAGGCGCTCCGAGCGGGCGAAGACCGCCAGCCCGCCCAGGATGGCCACGCTGTAGGCGATGGCGCTGGCAAGCGCCGCCCCGTTCACGCCCATGGCCGGGATGAGCAGCGAGGCCAGCGCCAGGTCGATCACCAGGCCGCCGCCTGCCACCACTGATGAGACCCAGGGCATGCCCCGCTGGTACGTGTAAAAGCCTGCGAATGACTGGGCGAGCCCATAGAGCAGCACCCCCGGGAGGATGAACCGGAGCGCGGAGGCCATGCCGCCGTAGCTGGCAGGGAATACCGCTTCGAGCACGCCGGCGAGGAGGAAGAGCCCCGTGCAGATCACCCCGAGCAGGAGCACCGTGTGGCGCATCACACGCGTCGTGAGGGCCACGGCTTCGGAACGGCCGAGCGATCCCACGCGCGCGTAGGCCGCCAGCGCGAGCGACCCGCTGACCTGCCACACCGACTCCGCGATGTTGACGGCGATGGAGTACACCGCCACTCCCGCCTTCCCTTCGAAGTGGCGCACCAGGAACAGGTCGGCGCGGTAGTTGAGGTAGGAAATGCCGCTTGCGACCCCGGCGACCAGCGCGAACCGCCCGATCGCCACCACAAGGGCAGGGTCGAGCCGCACCGGACCGCTGAGGGCGAACCCGCCGGTCACCACCATGGCCGTCACCGCGAGCCACTGCCCGAGGGCGTACATCTCGAGGGCGACCGCGGGCGTCTTCGTCCCACCAGCCAGGAATGCGATGGCGATGGCGGCCAGGGCAAAGAGCGGCGGGCACACCAGCGCCAGGTTGTACCGAACGAGTGATTCGCGCCCCAGGAAGGTCCCGGCGACGACGCTGTTGCAAATGACCGCGGCGCAGGCGGCCCCAATGGCAAGCGATTCGCGGCTGGCATCACCGGCAACGGCCTGGCCCGCGAAGAGCCCGATGCCGATGGCGATTGCTCCGAGCGAGACGCTGAGCGCGCTCCCGTTGAGCAGCGCCGTGGGCGCCGGGCGCTTCTGGTTCGCCACCTGGTAGGCTGTCGCGGCCGTTAGCCCGCCCGTGGCCGCGTTCACCAGCCCAACCACCGTGAGTCCGAGTACGAAGGTGCCGTACCTGCTGGCCTCCATCTGGTTCGTGCAGAAGAGCACGAGGGCCAGGGCCACCACGAGGTTCACGCCGCGAAAGAGGAACGCGATGATGCCGCCGTAGGCGATCGACATTCCCTAATCCTATGCGGACTTCCCGACCGTGCCAGTTTCGCGGCAACAAGAAAGGCGCCCGCCGGAGCGGACGCCTTTCGCGATGGAGCGGTGTGCGGGCCTAGTTGCTGAATGCGTTGTAGAGGCCGTCGTTATCGCCCTGGTTCAGGTCGTTCGTGGCGTTCGCAATCGCGATGATCGGCTGATCGCTCGTGATCGTCATGCCGCCCCAGAAGCAGGCCGGGTTCTGGCCAAAGCCGTTATCCGCATCAGCGTTCTGGTAGAAAATGAACGACCCGGTGATGGTCCTGGTGGTGGTGTACGTCGCCGGGGCATTGCAGCCCGGGGCCGTGTTCGATGTGTCGTTGATGGCGGTGATGGTCACGTTGGCGGTGCCGCCGTTCGCCACGCTCACGCTCACCCAGGTGTTGTACCCGCTGAAACTGCCCGTCTTGTAGGCGCGGCGGAAGATGAGCGGGAACTTCGCCGTGGTGGTCGCGCGGGAAGTCGGCACACCATTGACCGCCGTGTACAGGTCGGTATCCACGTAGCTCCCCGGGGCCGTCATCTTCGAGCGGAAGAGCACGGCCGCGAGTGGCTGGTCGCTGGTGATGGTCGCCGCGCCGACGAACCCCTCGGGGATGCCGCCGGCAGCCTCGTACACGCTATGGCTGGCCGTCCCGTTCGCCGGGATGTTCAGCGTCACGCTGTAGTTCCCGGTGTTGCCCGCGTAGTTGATGGTGGCCGTGGCGGCGGTGTTGTTCGGGTTCGAAAGCAGGTACTGGGTGTAGAAGCCGTTGAGCTTAATGGCCAGCGGCATCGCGATGCTGGTGCCGAGGTCGCTCGTGCCCCCTTCCACCACGAAGCCATCGTACGAGGCGAGCTTGCGGAGCCCGCTGCTCAGGTACGCATCGACACCGACCGTGATGGTCGAGCTCGTGGTGGTGAGCGTAGCCGCCATGATCGAATTGGCGGTGCTCGCGGGCATCGGGATGGCGCCATCGACGGCAGTGGGTGCGAAGCTGATCTGGCCCCCCACCGGGATGCGGTAGCCGCCGCTGGCGCAGGCAGCCGAGCCCGAGCCGGCGTCGGTCACCGGCGCCTTGGCCCCACCGGGGAAGACGTACTGGATGGTGACGCAGGCTTCGGAGGTGCCGGTGTTGGCGATCGCGAACCGCGTGTTGTACGTCGCCGAGAGCGCGTTCGCGACGTAGGGGAGGGTCACCTTGGTGCCACCCGTCGGGTACGCGTTGTGGATCGAGTAGCTCTTGGCGAACGTCGCCGAGGTGATGTCGCGCACAAGGAGCGCGTTGATGGGCTGATCGCTGGAGATCACGCCGACACCGCGGAAGCCAGGGGTGAGGCCCGTGTTGATGGCCTGGGCAAACACGCGCGTACCGCCGGGCGGCACGTTGGCATACACCACCGTGGCGGACGGGATCTGGACGCCCTGGGGCGTGTAGATGTCCATCACAATGGTCGCGGGGGCGGTGCCATTGTTCTGGGCGATCGAGCTCGTGTTTTCCTTGCTGTTGGGGAGCAGGGCGGGGAGGACGGCGACGTGATCGAAGCCTCGGCCCACGGTCAGCTCCTGCCGGTTGTCCGCGATGCTGCCAGCGCTGGCAGCGGCCGCCGGAATAAGGGTCAGGGCGCCGAGCACTGCAATGAGCGCCAGCCGCCGGATCGGAATTCGCTCCATGAATTTTCTCCTCATCAGTCGGCAGTGTAGGAACCGCGTAGAAGTAGGGTCAACGAATTGCGGCCCGGGGCGTGGGAGCAGCGTGTAAACGGTGTGTAACTTTTGAAGGCGCACCCCCGTCGCGGTGAATGTTACGTGAACTGGTTCAACGCCTGGAAGAACAGCACGATCGCCGCCGCCCCGCCAACCAGGATGAACACCAGCTTTGTCCCGTTCACCTTCACCAGTCTGCCATGTCCGCGGCTAACGCGCGGCACCGGAATGGCGCGCCAGGAAATCGGCCACCAGGTCTACCACGCTCTGCCACGCCGCTTCGGGCGGTCTGCCCCGCTGCGCCAGGTCGTGGTTGCCGCCTTCGACCCATGCGAACCGGATGCCCGCCGCCAGCCGGTATCCCTCGACTTCCTCGCGCCGCCCGAACGGGTCGTTGGTCCCCTGCACGATGAGCGCCGGCGCCGCCAACGCCTGGAGGTGGCTGATGCGCGGGGCCGCTGGCTTGCCGGGCGGGTGAAACGGGTAACCAAGGCATACCAGGGCCGGCGCTCCCACCTCGTCGGCCACCATGCTGGCGATGCGGCCGCCCATCGACTTGCCACCAATGGCTGCGCCGGGCCAGCATCCCGCCGCCTCGCGCCAGGCGTTCAGGAGCACCGGCTCACGGTCCGGCGGGCGTCTGCCTCCGCTGGCGCGGCGCTGCCGCATGTAGGGGAACTCGAAGCGGACGACGTGGATACCCCGCTCGCCCAGGGCAGCCGCCCACCAGCCCATGAACGGGGAGTCCATCGGAGCGCCGGCCCCGTGCGCCAGCACGAGCGTCGCCTCCGGCTCGGCGGGACCATCGTGAAGGAAGGCCAGCCCGGGCGCCGCCATCTCAGTTCACGGTCGCGTTGATGCCCTGGAGCTTGCGCCAGTGGTGCTCGGTCCGGATGCGCCGGACGGTACCGGAGCGCGACCGCATGACGAGCGATTCGCTGATGGCGCCGCCCGCAACATACTGGACGCCCTGGAGCATCTCGCCCGTTGTCACGCCACTCGCCGCGAACATGCAGTCATCACCACGGACCAGGTCCTCGAGCGTGAGCACCTGGTTGACATCGAGGCCGCGCCTGGCGGCCAGTTCGCGGTCATCGTCGTTGCGAGGCCACAGCCGCCCCTGGAAGTCGCCCCCAACGCACTTCAGCGCAACGGCGGCAATCACTCCCTCCGGCGAGCCTCCGATACCCAGCATCATGTCGACCCCGGAGCCGGCGATGGCTGTGGAGACGGCCGCCGGGGCGTCGCCATCGGTGATGAACTTGATCCGCGCGCCGGCCGCCCGCACCTGGTCGGCGATCTCCGTGTTCCGGTCGCGGTCGAGGATGATGACGGTCACCTCTTCGACGGCGATGCCCTTGGCTTTGGCGACCTGGGCGATGTTCCATGCCACCGGCGCGTTAAGGTCGATCATCCCGCGTGCTGCCGGGCCGACGGCGATCTTCTCCATGTAGAAGATGTCGTGCGGGTTGTACATCGTCCCCCGAGGCGAACACGCGATGACGGCCACCGCCCCCGGCCGTCCCATGGCCGTCAGGCGGGTGCCTTCGAGCGGGTCGACGGCGACGTCCACCTGGGGGCCCCGGCCGTTCCCGACACGCTCGCCGTTGAAGAGCATCGGCGCTTCGTCCTTCTCGCCTTCGCCGATGACCACAACCCCGTCCATATCCACGGTATCGAGCATCATGCGCATGGCGGCAACCGCGGCGCCGTCGGCGGCGTTCTTATCTCCGCGGCCCACCCAGCGCGCGGCGGCCAGCGCCGCTGCCTCGGTCGTCCGCACGAGCTCCATCGCAATGTTGCGATCCGGGACCTGTTCATTCCTCACGGGTTCACTCCCAGCTGGTATGCCACCGGCTTCAGCGCTTCCGCCACGAACCGGATGTGTTCGTCCAACTCCACGCCCAGGTCGCGGGCGCCATTAACCAGGTCCTCGCGGCGGACCGACCGGGCGAAAGCCTTGTCCTTCATCTTCTTGCGAACCGAGGCGGGTTCGATCGACGAAAGGGATTTGTCGGGCTTCACCAGCGCGCAGGCGATCACGAAGCCGCTCAGTTCGTCGCACGCGTAGATGGCCCGGTCCATTTTCGAGGTGTATTCCATCCCCAGGAATGGCGCGTGGCAGAGGATCGCGTAGCGGATGTCCTCGGGCACGCCCCGCGCCGCAAGGAGCTTCGAGCCCTCGCGAGGGTGCAGGTCCTCGGTCGGGTGGATTTCCCAAT
This sequence comes from uncultured Anaerolineaceae bacterium, assembly GCA_964448165.1. Lineage (GTDB taxonomy): Bacteria > Chloroflexota > Dehalococcoidia > Tepidiformales > Tepidiformaceae > Amarobacter. The sequence continues at coordinate 4,071 of CAYUVT010000079.1, read as the reverse complement.
CGAAATCGTGCAGGAGCCCCGTGATGCCCCACTTCTCCTCGTCTTCATGGAGGAGCCGGGCGTAGGCCTGCATCGTCGCTTCCACGGCGATCCCGTGCTTCCGCGTGCGCTCCTCTTGCGAGTATTCGAGGAGGATGTTCCAGGCGTCCTCGCGGTGCATTGTCCTCCTCCTCTCGCCCCTGAGCGTCGCGCTGGAATGGTAGCGACTGCCGGGGCAAGACTCCAAGACTCTGCCACAAAGTCCCGGGCAGCTGGGCCCTTGCCCGGCGCGCGGCTGCGCCCCGCTAGAGGGGGCGTCCCGTGAGGAACATCAGCCCCTTCGCCAGGACCTCGCCAACGAAGACCGCCCCCATCGCGATGTAGAGCAGCCCGGTCGCGCTCTGCATTGCCTTGATCTGCGTTGTCTTGAACGACAGCACCCCGAGGATGATCGGGAAGACCAGGCCCACCGCAATGCGCAGGTAGAGCGCCGGGTTGGCGAAGATCCCGACATCGACCGGGTTGGCCGGCGTCGGGGTCTCCCGCACTGGCACGGCAAGGTTCACCGCGAGCACCACCACCTGGAACCCGAGCGCAACCAGCAGCACGATCGCCAGGTCGCGCAGGGGCCACGCTGGCAGCGCCCCCTCGGTGAGGTACCAGTGTCCCCAGACCATGGCGACTGAGACCGCGCCCAGGGCCAGCGTGCCGCCGAGGAGACCGATCAGCGCCGCCGGGAAACCCCAGGTCGGCGGCGCAACCATGATCGCCAGGAGCACGATGGCGATCGCCCCCGCGATCGCCCCCGCAATCCCGAACAGCCGGCCGACCGGGTCCCAGCCCATGAAGACGCAGAACATGTACGCGGCACTGGTGAAGATCACCACCAGGAGCGCGCGCTCCATCTCGGGGAAGGTGCCCGTATCGATGCGGTAGCCGTCCACTTCGCTGCCGAGGTCCATGCTGCCAGCGGTCCAGTAGGCCAATCCCGCGGTGATGGCGATGCAAAGAGCCATCGTCATCACAAACCCGCGGGTCACCCCACCGCGCAGGTCGCTCCCGAGCGTGATCCAGAGGCTTCCGATGGCGAGTTCGACGAGGATGAGGAGGAGGGTGTAGGGCAACGCCTCAACATTCACTCGTCGAGTGTAGGGCCGCCGCCGGTACCGGTCAGTCGGCGCCGGCGGCTGACCGCCGCCGGCTAGTGCACCTGGCGCTCCTGGCCGGCCCAGTACGGCTTCCGGAGTTCGGTCTTGAGGATCTTCCCCGGGCCGCTCTTGGGCAGCGGCGTATCCTGGAACACCACCTTCTTCGGGCACTTGTAGCCGGCGATGAGCTTGCGGCAATGCTCGATGATCTCGTGTTCGGTCGGCGTTTTCCCTTCTTTCGGAACCACCACGGCCAGGACGGCCTCTCCCCACTGGTCATCGGGAATGCCGATAACCGCGGCTTCCAGGACATCCGGGTGGTCGTAGAGCGCGTTTTCCACCTCGGTCGAGTACACGTTCTCGCCCCCGGAGATAATCATGTCCTTGGCCCGGTCGACGATGAAGATGAAATTTTCCTGGTCGATGGTCGCGAGGTCGCCGGTGTGCATGTAACCGCCGCGCAGCGCTTCGGCCGTTTCCTTGGGGCGGTTCCAGTAGCCGAGCATGACATTCGGCCCGCGCGCGATGATCTCGCCGACCTCGCCGGGCTTCACGTCCTCGCCGGTCTCCTGGTTCACCACGCGGACTTCGACCCCCGAGACCTGGCGGCCACAGCTTGCGAGCCGCGCGGTCTCGGCCTCGCTGCCCTGGTACCTGGTCCATTCGAGTTTCATGGCGGTGAGCAGGGGCGAGGTCTCTGTCATGCCATAGGCCTGGCAGAACTTGGGGCCGAGTGCGTTTTTTGCGGCCATCAGCCGGTCCACCGGCATTGGCGATGCGCCGAAGAGCATGAGATCGAGGCTCGAGGTGTCGTAGTTCGAAAGCCCCGGGAAGTTGACCAGGAAATTGATCATGGTCGGCACGAGGATGGTCTTCGTGACCTTCGTACGCTCGATGACTTCGAGGCAGCCCTGGGGCGCGAACGCCGCCAGGAACGTGTGCGCGCCGCCAACCATCGTGATGGCGTAGCACGCCCAGGCGTCGGCCAGGTGGAACATGGGGGCAACGTGCAGCCACGTATCGTGTTCGCCGAAGCCGAAGGTCAGGATGGCGTGCTGCGCGTTTGAGACCACGTTGCGCTGGCTCAGCATCACGCCCTTGGGGAGCCCGGTGGTGCCGCCCGTGTAGCACAGGTTGAACATGTCGTTCTCGGTCCACTCGCGGGCCGGCCGGGGAAGCGGGTTGTTGGCGGCGATGAGCTGCTCGTAGTCGACGGCGCCGGCGATCTCGCCGTTCAGGACGATCACGTGCCTGATTCCTGGCGTCTTGTCCTTGAACTGCTCGTAGAGCCCGGCGAATTCCGGCCCGAGAAGCAGCGCCTTGATCTCGCCGTCGTTCAGGATGAATTCGAGTTCGTGGGCGGCAAGCCGGATATTCAGCGGGGCCAGCGGCGTGCCAGCAACACTGGCGGCGAAGTAGGTCTCCCAGTAGCGGTGCGAATTGTTCGCGAGGATCCCGATGTTGTCGCCCGGCTTTAGCCCGAGCGAGAGCAGACCGGCTGCGAGCCGGTGGACGCGCTCGCTGGCCTGGCGGTACGTGTAGCGAACGTCGCCGTCGATGAGCGCAACCTTTTCCGGATAGAGCTTAACGGCGTGGGCGAGGACATCGTGCACGAGCATGGAAAGACCCCCGGGCGAGTGTGCCGGGGATTGTACATGAGGCGCGGCTGATTGCCGGTCAGCGGCATCAGCGAGCGCCGCCGGCCACGCCTGCCCGCGCGGCCGCCACTTCGCCCGGCAGCACGCGGAGCACCTCGTCGATTTCCGCCTCCGTGGTCATCTCCCCAAGGGAGAAGCGCACGCTTCCCACTGCCCGGCGGATGGGCACGCCCATCGCCATCAGCACGTGCGATGGCTCCCAGGTGGAGTTCGAACAGGCGCTGCCCGAGCTCACTGCGATGCCGCGCTCGTCGAGCCGCCGGACGAGGACATCGCTTTCGAGGCCGCCGAACGAAATGTTCAGGTTGTTCGGCACGCAATCCACCTGGCAGCCGTTCACCTGCGCATCCGGCACCGCCGCCAGGATGCCGTCGCGGAGCCGGTCACGCAGTGCCCGGACACGGGCGGAACGCTCCACATGGCCCTCCGCCGCCAGTCGCAGGGCGGTCGCCGTGCCCACGATCCCGGCGACGTTCTCGGTGCCGGCGCGCTTCTGCATTTCCTGTCCGCCGCCGTGGATGAGCGGCCGGAACGGGGTTGCGCGGCGCAGGTAGAGCACGCCGCTGCCCTTTGGCCCCCCGAACTTGTGCGACGAGAGGCTCAACGCATCGACGCCGAGCGTCTCGGCATCCAGCCGCATCCAACCGGGCGCCTGGACCGCATCGGTGTGGAGGGCGACACGGTGGCCGGCCCGCTCGGCGAACTCCCGCAGGATGGCGGCGAGCCCGGCGACCGGCTGGATCGTGCCGACCTCGTTGTTTGCAAGCATCACGCTCGCCAGCACGGTACCCGGCCGGAGCGCCCGCACGAACTCGTCGATGTTGACCTTCCCGTCGGCGTCGCAGCCGATGGTCGTAACGTCGAAGCCGAGCTCTTCCAGGTGCTGCGCAACGTGGAGCCCTGCGTGGTGTTCGATGGCCGAGGTGATGACGTGGTTTCCGGCGCCGGCGCGACGCATGGCATAGGCGATGCCGAGCATGGCGGCGTTGATGCTTTCCGTGCCCCCGCTGGTAAAGAGCACCTCCGACGGGCGGGCCCCAATACATTCGGCAACGGTCCGGCGGGCCGCATCGACCGCTTGCTGGGCATCGCGCCCAACGCTGTACAGGCCACTCGGGTTTCCAAAGCGTTCGCCCAGGAAGGGAAGCATGGCCTCGCGGGCCTCGGGCCGGAGCTGCGTCGTGGCGGCGTGGTCCAGGTAAATCATCCAGCTCAGCGTATCAAACGCCACCACGGTTGAGGCTCATCGCGCGGGGCGGGTAGGCTTGCCCCATGCCAGATGAATC
>CAYUVT010000078.1:9203-12172 GCA_964448165.1 uncultured Anaerolineaceae bacterium | reverse complement strand
CTCGGGGCGCTCGCCGGCCTCGGCGGCCGCGAGAGGGGCGAGACCAGTCCCTGCGAGGCCGATCCGCTCGTCGTCCTCGTCGGGACCGGCGGGACCGAGGCCGAGGTCCTGCGCCTCCACGCCGCCCGCCAGGCCGCGACGCCGGGCGAGCCGCTCCTCCTCGTGACGCACCCCGCGCACAACTCGCTGCCGGCCGCTCTCGAGGCGCTCGCCCGTCTGCGCCAGGACGGCGCCCGGGGCCGGATCGTCCACCTGTCCGGCCCGGACGACGTGGACGGGCTCGCGCGGCTCGCGGACGCGATCGACGACGTGATCGCGTTCCGGCGCCTGCAGCGGAGCCGGATCGGCCTCGTGGGCGCGCCGTCGGACTGGCTGGTGGCGAGCGTGCCCTCCGCCGAGGCCGTGCGCCGGACCTGGGGCCCGGAGGTGCTGGCCGTCGACCTCGGCCGCGTTCTCGAGACGGTGGGCGACGGCGCGGACGAGCGGGCCGCCGCCCTCGCGGGCTCGTTCGGCGAAGCCGCGGCGGCTCGTCGCGAGCCCGATGCGGCCGCGGTGGCGACGGCCGCCCGCGCCTTCACGGCCCTCGCGGGCCTGGCGGACGAGGGGCGGCTCGACGCCGTGGCCGTCCGCTGCTTCGACCTGGTGAGCCGGCGCGGCACCTCGGGCTGCCTCGCCCTCGCCGAGCTGAACGACCGGGGGACCGTGGCCGCCTGCGAGGGCGACCTCGCGAGCGCGGTGGCCATGCTCTGGGCGAGGGAGCTCCTCGGCGCGGTGAGCTGGATGGCCAACCCCGTCCACGCCGACCCCGGCTCGGGCCTCCTGCGGCTCGCCCACTGCACGATCCCGCGGTCGCTCGTCTCCGGCTTCGAGCTGCGGTCCCACTTCGAGTCGGGCCTGGGCGTCGCGATCGCGGGGACCCTGCCCCCGGGGCCGGTCACCCTCCTCCGACTCGGCGGCCGTTCCCTCGAGGAGGCCTTCGTCGCCGAGGGACACGCCGCGCCCGCCTCGCCCCGCGAGGACCTCTGCCGGACGCAGGTCGACGTGACGCTCGACCCATCCGACGTGGCGCTGCTCCTCGCGCGCCCGCTCGGCAACCACCTCGTCCTCGTCCCCGGCCACGTCGCCGCGCGCCTGCTCGGCTACCGGGAGTGGCTGGTCGCAAGCTGAGCGGGACGCCGGGCGCCGTTCGCGTACCATGGCCCCCATGGCCGAAGCCCGCGAGCACCTGCTGCCCCTCCGCGTCTACCTCGAGGACACGGACGCCCAGGGGTTCGTCTACCACGCGAGCTACCTCCGCTTCTTCGAGCGGGCCCGCTCGGAGATCCTCGACGCGGCCGGATACCCGATGAGCGATCTCGCCGCCGGGACGCACCGGTTCGTCGTCTACGAGATGAGGGTCCGCTTCCGCACGCCGGCGCGCCTCGGCGACCGGCTCCTGGTCCGCACGCGGGTGGAGCGCACCTCGGGCTACCGCGTGACGTTCCGCCAGGAGGCGCGACGGGAGGCGGACCCGGCGACGCTCGCGACCGCGGACGTGGACGTCGTCTCCCTCGACGCGAACGGAAAGCTGCAGGAGCTCCCCGCATCGCTCTCGGGGGTCTGGTCGGACGAGGCCCGGTAGGCCCCGAGGGCTCGGTTCAGCCGCGCAGGCCCGTCCAGACGAACCACGCGCCCATCGCGAGCAGGAAGATGCGCGCGAGGCGGTCGAGCAGGGCGCGGTGGCGCGCGAGCAGCTCGTCGGCGAGGGAGAGGCCGAGGAGGGCCGGGGCGGTGCCGACGCCGAAGGCGAGGAGGGCGGCCGCACCCTCGAGCGGGCCGCCGCGGGCCACGGCCGCGATGAGGGCGGAGTAGAGCAGGCCGCACGGCAGCAGGCCCAGCAGGAGGCCGAGGCCCATGGGGTGGCGGGGGACGCGCCGGCCGAGCGCGCCCGAGACGCGGGCGAACAGGCGCCCGCCGCCGGTTTCGGCGAGGGGCCCCTGGCCGGCGAGGCCGAGGAGGGCCTCGAGCACGAGCACCAAGCCCGCCACGACGGAGGCCGCGCGCTGGATCCCGACGAGGGAGCCGGCGAGCTCGACGACCCCGCCCACGAAGCCGGCCGCGGCGCCGAGGAGGGCGTAGGTCAGGACTCGGCCGGCCGTGTACCACAGCTGGGCCGAGAGCGCGGCGGCCCGTCCCGCGCCGGGCGCGGCGAAGCGGCGCGAGACGAGCAGGACGAACGGCGCGCACATGCCGACGCAGTGGCCGAAGCCCCCGAGGAGGCCCAGGCTCAGGAACCAGAGGAGGTCGGCGGACGCGGCCGGCACTCGCCCGCCCTACGGCTGGCCCTCGCCCCCGCCGGGCGGCGCGGACGGCGGCCGGAGGTCGAAGGCGAAGCGGAGAGAGCGGGGCCGGCCCTCGAGCGTGAAGTCGAGCGTGCCGAACCAGCGCCGCTTCCCGCTCGGGCAGAGCGGCAGCGCGGCAAGGGCCTCCTGCCAGCCGCCCGGGGCCGCCACGAGCGGGTGGCGGTGCTCGCCCATCGGCATCGTCATCGTGAAGGAGAGGACCGCGCCGTCGAGGACGACCGGGGCGCCGTCCCTCTCGGCCCGGAAGCGGAAGCGGTTGCGGGCGTAGGCGACGAGCGGCCGCGGGCCCGCGGAGACCGCGACCCGGACGTCCCCGAGGTCGAGGACCGCGTCCTCGCGCGAGACGTCGGCAAGGGAGGCGGAGTCGCCGGCCGTCGCGGACTGGCGCTGGCGCACCGCGAGCGACGCGGCCGCGATCGCCGCCGCCACGGCCAGGCCGAGGACGGCCTGCGCGCCACGCGAGAGCCTCACGCGCGCCTCAGTGGTAGTGCAGGCTCGACGCGAGCGCCGGGTCCTTCAGCGGCACCGCCTCGTGGCGGCGCAGGTCCCAACCGAACACGAGCAGGAAGAGCCCGAGGAAGCCGGCGGTCACGAGGAACTCGACCACCGGGACGTGGCCCTGGGCGG
>CAYUVT010000078.1:0-9103 GCA_964448165.1 uncultured Anaerolineaceae bacterium | reverse complement strand
CCGAGGAAGCCGGCGGTCACGAGGAACTCGACCACCGGGACGTGGCCCTGGGCGGCGTGCTCGCCGTGCCCGAGCGCCGGCCCCACCATCAGGTAGAGCTCCCAGAACTGGGCGAACACGACGAGCAGCGAGATCGGGACCAGGCGGTACGGCTCGCGCTTGGCCTCCCGAGGCAGCAGCAGGAGGAACGGCAGCACGAACTTGAGGACCGGGAGGCCCAGGAAGTACGGGAGCCAGCCGTTCTCGGAGCGGCGCAGGAAGTAGACCGTCTCCTCGGGGATGTTGGCGTACCAGATGAGCAGGAACTGGCAGAAGTAGATGTACGCCCAGAAGCCGGTCGCGGCGAACACCATCTTGCCGAGGCTGTGCAGGTGGCTCTCGTTCACCCAGCCCTCGAGCCGGCCGCTCATCATCAGGAGCCCCACCGCCACCGCCACGAACGCGGCGCCGGTCTGCACGACGTCGGTGAAGACGACGACCGCGAACATGGTCGAGAACCAGTGGGCCTCGAGGGACATCAGCAGGTAGAAGCTGACGACGCTCAGGGTGAGGGCGAAGACCACGAGGAAGCCGGCCGAGAGCGCGCGGTTGCGGAAGGTGAGGGCGACGCCGCCCTCCCGGTCCTGGCGCCGCGAGGCGCCCGTCATCGCGAGCGCGAACGCCGCCCACGCGACGAGGCTCGCCGCGGTCAGCGCGTAGAACAGCGGCAGGTTCAGGAACGGCGCCTTGTGCGCGAGCAGGGCGTCCTGGGCGACGGCCTCGGGGTGTGACCAGTGGTAGAGCGTGTGGGCCCCGAGGCCGACGAGCAGCGTGAGGAGGCCGCCGGGGACGAGCCAGGCCGTCATCGCCTCCGGGACGCGGCGCATCGTCACCGACCAGTCGGCGTGGGAGAGGTACAGCATCGACATCCACGCGACGCCGAAGACCCCCAGCCCGAGGGCGAAGAAGGCGCCGATCAGGTACGAGCTCCAGGCGAGCTCGGGGTGTCCCTGGCCGAAGGCCCAGAGGAGGGCGGCGGCCCCGCCGAGGACGGCGGCGAGCGAGAGGCCGCGCACGAGGCTCGACAGGTGCAGGCGCGCCGGCACGGCCGGCACCACGTGCTCCGAGGGTGCGTGTCTCACGAGCGGCCTCCTTCCTGGACCGGCGCCGGCGCCGCGGTGGCGGTCGCCGCGGGCGGCGGCGGCGCGACCGGCTGCTCGCGCTGCATCTTGCGGACGTAGTGGACGAGCGACCAGATGTCGCGCGCGTCGACCTGCCGCGCGTGGCTGGGCATCGAGCCCTGGCCCCGCGCGGGCCGGTGGTAGATCTGCCCGTCCGGCCAGTCGCGCACCTTCTGGGTCATGAGGCTCGGGGGCTTCGGGAACAGCGCCGTGACCGGCCCGTCGCCCGCGCCCTGCTTGCCGTGGCAGGCGATGCAGACGTTCTCCCAGACGAACTGGCCGTGGGCGAGCACCTCGGGCGAGGCGGGGAGCGGGTTCGCGAGCTTCTGGCCGGCGAGCTCAGCCTCGTTCTGCGCGAACGGGTAGGGGCTCTCGCCGGTGGCGACCGCCCCCGGCGGCGGCTCGAGCATGCCGGTCGGCCAGCCCCCGAAGAGGTCGCCCCGCTGGGGCTTCTGCCTCGGCTGGTCGACCATGTCCAGGAAGTTGCCCTCGCGGTGGGGCGTGCGGCCCGCCGGGAGGCCCACGTCGCAGGCCGGGAGGACCGCGACGAGGAGAGCGCCGGCCGCGCCGAAGAGTGCCCTACGCATGGCTGCCTCCCTCCGCGTCGACCAGCTCCACCCCGTGGGCGCCCGTCCCGCGGACGAACTCGAGCGCCTCCTTCTCGTCCCACTCCGGGTCGGTGGCGGAGATCCACAGGACGAACCGGTCGACGGTGGCCCCGGTCTTGACCCGGAGCGGCGGCGGCTGGGGCACGTTGTCGACCTTGCCCGCGGCGATCGCCACCACGGCGGTGCCGATGGCCGCCCAGAAGACCATCGCCTCGAACGTGATGGGCACGAACGAGGGCCACGCGGCGTGGGGCTTGCCGCCGAAGTTGAGCGGCCAGTCGTAGACCATCACGTAGTTCTGCAGGGCCTGGGCGAGGAGGATCCCGACGAAGGCGAGCACCGCAGTCACGTACGGGATCCACGAGCGCGCCTGGCCCATGGCCTCCTCCATCCCGTGGACGGGGAAGGGGGTGAGGACGTCGAAGTGCTTCCAGCCGGCGTCGCGGGTCTTCGCCGCGGCCGCGAGCGCGTCCTGCGGCTCGAGGAAGTAGCCGATCACGCCCTTGGTCGATTCTCGGGTCATGGCTCAGGCCTCCTGGGGGCGGGCGGAAAGCGGGGCGGGGGGCGCGCTGCGGGCCACCCTCGGGTCCATGACGCCCTTGACCTCCGAGATGGCGACGACGGGCAGCACCCGCACGAACAGCAGGAACAGCGTGAAGAAGAGACCGAACGACCCGATCAGGATCGCGTAGTCCCAGAAGGTGAAGTGGTACATGCCCCACGAGGAGGGCAGGAAGTCGCGGTGCAGCGACGTCACCACGATCACGTAGCGCTCGAAGTACATGCCCACGTTCACGAGGATCGAGACCGCGAACAGCGCCACGGGGTGGCGCCGCATGGACTTCCACCAGAACAGCTGGGGCACGATGGCGTTGCAGGTGAACATGATCGCGTACGCCCAGCCGTACGGCCCGAACGCGCGGTTCTTGAAGATGAACCCCTCCCACTCGCTCCCCGAGTACCAGGCCATGAAGAACTCGGTCGAGTAGGCGAAGCCCACCAGCATGCCGGTGAGCATGAGCACCTTGGCCATCGCCTCCATGTGGTTCATCGTGATGTAGCTCTTGAGGTTGAAGACCCCGCGCATGATGCTCATCAGCGTGATCACCATGGCGAACCCGGAGAAGATGGCCCCGATCACGAAGTAGGGCGGGAAGATCGTGGTGTGCCAGCCGGGCATGATCGAGGTCGCGAAGTCGAAGGAGACGATCGTGTGCACCGAGAACACGAGCGGCGTCGCGAAGGCGGCCAGGATCATGTAGGCCGACTCGTAGTGCCGCCACGCCCGGTGCGACCCCGTCCAGCCGAACGAGAGCGCGTTGTAGAGGTGGCGCCGCCAGGGGTGGGTGGCGCGGTCGCGGACGGTGGCGAGGTCGGGCAGGAGCCCCACGTACCAGAAGGTGAGCGAGACGAGGCCGTACGTGGAGATCGCGAAGATGTCCCAGGCGAGCGGCGAGTTGAAGTTCACCCACAGCGGGCCGCGCGCGTTCGGGTAGGGGACGAGCCAGTAGGCGAACCACGGCCGGCCGAGGTGGATGATCGGGAAGATGCCCGCGCAGGCCACCGCGAACAGCGTCATCGCCTCCGCGGCGCGGTTGATCCCGGTGCGCCACTGCTGGCGGAACAGGAACAGCACGGCCGAGATCAGCGTGCCGGCGTGGCCGATGCCGATCCAGAAGACGAAGTTGATGATGAACGAGCCCCAGCCCACCGGCTGGTTGACCCCGGCGACGCCCATGCCGGAGTAGAAGAGGCTGGCCAGGGAGAAGACCAGGAGGCCGAGCATCGAGAGCGCCACCGCGAAGGCGATCCACCACCTCCGGGTGGGGAACTGCTCGGTGTGGAGGCAGATGTCCTGGTCGACGTCCGTCCACTTCTTGGCGCCGGTGACGAGCGGCTCGCTCACGAAGACGTCGCCGCCGAGCGGGCCGGCGCCGGCGAGGACGATCGGCCGGCCGGTGAGCTGGCTGTCGTCGAGGACGGTCGCGTAGGGACTCGTCTCAGGCCTTGTCATTGCGCACCTTCGTCAGGTAGGAGATCGAGGGCAGGACGCCGAGCGCCTCGAGGAGGCGCATGGCGCGCGGGCTCGCCGAGAGCGAGCGCACCCGCGAGTCGGGGTTGTTGACGTCGCCGAAGACGATGGCTCCGGTGGGGCAGGCCTCCATGCAGGCCGGCACCACCTCGCCGTCGGCGAAGCGGTCCTTCTTCCGGCCCTCCCGGGTCGCCCGCGCGCCGGCGTCGCGGATCCGCTGCACGCAGAAGGAGCACTTCTCCATGACGCCGCGGCTGCGCACGGTGACCTCGGGGTTGTTCTTCATCTGCATGCGGCCGCGGGTGTTGAGGTCCGCGTGGCGCACGGTGCGGGGCTGGAGCCAGGCGAAGAAAGCGCTCGCCTGGCGCGCCGAGTAGTCCCAGAAGTTGAAGCGCCGCACCTTGAACGGGCAGTTGTTCGCGCAGTAGCGCGTGCCGACGCAGCGGTTGTAGACCTGCTGGTTGATCCCGTCCTCGCTGCGCACCGTGGCCACGAACGGGCACACCGTCTCGCACGGGGCGTTGCCGCAGTGCTGGCAGAGCATGGGCTCGAAGAGGGTCGTCGGCTCCTCGACCACGTCGAGCGGGCCGTCCCAGGCCTCGGCCCCGCGGCGCCCCTCCTTCTTCGGCGCGTCGTAGTAGCGGTCGATGCGCATCCACGACATCTCGCGGCCGTCGAGGATGCCCTGCCGGCCGACCACGGGGACGTTGTTCTCGGCCTGGCAGGCGATCACGCACTTGCCGCAGCCGTTGCACCGGCTGAGGTCGATGCTCATCGACCACTTGGCCTTCGGGTACTCGTGCGGCGGCCACGCCGAGGGGCCGCCCAGCTGCTGCTCGGTGCCGGACCGCGCGTCCTTCTCGAAGGCGGTGAGCGTCGTGACGGGGACGAGCGGGCGGCGGTCGCGGTCGATGACGTCGGAGCCCTGGGCGAAGGCCAGGGCCTCGCTCCCGCCCACGCGGCGCAGCGTGACGGGGAGGCCGGCGGCGATCAGGCGGTCGCCGTCCAGCGTGCGCAGGGGGAAGGCGTCGGGGCCCACGCCGTCGCCGATGACGCCGCAGGCCCGGCGCCCGAGGCCCACCGGCAGCGCCACCTGGTCGTGGTGCATGCCGGCGTGGCGGTAGGCCGGGGCCACGACCTTCGCGTGGCCGGCGTCGACCTCGACGAGGTCGCCGTTCGCGAGACCCATCTCGTCGAAGCGGCGCGGGGCGATCGACACGGCGCCGCCCCAGCTGATGCGGGTGACGGGGTCGGGGAACTCGAGGAGCCAGCCGTTGTTCGCCGCCCGCCCGTCGAAGGTGGCGAGGTGCGGGTAGAGCTGGAGCTCGAGGCCCGGGGGAACGCCGCAGCAAGCAGTCGGGCGAATGGGGCCAGGCCCGGGGGGACGCCGACGCCCGCAAGGACATCCACCAGCGCGACGTCATCGACAGCACCCGCAAGGTCGCCCCCCTCCGCCCGGCCCCGGACGCCGTTGTAATCGACACGACCTCGCTCTCCCTCGAACAGGTCCTCGAACTCGCACTGGAGAAGGTGCAATGCGCGAGCGACTGAGACTCCCGAGCCGCCAGACCTTCGTTCCCCCGTTCTACTGGGTGCTCACGTACCTCCTTCGCGGCGTCCTCTGGCTCGTCGTGCGCTGGGAAGTCACCGGCCGCGAGAACATCCCCGCGGAAGGCCCGCTGATCGTCGTCTCGAACCACCTCAACAACGCCGACCCTCCCATCATTGGCGCGGGCATCGCGCGCCGGCGGATCAGGTGGATGGCCAAGATCGAACTCTTCAAGAATCCCTTTGGCCTGATCATCCGCGCCTGGGGTGCGTTCCCCGTGCGCCGCTTCGATGCCGACCTGGCGGCCATGCTCAACGCCGAACGCATCCTCAAGCGCGGCGGTGTCATCGGCATGTTCCCCGAAGGCACCCGGTCCCGCACCGGCTACATGGGCCCGCCCCACCCCGGCACTGCCGTCATCGCCCTCCGCACGGGCGCAACGCTCCTCCCCTGCGCCATCACCGGGACCGAACGCCTCAAGAACCCGTTGGTGGTCCTCCGGCGGCCACGCTTCACCTTTACCATCGGCGAACCGATCCACGTCGATCCCGTGCGGCGCCCCACAGAAGCCCAGGTGAGCGAACTCACCAGCCGCATCTACGAGGCCATCAAGGCGCTGTTACCCGAGTCCTACCGGCCTCCCTATACTGGTTCCGAGGGCACTGCCACCGAGGAGCCACGTGGTCCAGATCATCCGAGCCAGTGAGATGGGTTTTTGCATGGGCGTGCGCCGCGCCGTCCAGATCATGGAAGGCGAAGCGACCCCCGAACGCCCCGTCTTCTCCGTGGGCGAAATCGTCCACAACCCCCACGTCGTCCGCGGCCTCGAACGCTCCGGCGTCATCCAGCTCCCCGGCCCCGACGACATCGACGGCGATGTCGGAGCGGCAACCGCGGAGCGCGTCCGCCAGGGCCGCGTGGCCATCACCGCCCATGGTGTCGGCGAGAAGGTTGTCCGTCAGCTCGAATCCACCGGGCTCGAAATCATCGATACCACCTGCCCCATCGTCACCCGCGCCCAGCGCTACGGACAGAAATTCGTCCGCGACGGCTGGCACGTCCTCATCTTCGGCGACCCCGGCCACAAGGAGGTCCGCGGCATCATGGGCTGGACCATGGACCGGGCCGGCCAGTCCCATGCCACCATCGTGCCCGGCGCCAGCTACGACGAACTCAAACGCCTGGTCGAAGAGTTTCCGGGCGGCTTCCCCAACAAGATCGGCGTGATGGCCCAGACCACCCACAAGATGGAAGACTTCGCGAAGTTCGTCGCGAACCTCATGCTCCTCCAGCGCGACCGGAACTTCGAGTTCCACGTCGTCAACACCCTCTGCCACGCCACCACCGGGCAGCAGGAGGCTGCCGCCGCCCTCGCCGCCACGGTCGACGTGATGGTGGTGGTTGGTGGCCGCAAGAGCGCGAACACCCGCCACCTCAAAGAGGTCTGCGAAGAGCAGGGCACCCGCGCCTACCACATCGAAGGCCCGGAGGAACTCCAGCGCGAGTGGTTCGAAAGCGCGGAGCGCATCGGCCTCACCGCGGGCGCCTCTACCCCCGACTACTCGATCGACCAGGTCGAAGCCCGCCTCCGCGAACTGGTCAGCGCCTGAAGATGCCCGCCGCCCCGGCCGTCAATCGGCAATCGAAAATCGGTAATCGCACGTCCCCCTCCCCCGGCGTCGTCTCCGGCGTCCGGCCGGGCTCCCTGGCCGATGAAGCCGGCATCGAGCCCGGCGACAGCGTCATCTCGGTCAACGGCCACATCCTCCGCGATGTCGTCGACCTCCAGTTTTACGCCGCCGAGGAAGAGGTCGAGGTCCACATCCGCAAGGCGAACGGCCTCGACGACCTGGTGGTCTTCGAGAAAGACATCGACGAGGACCTCGGCCTCGAATTCGAACGCGCCACCTGGGATGACGTCATCCTCTGCAACAACAACTGCTTCTTCTGCTTTCTCAAGGGCCTTCCCAGGGGCATGCGAAAGACCCTCTATACGAAGGACGACGACTATCGGCTCTCGTTCCTTCACGGCAATTTCGTCACGCTCACGAACCTCACCGAGGACGACTGGGCCCGCCTCGAAGAGCAGCGCCTCAGCCCTCTGAACGTCTCCGTCCACGCGACGGAGCTTGAGCTCCGCCGCCAGATGCTCTCCAACCGCGCCGCTCCCGACGTGCTCGGACAGCTCCGGCGCCTCGGCGCCCTGGGCATCCAGGCCCACACCCAGATCGTCCTCTGCCCCGGAGTGAACGACGGCGAACACCTGGCCCGCTCCATCCGCGAACTCGGCGAACTCTACCCGACCGTCCAGACCGTCTCCGTCGTCCCCGTCGGCGCCAGCCCCAGGCTCGAGGAGTGGTCGCTCAAGCGCGACGGCATCCCCCTTGTGCGGCCCACACCCGAATACGCCCGCGAGATCGTCGGCATCCTCGCCCCGTTCCAGAAGGAGTTCCGCCGCCGGTTCGGCGCCACCATCGTCCAGTGCAGCGACGAGTTCTACGTGACCGCCGGCGTCCCCATCCCGGGCGCCGCTGCCTACGATGGCTTCCCCCAGTACGAAAACGGGATCGGCATGGTTCGCACGATGCTCCAGGACTGGTCCGCCACGAAGCGCCGGCTACGATCCCGGACGCGCTCACACTCCCTCGAAGGGCGCAGCGCCATCATCGGGACAGCCAACCTCATCGCCCCAACCCTGGCGCGCGTCGCGGCGGAGTTCTCGGAGATGACGGGCGCCGATGTCCGCGTACAGGGCGTCACCAACACCGTCTTCGGCGAGCGGGTGAACGTCTCCGGCCTCGTCTGCGGCAAGGATTATGTCGAACAACTTGCCTCGCTCCCGGGGGACATCGTGATCCTCCCCCGCCCCAGCCTCGACTACTTCGGCGAGAAGTTCCTCGATTCCATGACCATCGACGAAGCCGGGGCCGCCCTCGGAAGGCCGCTGGCATTCGCCGCCTTCTGGTCCGACGTGCTCGACATCCTGGAGCACGGCCCTCGCCGGCCGGGACCCAATGAAGCCCCGAACGGCGCTTTCTGGTCCGAGGAGCACGTCCCCGCTTAGCCCGGAGAGGTACTCACCGAGGTCGAATGGCGCAAGGGATCCAGCGGATCGAATGCGGTCTTCCCTGTCCAACCCTGCACCAGGCCGCTCTGGCAGGGGCGGACCTTCGCTCGTCCCATCCTTCCCCGTGGCATGCGGCACCATCGGTTGGTATAGTCCACGCGGAGTTCACCGGGGGACAAACACAATGACTGGCGAGGAGCAACGGAATATGGACACCGTCCGGCAGAACTGGGTACTGCACGAACGGGGCGAATACGATGCCGCCCTCGAACTCTGGGCTGATGACTGTCGCAACCATGGACGGCCGGTTGGCAAGGAGGGCGTCCGAAAGGTCTGGATCGACATTCGAACGACCTTCCCCGATTGGCATTTGGACGTCATCGATATGATCGCGCGGGACACCGAGGTAGTCGCCATCGCGAGGGCGTCCGGCACCCACCTTGGCGTTGGCACAATGCCAGTAAACGGCGGAATGCTTCTCGGCGTGCCTCCCACGGGGCGCCGCGTGGAGGTTCAACACATCCACTGGTTCACCTTTAACGAGGATGGTCGCATCTCCAACCACCGGGCAAGCCGGGACGATCTCGGCATGATGCGGCAGTTAGGGCTGTTGCCCTCCCCCCAGACTGGGAGCTAGCAGGGTGCTGAAGAAGTCGAGGATCGCGGGTTGGCGGTTGAGCATCGATC
>CAYUVT010000077.1:5581-12461 GCA_964448165.1 uncultured Anaerolineaceae bacterium | reverse complement strand
CGCCATGACTGGCGCGCCTCCGATTCCCGCCCCTACCACCGAAAAACCCGAGGCGCGTCAGTCATGACCCGCTGCAGCGCCACTTCCCCGCACCCCGCCCCGCGCCGCCCGCACGCTGCCGCACACCAGGCCCTGGCGACCCGCACCCCAGCGCGCCATGACTGGCGCGCCTCGGAACACCCCTCCCCGCGCCGCCACCTCGACGCCACAACGCTACCGCCCACGCTGCCCTGGCGACCCGCACCCCGGCGCGCCATGACTGGCGCGCCCCGGAACACCACGCCCCGCGCCGCCCACCTCCACGCCACACGCTGCCGCACACCAGACCCTGGCGACCCGCACCCCGGCGCGCCATGACTGGCGCGCCTCGGAACACCACGCCCCGCGCCGCCACCTCCACGCCGCCGCGAACCCCCGGATCACCTGCCACCCTTCGCTACGTCGCCGCGACGGCCGCCGCCCTCCCCGTCCTGTAGATCCGCCGCAAATGCGGCCCCGTCACCAGGCTCGCCAGCGTGATCACCACGAACGCCGCCCCCGGCAGGAAGAACAACACCGGGGCGCCTGTCCGGTCCGCCATCGCCCCAAACGCCAGGTTCATGAACGCCATCACCCCGCCGGCCGACATCAGGTACAGGCTCATCACCCGCCCCCGGATGTCGTCGGGTACCACCTCCTGGAGCAGCACCGCGCTGAGCGCCATGAACATCGCCTGCGATGAGCCCATCAGGATCGCCCCCGCCGCCGCGTGCGGCACGTGGTGGCTCCCCGCCATCAGCATCGGCGAGATCCCGCTCACCAGCGCCGTGCCCAGCAAGAGCGTCCCGCGCTGCCCGCCCGTCGTCACCGCCAGGAGGAACGTCCCCACCAGCGCCCCGGCGCCAACCCCGAACGTCATGATCGTGAACCCGCCCGAGGGGCTGTGCAGCCGCGTCTCGGCAAAGCCCGGCAGCATCGCGTCGAACGACATCGTGAGCGAGCAATGCGCGAACACCAGCACGAAGATCGCCGCCACTTCTGGCGTCCGCCCGATGTACGCCATCCCTTCGCGCATGTTCTGGCCTACGTCCCGCAGCCGCGTCACGCCGCCGCGCGAAGAGATGCTGACCCGCCGCACCGATGAGAACGACAGCAGCGCGAACAGCGCCGAGATCCCGTACGCCCCCTCCACCCCGACCGTCGCCAGGAGCGGCCCGGCCAGCAGCGGCCCGGCCGCGCGCGAGCCGTGCTGCGTCGTGCTCGTCAGCGCTACCGCGTTCCCCAGGTCGCTCACCGGCACCACGTTCGCCAGCAGCGCCTGGTCCGAGGGGATTTCGACCGACCGGATGATCCCCTGCACGAATGCCAGCGCCACCACCATCCACACCTCGATCACATCGGTGACCGCCAGCAGCGCCAGCGTCACCGTCACGCCGAAGGTCGCCAGGCGCGTGCTCCGCACCAGGATGCGGCGCTCCGCCCGGTCGGCCACCATGCCGCCCAGGGGCGCCACCAGGTAGGGCGACATCGAGGCGAACGTCGAAACCCCCACCCAGAGCGACGAATCGCTCAGCCTGTAAACGATCCACGCGTTCCCCAGCAGCAGCGTCCAGAGCGAGATGCTCGAACACGCGCTCCCGATCCAGAGCGCCCGGAAGTCGCGGTGGCGCAACGCCGGCAAGCGCGCCGCTATCGCGTTCAACCCAGCATCTCGAGCACGTGTTTCGCCACGAACCCCGGGTCTTCCATCGGGATGAAGTGGCTGTACTGCGGGAGGAACACATCCTCGGCCTGCTGGAAGTGGCTCGCCAGGTCTGGCGCCGTCGGCGAGCTGCTCATGTCCATCGGGCCGCCTTCCGTCCGCGGGCGCGCCCGCAGGATGCGCACCGGGATGGTGAGCGACTCGATCGCCGGGTAAATGTCCGTCGCCATCGCACCGGCGTAGGTCGCGGCTTCGACCTTCGGCGGGCAGGCGAGCACGTAGCCCTCGCCCTCCGGGTTCGGCAGCAAGCCGTAGTCGCAGTAGTCGCGCAGCACCTCCGGGTCCCAGCTGCTGAAGGGCGGCCGGTCCTTGAACCGGTCGAACATCTCCTGCGGCGAGGCCCACTCGTTCCGCCGCCGTGCCGCGAAATGGTCGCCCTCGGCCGACCCTCCCGGCCGGCTCGCCCGCGGGCCGATCACCGGGTCGACCAGCAGCAGCTTCGCGAAGATGCCCGGCTCGAGCGAGGCCGCCAGGGTCACCGCGTGGCCGCCCTTCGAGTGACCCACTCCGAGCGCCCCTTTGAGGCCGACGTGCCGGGCCACTGCGGCCACGTCACGCCCGAAGTTCGTCCAGGGGTAGGGTGGTTCTGGCTTATCGCTCCGGCCATGCCCGCGCATGTCGAGCGCGTAGGCATGCACGCCGGGCAGCCGCGCGATGACGCGATCCCAGCACCGCGCATGGAACCCCGTGGCATGGGCGAAAAACACAACCGGCCCATCGGCGGGCCATTCGTACAGCTGGAGCTCGACGCCGTCCACCCGGACGCGTGAAGGAATTGGTTCGCGCATGCCCAAGTATAGTCAGCGAGCGCCGTTGAGGACTGCGCCCTCCCCGGCCCGCTACAGTGTTCCCATGGACGAACTGATCGCACGCCTGGCGGCAACCCCGCGCACCCTCGCCCACCTGGTCGCCGAAGCCCCGGAAGAGCGCCTCGACATGGCCTTTGCCGGCGGCTGGAGCGCGCGCACCATCCTGGCCCACCTCCGCGATGAGGAGTACCTGGGCATGCGTGTCGCCCTCGAACGGATGCTCGCCGAGGACAACCCCGTCCTCCGCTTCCCCGCCGCCGATGCCTGGGAGCCCGCGCGCAACCGCGACCGCGACCGCAAGGAGTGGCTCCTCGGCGATTTCGCCCTCCAGCGCCAGGCCAGCATCGCCATCCTCCGCTCCCTGCGACCCGGCGATTGGGACCGCCGCGGGCAGGCTCCCGCCGGGCGCGAGTTCGCCGTCTCCGGGCTCGTCCGTTACTGGGCCGCCCACGATGCGGAGCACATCGCGGGCCTGGAAGCCGCCCTTGGCGAGACGCTTGCCGAAGTCATCGAGCGCCGCCGCCGCCTCGAGTAGCCCGCCAACGCGCCGCCCTCGAAGGATCTGATGAACGCCGTCGGCAGCCGCCACGGGGTCGAAATGGTGCAGGCGTCTCCGCGCTCCCGCGCACCCGGCGCGCGTCCCTCTACCCGCCCCGGGCGCTCATTCGTAGTGTGTCCACATCCGGATCACCTTGACAACGCGCTCTTCGTTGAACACCTGGTAGACCAACCGATGCTGGATATTGATGCGGCGGGAGTAGGCCCCGGAGAGGTCGCCGGTTAGCTTTTCGAACTGTGGAGGGTTCTGGTACGGGTCCTCCCGCAGGACCGCCAGCAGCTGTTCGGCCCTGTCCCGCAGGCCGGCGCGCTCAATTCGAACGGCATCCTTCTGGGCCTGCCTGGTGAAGATAACTCGCCAGGTACTCACCAGCCCGGTGAGTCCTCGCATTCTTCGAGGGGCGTCTCCATTCCCTCCCGGATCGACTCTCGCATCCCCGGCACGGACAGGAGATACAGCGTCTCCTGGATCGCGCGCCAGTCATCCGCTGAGACGAGCACGGCATCGGCGCGCGGTCCGGAGATCCGGACAGGCTCGCTGGACTCCGCGACCTCATCGACGAGCCGGTACAACTGCTCACGCGCCCGGGTGACGGGTATGGACTTCATGCACTCAAGCGTACGGGATCCCGTACGAAACGCAAGCCGGCCAAAAAGGGAAAGGGCCCGTGACAATCGCCACGGGCCCCTTCTCGCTGTCCTCCCCTTCGCGGCTTACGCCACTCCCGGCGGCACCTCGACCGATCCGTCCTGGATCGCCATCGCCGCCGGTTTCACGCTCACTTCCAGCAGCTCCGCGATGTCGTACGCCTTGATCGTCCGCTTCTCCTCGTCCGGCTGGATGGCCGGGATGCCATCGTCGAACATCTGGATGCAGAACGGGCAGGCCGTCGCCACGATGCTTGCGCCCGTGTTCGCCGCTTCCGCCGCGCGCAGGTGGTTCACGCGCGTGCCCGCCTCTTCCTGCCACATGTTCCCGCCGCCCGCACCACAGCAGAGGCCCCGCTCGCGGCTCCGCGGCATCTCCACCAGGTTCACGCCCGGGATGGACTCCAGCACCTGCCGCGGCGAATCGTAGATGCCGTTCCCCCGCCCGATGTAGCAGCTGTCGTGGTAGGTCACCGTCTTCCCGAGCATCTCCTTGGGCTTCAGCGCTCCCTTCGCCACCAGGAACTGCAGGAAGTCGGCGTGGTGCGTCACCTCGTAGTTCCCGCCGAAGTCGCCGTACTCGTTCTTGAACGTGTTGAAGCAGTGCGGGCAGGCCGTGATCACCCGCTTCACGCCCAGCTCCGCGAACGTCTCCGCGTTCGATTGCGCCATGGTCGCGAACAGGAACTCGTTACCAAGGCGCCGCGCCGGGTCGCCATTGCACGATTCCATCTGCCCCAGCACGCCGAAGCTCGTCCCCGAATCGATGAGCAGCTTCACCACCGATTGCGTGATCGGCACGTTCCGTTCGACCAGCGCCCCCGAGCAGCCGACCCAGTACAGGTACTCCTGCGTGCCATCGAAGATCGGCACCTCGATGCCCTCGGCCCGGAGCTGCTCGATCCACGTCTCGCGGGTGAGCTGGGTGCCACGCCACGGGTGGCCGCGCTGTTCCAGGTTCTGGAGCGCCGCCTGCGCGGTCGCCGGCACGCGCGCCTGCTCCATCACCAGGTAGCGCCGCATATCGACGATGCTCGGCACGTGCTCGATGAGCACCGGGCACTCCTGCATGCAGGCGCCGCAGGTGCGGCACGCCCACAGCGTCTCGTCCTTGATGTACCCGCCGACCAGCGGCTCCGAAAGCTCGGTTTCCGGGTCCTTCCCCGCGATGAGGAGCGGCCCGGCATGGTTCATGTACGTCTTCAGGTCCTGGATGAGGGCCATCGGCGAAAGGGGCTGGCCCGCCGTGTAGGCCGGGCACACCTCTGTGCAGCGCCCGCAGCGCACGCACGTGTCGGCATCGAACAGCTCCTTCCAGGTGAAGTCCTGGAGCCGGCCCGCGCCGAGCCCGGCGCCTTCCTCGATGAGCTTCTCGATGTCGCCCATCGGCGCCAGGTAGAGCGGCGTCGCCGGGCGCTTGAAGAACGCGTTCAGCGGCGCCAGCACGATGTGCCGGAACTTCGTCACCGCCATCAGCGACAGCAGCACGAACGCCCCGACCACGTGGAACCACCAGAAGCCGACGTGGAAATCGAGGAGGGCGCTCTCGCTGACGCCGCCGAGGAGCTTCGCGACCACCCAGCCGGCGGGCGACCACTTCGACCAGTCTTCGTTGCCGGCGGGAATCTCGTCGCCGCCAATGCGCAGGCCCTCAACGATGATGCCGGTGAACAGGACGATGCCCAGCAGCCCGACGATGATCGCGTCTTCGTTGGCGCGCTTGTCCCAGGTGAGCTTGTTCGGCGGCGAGACGTAGCGGCGGTAGACGGCCATGCCCACGCCCACGAGGCCCATCACGCCCAGCACATCGCCCACGAGGCTGTAGGCCAGGTACACCCCGCCCGTGAGGAAGGCGTGCTCGGCATCGGAACCGAAGATGAGCGGCAGGTAGTCATCGAGCGCCAGCAGGATCGTGACGATCGTGAGCCCGACAAAGCTCGTGTAGATGAGCCCGTGCATCACTCCGGCGAACCGGTCGTTCTTCACCCGGCTGGTGCCGGCGCCCATCGTGAGCGCCTGCGTGAGGCGCGCCCCGAAGTTGTTCAGCACCGGCCGCGGCTTGCCCAGGCGCCAGATGCGCGCGCGCTGGACGAAGGCGCCCACGATGATGCCGACGGAGACGACGAACACGAAGTACATCAGCCACGGGGTGCTGATGTTGAAGAACACCTGGCGCGAGGCGTCGGTGGTCCGCGCCGTCTCGAAGGCAGCGATGGCGCCGATGATGGCGACCGGGACGATGATGCCCCCGGTACTGACCCGCAGGCGGGTCCCCTTTCCCGAGGGCTGGCCGCCGGGCGGGCGGCGCTCTGGCAAACTGGTCATATTCCGAATCCCGGAAGGTAGTATGGGGCCACCGCGCCGGGTTAGGGAGCGGTTAACCCAGGTGAGCGGATACTACCGGAGCCAGGAGTTCGGGGCGAACGAACGAGCAGGCGCTATTCCGGTGCGATCTCGACGACGGTGCGGGGTGGAAGGTTTTCCAATGTGGCGACCAGTCCCGGCAGCAATTCGAGCAGATCCTTGAGTCGATTCAGCCTGGGCTTGAGCACCACGATGGAGAAGGTGTAGCGGCCGAGATTCTGTTGGTGGGCCAGGGACTGGTCTGCCGTGACGAAAACATCGAACCTGCCTTCGATGCGTTCCAGGAGGATGCGGTCGGGAGTGCCCGTCCACCTGAGGGAGTGAACTGTCTCGACTACATGGCCGGACAGAAACCGGGCGAGGCGCCGGTCGAGACACTCATCAATCAGGACGCGTACCACGCGACCCCACCAGTGCTTCACCCGCTTCTGCTATCGCGGCCAGGGCCATCTCCCGGCTCACCGCCGGGAATCCTTCGAGAAACTCTTCGAGCGGGTCGCCTGCCGCAAGGTGGTCGAACAGCGCGGCCACCGGCACGCGCGTGCCCCGGAAGACCGGTGTGCCTGAAAGGATATCCGGGTCGATGGAGACAACCGACGCGCCGGTGGGCGTTGACATGCATGGAGTATAGCAACCGGTGCCTTCGCGCCCCGTCCCGCAACGCAAAGACGCCGCCCCATCGCTGGAGCGGCGCCTCCAGAGGCCGCCTGGGCCGGGCCGCTACACCCCGTCGTTCGTCGGCGTGCCGTACACCTTCCGC
>CAYUVT010000077.1:0-5571 GCA_964448165.1 uncultured Anaerolineaceae bacterium | reverse complement strand
ACCGAGGCGCCGGTGGGCGTTGCCATAGGCTGAGTATAGCAAGCGCGCTCGGCCCCGGGCCGCAAACGACAGACGCCGCCCCATCGCTGGAGCGGCGCCCGTTCGTTCCACTGCCAGGGCCGCTACACCCCGTCGTTCGTCGGCGTCCCGTACACCTTCCGCAGGTCCGTCTTCAACACCTTGCCCAGGTGGTTGCGCGGCAGCTCCGGCACGATCGCGATGTACTGCGGCGCCTTGAACGAGGCCAGCCGCGATTTCGCGTAGGCGTTGATCTCTTCCGCGGTGATCTTCTTCCCCGGCTTCGGCACGATGACAGCCTTCACCACCTCGCCCCACTCCACGTCGGGCACGCCGATGACCGCCGCCTCTTCGATATCCGGGTGGTCTTCGAGGACGTTCTCGATTTCGCCGGGCGAGATGTTCTCGCCACCGCGAATGATCAGGTCCTTCTTGCGGCCGGTGATGTACAGGTAGCCGCCCTCATCGAGCTTGCCGACATCGCCCGTGTGCAGCCAGCCATCGATGATCGCCGAGCTCGTGGCGTCTTCCTGCTTGTAGTAACCCTTCATCACGCGGTCGGAGCGGACACAGATCTCGCCTTCCTGGCCGGGCGGGAGGAGGCGGTTGCGCTCATCCATGATGCCCAGCTCGACATCCGGCATCGGTTTGCCGACCGAGCGCAGGCGCTGCTCCTTGATGGCCGTATCCGTGCTCAGGTCGTGGTCCTCGGGCCCCAGGAAGGTCAGGGTCGCGGTCGATTCGGTCTGGCCATACGCGTTGATCAGGCCGATGCCCTTCGGCGGGAAGATGTCGCAGGCGCGGCGGACCACTTCGTAGGGCATCGGGGCCGCGCCATAGGTGATGCTCTTGAGCGACGAGATGTCGTACTTGTCGAAGTCCGGCACCTCCATGATGCGCTTGAGCATGGTCGGCACGACGAAGGCGTGGGTCACACCCTCGGCCTGGACCGCCGCGAGCCAGTCCTCGGGCGTGAAGGTCGGGAGGATGACGAGCGTCCGGCCGCTCCAGATCGCCAGCATCATCGTCGTCGCGCCGGCGACGTGGAAGAACGGCGCCGAGACGAGCACCTTCTCGTGCAGCTCCGGGTCGGCCGGCTGCTGGTTCGTCACATACGCCGTCATGTCCAGGTAGGTGAGCTGCACACCCTTGGGCAGCGCCGTGGTGCCCGAGGTGAAGATGATGATGGTGGCGTCCTTGTCGTCGACGTCCGACCAGATCTCCTCCTCCGAAGCGCCGGCCAGGAGCTCATCGTAGTCGAGGAAGCCGGCCACGCGGCCCCCGCTGTAGGCGATGTAGTGCTGGGTGTGGGTGAGGGTGGGGCGGATGCGCTGGACGAGATCGATGTAGCGATCGGAGACGAAGACGGCGGCGCACTGGCTCACGTTGAGCATGTGCGTGAGCTCTTCGTCCTTCGCGCGGTAGTTCAGCGGCACAAAGGTGACGCCCAGCATCGCGCAGGCGTAGTAGGTGAGCACGTAATCGGCGCTGTTGACCGACATGACGGCGACGTTCTGGCCCCGCTCGATGCCCAGCCCCTGCAGGGCGTTCGCGAGCTTCACGACCAGCGGATACATCTCCGCGTACGTGATCCGCTTGTTGTTTCCGCCGAACTCGACCAGCGCCTCGCGGTCGGGGACCACGGCGGACGAGATCTGCAGGAACTCGATGGTGTTCATTGATTCTCCGGAAGTGGCTCAGGGAGCGTTTGTGGCCCGATTCTACCGGATACGGGATAGTTGGGCGAACGTGAACGAAGGCTCCGCCCCGGCGCAACACCCCCGGAAAACGGCGAAGCGTGACCGGAAAGCCGCCCCCGGGCGGGCCCGGAACGCGTTCGCGCAGGGGGCAAGCGACCCCACCGGGCGCACGCCACTCCCTCCCTCGTTCATACTGCCCCTGGCCCCATGACCGTCGCCGCGCTCCGCATCCACCTCCGCCTCCCCTCGCGCACCCTCAAGGAGAAACGCGCCATCGTGAAATCGGTGGTCGAACGGTTGCGCAACCGCTTCAACGCCTCCATCGCCGAGGTCGATGCCCTGGACGAGCCGGGCGCTGCGGTCATCGGCGCCGCCGTGCTCTCGAACAGCTCCCGCCACGCCAGCGAACAGGCCCAGGCCATCGCATCGGCGATCGCCGAATGGCGGCTCGACGCCGAGCTCATCGACATCGAACTGGAGACGGTCGACCTCTAACCCTCCTCCAGGTGCGGGGCCTGCGAATGTGGTCCGAGCGCTTCGTGTCCCCTCCCTCACGGCCGGGGCTCGCGTGCTCCTCCCTCCTCCCTTCTCCCTCCTCCCTTCTCCCTCCTCCCTTCCCTTTGGTACACTGAACCAGGGCCGCTTAGCACTCTTTCCTTCGGAGTGCTAAACTGGGCCAACAGGGTTGATAATGTCGTTGTCAGAGCGCCGGGCGCGCATCCTCGCTCTCATCGTCGATGACTTCGTCGGCTCCGCTCAGCCGGTCGGGTCACAGGCGCTCGTCGAGCGCCATCGCCTCGGCCTGTCCAGCGCCACCGTCCGCAACGAAATGGCCGCCCTCGAAGACGAGGGCATGATCACCCACCCCCATACCTCCGCCGGCCGCATCCCCAGCCACCGCGGCTACCGCTACTACGTCTCCAGCCTCATGCCCGAGCGCGCCCTCACCCCCCAGGAGCAGTTCACCATCCTCCACCAGTTCCACCAGGCCTCGCGCGACCTGGAGGAGTGGATCGGCCTGGCCGCCAGCGTGCTCGCAAACCACATGCGCAACGTCGCCCTCGTCACCCAGCCGCGGCTCGTCGAGGTGCGCCTCAAGCAGCTCCAGCTCGTCGAACTGCTCGAAAACCGCGCCCTCCTTGTCGCCGTCACCAGCGATAGCGGCGTCCACCAGCGCATCATCGATTTCCCCGTGCCCGCCCACCAGGAACAGCTCACCCGCCTCGCCGCCAGGCTCAACGCCGAGTTCGGCGGCAAAACCGTCGCCGAATTCCCCGTCCGCGAAGGCGCCGAACCCCTTGGCCAGGTCGAGGGCGCCGTGGTCGCTGCCCTTACCGACCTTCTGCTCAAGGAACAGGCCGCCCAGGTCGATGCCCCGATTGTCGAAGGCGTCCGCGAAATGCTCCGCCAGCCCGAATTCGGCCAGAGCGACCGCATGCTCGATACCCTCGACGCCGTCGAAGAGCGCAAGCTGCGCGAGGCCATCCCCACCGATGCCCTCTCCCAGCCCGGCGTCGCCGTCGTCATCGGCGATGAAAACCGCGAAGGCCCCTACCAGGACATGAGCTTCGTGCTCGCCCGCTACGGCCCCGAAAGCGGCGCCGGTGGCATCGTCGGCATCCTCGGCCCAACCCGCATGCAATACGGCGATGCCGTCGCCCACGTCCGCTACGTGAGCGACGTCCTCACCGAGCTCATCCGCGAGTTCTATGGCGAGGGCGATTGACCTCGCACTGCGATCACACACACGGCGCCCGCGGCGGCGCCCTCATGGAGGTGGATATGGCGGACGAATCCGATGAACGCATTGTCGATAAGCGCGCGGCCGCGCGCATGCACGATGACGCCGCCCAGGCCGAAGCTTCCCGGCCCGAGGGCGGCGCCGACCCCCGGTCCGAACTCGAGGCCGAGCGCGAAAAGGCCGAGACCTACTACAAGAACTGGCAGCGCAGCGCCGCCGACTTCATCAACTACAAGCGGCGCGTCGAACAGGAGCGCGGCGAGATGGCCCGGCTTTCCAACGCCGCCCTCGTCATCAACCTCCTCCCCGTCTACGACGACCTCGACCGCGCTGTCGAATCCGTCGATTCCACGCTCGCCGGCCTCAACTGGGTCCAGGGCGTCATCAACATCCACCATAAGTTCAGCCGCCTTCTCGAAGCCATGGGCGTCACCGAGATAGCGGCCGAAAACCAGCCCTTCGACCCCGCCCGCCACGAGGCCGTTGGCCGCCAGCCCGGGGAAGAAGGCAAGGTCCTCCACGTAGTCCAAAAGGGCTACGAACTCCAGGGCAAGGTCATCCGGCCCGCCATGGTCATCGTCGGCGAGTCACCGCCCGCGTGACCACCACCAACCGAACGCACGAGCCGCCATCGCGGTTCGCCAACACCACCACGCAACGCTCGCGGCACGCAGCCCGCGGCGAACAGGAGTGACAGATGGGCAAAGTTATTGGAATCGACCTGGGGACGACGAACAGCTGCATGGCCGTCATGGAAGGCGGCGAGCCCGTCGTCATCCCCAACGCCGAAGGCGCGCGCACCACGCCGTCGATCGTCGCCGTCACCAAGTCCGGCGAACGCCTCGTGGGCCAGGTGGCCAAGCGCCAGGCCGTCACCAACCCCGAAAACACGATCTTCAGCATCAAGCGCTTCATGGGCCGCAAGCTCGATGACCCGGAAGTCCAGCGCGACCTCAAGCTCGTCCCCTACAGCGTCTCGGCCGCCCCCAACGGCGATGCCATCGTGAAGCTCGGCGAACGCACCTACAGCCCGCCCGAGATCAGCGCCATGATCCTCCAGAAGCTCAAGGCCGATGCCGAGGCTTACCTGGGCGAGCCGGTCACCGAGGCCGTCATCACCGTCCCCGCCTACTTCAACGATGCCCAGCGCCAGGCCACCAAGGACGCCGGCAAGATCGCCGGCCTCGAAGTGCTCCGTATCATCAACGAGCCCACCGCCGCCTCCCTCGCCTACGGGCTCGATAAGAAGCACGACGAGCTCATCGCCGTCTACGACCTCGGCGGCGGCACCTTCGATATCTCCATCCTCGAACTCGGCGAAGGCACCTTCCAGGTGCTCAGCACCAACGGCGATACCCACCTCGGCGGCGACGACTTCGACCAGCGCGTCATCGACTGGCTGATCGATGAGTTCAAGAAAGCCGAGGGCATCGACCTCCGCCAGGACCGCCAGGCCCTCCAGCGCCTCAAGGCCGAAGCCGAAAAAGCCAAGATCGAGCTCTCCAGCGCCCAGCAGACCGAGGTCAACCTGCCCTTCATCACCGCCGATGCAAGCGGCCCCAAGCACCTCAACATCACCCTCACCCGCTCGAAGCTCGAACAGCTCGTAGGCGAACTGCTCACCGGCACCCTGGAGCCCGTGAAGAAAGCCCTCGCCGATGCCGGCAAGAAAGCCTCCGATATCGACGAAATCGTCCTCGTCGGCGGCCAGACCCGCATGCCCGCCGTCCAGAAGCTCGTCGCCGACTTCTTCGGCAAGGACCCCCACAAGGGCGTGAACCCCGATGAAGTGGTCGCCATCGGCGCCGCCGTCCAGGCCGGCGTCCTCAAGGGCGAAGTCAAGGATGTCCTTCTCCTGGACGTGACACCCCTGACGCTTGGCATCGAGACCCTGGGCGGCGTGATGACCCCGATCATCCCCCGCAACACCACCATCCCGACTGCCAAGAGCCAGACCTTCAGCACCGCCGCCGATAACCAGCCGAGCGTCGAGATCCACGTCCTCCAGGGCGAACGCCCCATGGCGGCCGACAACAAATCGCTCGGCCGCTTCATCCTCGATGGCCTCCTCCCCGCACCCCGCGGCATCCCCCAGATCGAGGTCACCTTCGA
>CAYUVT010000076.1:0-12617 GCA_964448165.1 uncultured Anaerolineaceae bacterium | reverse complement strand
TTTCGCTTGGCTGAAGCGACCGCGGCAGCGCCGGAAGTGCGCCCACTCGTCCCACACCTGACCCTTGGGGCCACGCGGGAAGAGGATTACCTGAACGGGTCCATCTGCAAGAACTGCGGGACCAAGTACGTCGGCCCACGGCTGTTTTGCGCGAAGTGCAGCAGCTCCGGCCCATTCGAGACGGTGAAACTGGCTTCGACGGGAGAAGTCCACGTCTTCACGATCATCCACCAGGCCACGCCCTACGTGCAGGCCCCCTACATCGCGGCGGTGGTTGACCTGGACGGCGGCGGCAGCGTGAACACGAACATCGTGGGGATCGAGCCAAAGCCCGAAAACATCCACTTTGGGATGCGGGTGAAGATGTTCACCGAGAAAGTCTCGGAGGACAAAGAGGGCAACTCGTACATCGCGTACCGGTTCACACCGGCCTGACGCCCACCGCACGAAGGAGGAAGCCAGTGCGAGAAGTAGCAATCATTGGTATTTCGATGATCAAGTTCGGGCGGTATGCCGACCGGGATTTCTCCCAGCTCGCCGCCCAGGCCGGCCTCGAAGCGCTGAAGGACGCCGGCGCCGAAATGAAGCAGATCGAGGCGCTGTACAGCGGCAACCTGTACTCCACCTCCGGTTCGGGACAGCGCATCCTGCAGCAGATGGGGCAGACGGGCATCCCCGTCGTGAACGTCGCGAACGCGTGCGCGACCGGCTCGACAGCCTTCCGCGAGGCCTACTTCGCGGTCGCTTCCGGCGCGTACGATGTGGTGATGGCGGTGGGTTCGGAGCAGATGGGCAAGCAGGGCCTGCTCGGCTCGCGCGGCGACCCGGCGACGAGCCTGGAAGGCCGCGTCGGTTCGTACATGATGCCGGCGGTGTTCGGCATGGCGGGCATGGAGCACGCCAAAAAGTACGGCACGAAGCAGGAGCATTTCGCCCTTGCAAGCGTGAAGAACCACTACCACAGCACCCAGAACCCGCTGGCCCAGTACCAGAAGGAATCGCCGCTCGATGAGGTCATGAATTCGCGAATGATCTCGTACCCGAACACGCTGCTGATGTGCTGCCCCACCGGCGACGGCGCCGCGGCTGCCGTCCTGTGTTCGATGGATAAGGCGCGCCAGTTCACCACGCAGCCGATCAAGATCGCGGCCAGCGTATTGACGAGCGACCCGTTCACCGATCGCGACCTCACCCTGCCCGACATCAACACGCTGACGCGCAACGCCGCCAAGATCGCCTACGAGCAGGCAGGCATCGGGCCGGAAGACCTGAGCCAGGTGGAACTGCACGACTGCTTCGCCACGGCCGAGCTCCTGCACTACGAGAACCTGGGCCTGTGCGGCGACGGCGAAGCCGCGGCCCATGTGGCGAGCGGCGCCCCGTGGATCGGGAACAAGATCCCAACCAAGTACCAGGAAGATGTCGCACCCTTCCAGGACAAGACCTACAAGCCGAAAACCACGGCGGTGGTGAACGCCAGCGGCGGCCTCCTCTCGAAGGGCCATCCGCTTGGCGCGACCGGTGTCGCGAACATCGCCGAGATCGTCTTCCATCTCCGCGGGCAGGCTGGCGGCCGCCAGGTCGAGGGTTCGAAGATCGGGCTCGCGCACGTCATCGGCCTTTGCTCGGCCTGCACCATCAACATCATCCAGAAGTAGCGCTTCCGGCGCTCAAGGCAGCCCCCTCCCCGGTGAACCGGGGAGGGGGCTTTCTTGTTCCGAATGCGAGGCCCTTTCCCTTTTGCTTCGCGGGCGCGAAGGTGAACCCATGGGCAATGAACCTACCGCGGTGGTGCCGGGAGAGGTGCTGGTCGCGTTCGGCCTGGCGGGCGGAAGCCAGCAAGCCTTCGATGTGGGCAGCGTAAACCGTCACTGGCGCGTCGAAACGCGAGAAGAAGTGGTGGTGGTCCGCCGCTACGGCGTGCTGCGCGGGCACGGTGCGATCCGCTGGGAACAACGCCTGATGACCTTCGCTGCAGGCAAGGGGTGGCCGGTGCCACTGGCCCGCCCGGCGACTGATGGCTCGGCAGCGGTCACCTTCGAGGGCGGAATGTGGACGTGCCATCGGTTCCTTGAAGGCCAGCCCACGGCGGGCGACACGCCGGCATCGCGCCACATCCTCGGGCGATTGCTTGGCAGGTTCCACCGCGACGTCGCATCGTTCGAGGCGCCCGGGCAACGCCCCGGATTCGGGAAGACCTGGGAACTCGATGTCATGGTGGAACCCTCCGGGATCGGGAGTTTCAACGCGCTGGTCTCGGCCTTTGGGCGGGAGTACCCCGAGCTTGCGGCGAACATTCGGCGGCAACGCTACCGGAACCTCCGGGAGCTCGCGCGCCTGCACTACCCGGATCTGCCCGACCATCCAATCCACGGCGACTTTTCGCCCCGGAACTTGCTGTTCAAGGACGGTCAGCTCAGCGGCGTGCTGGATTTCGATTTCGCCCGGCGCGATGCGTGGGCGTGCGACCTCGCGCCGCTCCTGATGCCATTCGAGCCCCTCGACCCGCGGCTGGCGGCGGCGCTGTTCGAAGGCTACCAGTCGGTCCGGCCGCTCTCCGAGGCCGAGTGGGCGCTGTTGCCGGCGCTCGTGAGGGCATCGCTCCTGTGGTGGGTCGCGCTGCTGCTGGTGCGCTGGCGGCTGAGCGGCGAAGCTCCGGCCGGCATCGCGCGGACGATCAACCTGCGCTTCCCGGCCTTCGATGCCTACGAACCGGAGATTCGACGGTTGGCCCGGCGGGCACTGACGTAACCGCCGTTATTCGGAAGCCACAACCCGGAGGTCCGTGAGCGCTCCGACCGGAGCGTTCGCGGAGCCCGTGCCGGGGCAGCGCCAGTTGCGGCCCGTGGTGTTCTGGCACGTGAGCCATGGCCCGCCCGGCCAGAGCTGTGCCCGCACCGTCTGTGCCGGCGCATCGAGCCGGAAGACGACCGCGTTGAGGATGCCCGGGTTTGCCGGCCGGAGCCGGTACCGGATCCGGTCTACGCTGTAGCCGGAGATGGTGCCCGTCCCATCCCCGGCACGAGAGCTATCGACCGTGTTCGAGGCGGCAAACCCGGCACTCGATGCGGCAAGGACCGCAACGGCTGCAAGCGCCACCAGGCGCCGCGGGCGCTGGATACCCATGGAGCGACCTCTCCCCGCCGGGAGCGTGTTTGCTCCCCGCGTGGGCAGGTTCGACGCCCCCAGCCGGGCCCGAAAGGCACGCACACGTGGCAGTCACCCGATGTCCACCCGGGTGGTACTGCGCCGGGAGCGTATGCGATCAGGGGCGCAGCGCGATCTTCAGCACTCCGCCATCGCGCTTGCGGAAGAGGTCGTAGGCCGCGGGCGTCTCGCTGATCTTCATGTTGTGCGTGATCAGCGGGGTCAGGTCGACCTTGCCTCCCGCGATCATCGCCATCAGCCGTTCGAGGCGGGCTGTACCGACCGGGCAGAAGGTGGTGACCAGCTTGCGATGGATGAACGAGCCGCCCGTGGGCAGCCGGAGCTCGGGGAAGGCGCTGTAAATCCCCACAGAGCTGACGGTTCCGCCAAGACGCGCGACCCGGCAGGCGTTTTCGAACGTTACCTGGTGGCCGAGTGCCTCGACGGCGATGTCGACACCTTTGTTGCCGGTGAGCTCCATGATCTTTTCCACCGCGCCGGCGGGCTCGACGACGATGTCGGCGCCAAAGCGCTTCGCCATGGCCACGCGCTCGGGGATGGACTCCACGGCGATGATGGTGCCAGCACCATAGGCCCGTGCCCCGGCGGTGGCGCAGAGGCCAACCGGCCCCTGGGCGAAGACTGCGACCACGTCGCCAGGTTTGATTTCGGCGCGCTCAAGGGCGGCGAAGCCCGTGGACATGATGTCGGTGACGAACAGGACCTGCTCGTCGCTCAGCGAGTCCGGGATCTTCGCCATGCTCGTCTGAGCGCCGTTGACCAGGAAGAATTCGCCCTGGGCGCCGAACAGCAGGTTGCCCGGGGCGTTGAACGTCTCGCAAACCTGGTGGTCGCCTTCGAGGCACCGCCGGCAGGTGCCACAGCATACGAGGCACCCGGTCACCACGCGGTCGCCCGGCTTCACGGCGGTCACGCCGGCTCCCACGGCCTCGACGATGCCGATCGCCTCGTGGCCCATGGGCACGCCGGGTGGCAGCGGCATCTCGTCGACGATGTGAATGTCGCTGCCGCAAATCGTGCTGAGGGTCGTGCGGACGAGGGCCTGCCCCGGTCCGGGCTCGTCGGGGTAGGGGATGGTGGCCATGGCGACCGTCCCCTGGCCGGTCTTCACACAGGTGTTTGATGCAGGCATGCGCGTTCCTTGGAAATGGCTTCGCCGCATTCTACGGCGGCGCCGGACATTCGACCCCTTGGACAGCGCGGCCGGTATGTCGCCGATCAGTTGAATCGATGCTCGTGGCCAAAGGCGCGATGCAGGCGCGCCCGCCGGACCCGTCAGTGCAGGCGCAGCCGTGCGGCGAGGGGAAGCCTGCGGTCGCGGCCAAAGGCGCGAGGGGTGATCTTCACTCCCGGCGGCGCCTGGCGGCGCTTGTACTCGTTCCGGTCCACCATCGCGACCACCCGGCGTACGGTGGCCTCGTCGAATCCGGCGGCGATGATCTCGTCCACCGTGCGGTCGTCCTCCACGTAGGCCTCGATGATCGGGTCGAGCACCTCGTATGGAGGGAGCGTGTCCTGGTCGAACTGGTTGGGCTTCAATTCAGCGCTGGGCGGCTTGGTGATGACGTGCTCGGGGATCAGGTCGGTGCCGGCCTTCTCGTTGCGCCAGCGGGCCAGGCGGTACACGAGCGTCTTTGGCACATCCTTGATGACCGCGAATCCTCCCGCCATGTCGCCGTAGAGCGTGGCGTAGCCGGTCGCGAGTTCGCTCTTGTTGCCCGTGGTAAGCGTGATAAACCCGAACGCGTTAGCGAGGGTCATGAGGATGTTGCCGCGCTGGCGGGCCTGGATGTTCTCCTCGGCGGTGCCAATTTCGCGGCCTTCGAAGGCATCGGCGAGCATATCGAGCATGGCCGCGTGAGCCGGCTCGATGGGAATGGTGAGATACCGGATGCCGAGGTTTTCGGCGAGGGCGCGAGCATCGTCGCGGCTGTGCTGGCTGGAGTAGCGGCTCGGCATCGAAACGCCGGCAACATTCTCCGCGCCGATGGCGTCGACCGCGATCGCCGCCACCACGCTGGAGTCGATGCCGCCGGAAAGCCCAACGACTGCCTGCCGGAAGCCCGTCTTGCCGAGATAGTCCCGGGTGCCAAGGACCAGGGCCTCCCATACTTCCTCCTCGTCACAGAGGTGGGGGGCAACAGGCCCTGGCCCGGGCTGACGGGTAGACACCGGCGCAGGCCAGCCGAGGTCCACCAGCTCCGTGCCGGTCAGGCCATCGCGTTCGCGGAGTTCGACGCGGCGGCGCGGGTCGTGGAGACGGCGCTGGACCACCGCATCGAGGTCGATTTCGATGGCCAAGAGGGTTTCGCGGAACTGCGGGCCGCGCGCCAGGACCTGTCCCTCGGCATCGACAACGAGGGAGGCCCCATCGAAGACCAGCTCATCCTGGCCGGCGACCGCGTTGAGGTAGGCGACAGCGACCAGGTTATCGGCGGCGCGGGTGGCGATCATTTTTTCGCGGCCCTGCGCCTTGCCCCGCTGGTAGGGCGAGGCATTGATGTTGATGCAGAGCTCCGCGCCAGCGAGTGCGAGCGCATCGAGCGGCTTGCCGGGATACCAGATGTCCTCGCAGATGCTGACCCCGAACGTGACCTCGCCCGCGGCATAGACCGGGATGCGCTTGCCGGCGGCGAAGTAACGTTCTTCGTCGAAGACGCCGTAATTGGGCAGGCGGCGCTTGTGGTACGTATCGACCCAGTGGCCGTTGGCGATGATGGCGGCCGCGTTGTAAGCGTCGCCGTTCATCCAGTCCACAAAGCCAACGATCGCGATGATGTCGCGGACTGTCGGCGCCAGTGATGCGACGGCCTCGTGCGAGGCCTCACAGAAGGCGCGCCGGAGGACGAGGTCCTCGGGCGGATAGCCGGTGACGGCGAGCTCGGGGAAGGCGACGATGGCGCAGCCAGCTTCGCGGGCTTCGGCTATGCGCCTGGAGATGGTTTCGATGTTCCCCTTGATATCGCCGACGGTCGTGTCAATCTGGGCGAGCCCGATGCGGACGGTCCTCATGGCGCGAGTATACTTCGCCGCCGGCACCGGACTTCACGCGAGCGTGGGGGAATCCCGTAGGCGCTCCCCCGGATTCACGAGGGCCTGGATTGATGCGACGCTGGGGACGGTGGCGCTTTGAGGTAGGGAGATGTCTCGAAGCAGAAGTCCGATCCATAGTCCATGCCCGCTCTGCGGGCGGGTGACCCGGGCGCATTCGCGCATTGTGGTCGCCGATGTCGAACCCGCAGGGGCCCGGCGGAGCCGGTACGCAACCGTGATTTGTCGAGATTGCGCGTTTGCGATGGTGCTCCGATCGGAGGCAGCCGCGTTGCGGGCAGCCTGTTAGTCGAACGATTCGGGGGCCGCTCATCCGTGACGGAGGGCGGCCCCCGATGCGTAGAATGGCCCCAGCGAACAAGAGGGGTCGTGCATGAACAACGTCCTCGCGATGATCCTTGCCGGGGGCCAGGGAGACCGCCTCTCCATCCTCTCGGAACAGCGGGCGAAACCGGCGGTGGTATTTGGGGGGCAGTACCGGATTGTCGATTTCGTGCTCAGCAACTGCGGGAACAGCGGGATTACGAAGGTCGCCATCCTGACGCAGTACCGGCCGCGCTCGCTCTTCAACCATATCGGCGGTGGGCGCGCCTGGGGGTTCGATACTCCCGAGGGCGGCATCCAGATCCTGCAGCCGTACCTCGGCCGCGCCGATGCCGACTGGTACCAGGGTACGGCCGACGCGGTGTACCAGAACCTCTACGTCATCGAGGAATCCCGCGCGCGCGAGGTGCTGATCCTCGCAGGCGACCATATCTACCTGACGTCGTACCGGAACATGGTGGCGTACCACCGGAGCCAGGGCGCTGATGCGACCGTCGCGGTCTACCAGGTGCCACGCGAGGAGGCGCACCGCTTTGGTGTGCTGGACCTCGATGGAAACGGGCGCGTGACGGACTTCCAGGAGAAGCCGGCGCAACCGCGGGGCCAATGGGCCTCGATGGGCGTGTACGTGTTCAACAAAGATGTGCTCGTCGAACAGCTCCAGGAGGATGCTGACCTGGGCGATGCGAGCGCGCACGATTTCGGCCGCGACATCATCCCTCGCATGTACCGTTCGCACCGGGTGTTCGGCTACCAGTACCAGGGGTACTGGCGCGATGTCGGCACGATCGAAAGCTACTGGGCGGCGCACATGGACCTGTTGAGCCCAAACCCGCCACTGAACCTGGAGGACCCCGACCTGCGACTGAGGACGTCGGGCACGCTGCTGCCGCCGGCCCGATTCGGGGCGCGCGCAACGGTGCGCGAAGCGCTTATCTCGCCTGCGGCCTATGTAGCCGGCGAGGTCTCGCGCTCGGTGATCTCCCCTGGAGTGGTGATCGAAGAAGGGGCAATTGTCCGGGACTCTGTCATCCAGCACCGCTGCGTCATCAAATCGGGCGCCATCATCGACCGCGCAATCCTCGACAAGGAGGTAACCGTGGGTCGCGAGAGCGTGGTGGGTGAGGGCACGAGCAACGTCCCGAACTTCGACCGCCCCGACATCGTGAACACGGGCATCACCATTGTTGGCAAGCGCGTCACGGTCCCGTCGGGCCTGCGGGTCGGGCGAAACGTCGTCATCGGCCCCGGCGTGCACGACGAGTTGATGGACCAGGCCGTCCTCGAGAGTGGTTCGACGGTGCACCCCAGGCAGATGCCACTCCACCTGTTCGTCTGAACCCGTGCGGCTTTACACGCTGGAAGAGGCCCAGGCCGCGTTGCCGGGAGCGATCCCGGTGCTGGAACGCATCCGAACGGCTTATGTCGAGCTCCGGGCGCTGCAGGCCAGCCTGGCAGCCGACGTGCGCGGTGCGAGCGGCGACGGGCACCTGCTGGCGAACCCGTGGGAAGCGGGCGGGACAAACCGCGTGGCGGAGTTGAACCGGGAGCTCCAGCGGGCGGCAAGCGAACTCGACCAGCGTGGAATCGAGCTCAAGGATCCCGAGAAGGGCCTCATCGATTTCTTTCACGAACGCGATGGGCGCGTCGTGTACCTCTGCTACCTCCTCGGCGAGCCGGCGATTGCGTACTGGCACGAGCTTCACACGGGTTTCGCCGGCCGCCAGCGGCTCTAATCCGCACCCCCCGGGAATGCGGGTGGCAGGCTCGGGCCCGATGGCTACAATCCGCCCACTACCAACCGAGGGCAGCCATGGCTACCGTGTACCCGATTCGTGACATCTTCGTCGAAGCGAACGGCCTTCGGCACCATCTGCTGGCGCGCGGCACACCCGGGTCGCCCGTGGTGATGATGATCCATGGCCTCGCGGGCCAGGCGCATACCTTCGATGGGATCGCCAACATCCTTGCGGCGAAGTACCACGTCTACTGTCTCGATGTCCGGGGCCGCGGCGAGAGCGAGTGGGGTCCTCCCGGGGAGTACACCATCGACACCTACGTGACTGATCTGGAGGCGATCCGCGAGGCGCTCGGGCTCCAGCGCTTCGCGCTCGTGGGGACCTCGATGGGGGGCCTCATCGCC
The DNA here is from genome assembly GCA_964448165.1 of uncultured Anaerolineaceae bacterium. Lineage (GTDB taxonomy): Bacteria > Chloroflexota > Dehalococcoidia > Tepidiformales > Tepidiformaceae > Amarobacter. Next base: position 3,931 of record CAYUVT010000076.1, on the reverse strand, counting down.
ATGCAGTACGCCCCGAAATTCCCGGAGCGTGTGGAGCACGCGGTCTTGAACGATGTCGGGCCCGAGATCGACCCGGCCGGGCTGCAGCGCATCCTCTCCTACGTGGGAAACGCGCCAGAGATGTTCGCCGACATGAAGGCGGTGGTGAAGTACTACCGCGAACACTACGCGCCCATGGTCGAGCACCTGGCCGACGACCAGCTCGTGGAATTCGCGCGCTATAACGTCCGCCGGAGCGATAGTGGGGTATACGTGTGGAAGATGGACCCGGCCATCCGCACGACCCCGGCGGCCCCCCCGGCTGTCCAGCCGTGGGATGCATTCAAAGCGATGCCCTGCCCGGTGCTCATCCTGCGGGGGGCGAAGAGCGATGTGCTGAGCGCGGAGATTGCGCGGAAGATGGTGGAAGCACTGCCGGGTTCGAAGCTGGTGGAGGTCCCCGGGGTGGGCCACGCGCCGGTGCTCACCGAGCCGGTGGCGGTGAAGGCGCTGGAGGAGTTCCTTGCCGGCGAGACAGGCAATTGACAGCCGCGCGTGGCGGCCATACCTTGATGGCTCAATCGAAGATTGGCGTCGATCGGGAAGAGTAGCCGGTCAGGCGAGCCTCCAGAGAACCGGGGGAAGGTGAGAGCCCGGTGGCAGCGCGGCAGGTGAATGGGCCCGGGAGCTCCGCAGCCGAACCCCACGGCAGTAGGTTGCGGCGGAGTGGCACCGTTATCGCAGCCAGGGCCCTCGCGGCGCAAGCCGCGGCGGCTGACAAGGGCCCGTGCGGCGCAATCCGCCCGGGAACAAAGGTGGCACCGCGAGAACCCCTCGTCCTTTGATGGCGAGGGGTTTTGTGTTCTCTGAGCCGCAAGGCGTATCCACCGCGGAGACACAACGGAACGAAGCTGCATGGGGGTGGCTTCGCAACCCGGCCCGGCAAGGGTGGAAACCACGCAGTAGAGGGACAGCACCAATGGCAACGCGCAAATTCTACCTGGACGAGTCGGAACTCCCGACCCACTGGTACAACATCTCCGCCGACCTGAAGAACCCGCCGGCACCCCCATTGCACCCGGCAACGCACGAGCCGATCGGGCCCGAGGCGCTGGCACCGCTCTTCCCCATGGAGCTCATCAAGCAGGAAGTCAGCACGGAGCGCTACATCCCGATCCCGGAGGAGGTGCGCGACATCCTCAAGATCTGGCGCCCGGCGCCGCTCATCCGGGCGACGTTCCTGGAGAAGGCGCTCGATACACCGGCACACATCTACTACAAGTACGAGGGCGTTTCGCCCAGCGGCTCGCACAAGCCGAACACGGCCGTGGCCCAGGCCTACTACAACAAGCAGGAAGGCGTAAAGCGCATCGCGACCGAAACGGGAGCGGGCCAGTGGGGTTCGTCGCTTGCCTTTGCCTGCAAGCTCTTCGGCCTCGAATGCAAGGTGTACATGGTGAAGGTCTCGTACAACCAGAAGCCGTACCGGCGCTCGATGATGCGGGTATGGGGCGGCTCGGTGGTGGCGAGCCCGAGCGATGAGACCAACGCGGGCCGCGGCATCCTGGCCGAAGACCCGGAGAGCCAGGGCTCTCTCGGCATCGCCATCAGCGAGGCGGTGGAGGATGCGGCGATGCGCGAGGACACGCGCTATTCGCTCGGCAGCGTGCTCAACCACGTCCTCCTGCATCAGACGGTGATCGGCCAGGAAGCGATGAAGCAGATGGAGATGGCGGGCGAGTACCCTGACGTCGTCATCGGCTGCGCGGGCGGTGGCTCAAACGCGGCCGGGCTGCTGTTCCCCTTCTTGAAAGACCGGCTCGACGGTAAGAAGGACACACGCTTCGTGGCGGTGGAGCCAGCCTCGTGCCCCAGCCTGACCAAGGGCGAGTACTGTTATGACTTCGGCGACGTGGCCGGCCTCACGCCGCTCATGAAGATGTACACGCTTGGCCACACGTTCATGCCACCGGGGATCCACGCGGGTGGGCTGCGCTACCACGCGATGGCGCCGCTGCTCTGCCAGCTCTACGACGAGGGGTACATCGAGGCGAAGGCCTACCCGCAGAACCCGTGCTTCGAGGCGGCCACCCTGTTCGCCCAGACCGAGGGCATCATCCCGGCGCCCGAGAGCTCGCACGCGATCCGCGGGGCCATCGACGAGGCGCTGGCCGCGAAGGAGGAGGGCAAGTCGCGCGTGATCCTCTTCAACCTCAGCGGCCACGGCCTGCTCGACCTGCAGGCGTACGATGACTACCTGTCGGGCAAGCTCATCGACGACCACTACCCGGCCGAAAAGGTCCGGGAAGCGATGGCACATTTGCCGGTGATTTAGACCGGCCCAACCGGCGGGGGAGGGCGGCCCCCCACGCAAGGAGTTGAGACCATGACCACCACCAGCTCCACCAGCGGCCTCGAACGGCGGCTCAGGGCTATCCTGGACGACCGCTCGATCCTGAAGCACCCCTTCTACGTGGAGTGGGCTGCGGGAACGCTGCCTCTCGAAACATTGCGGACATTCGTGCGCCAGTTCTATCCGTTCGAGGTAGCGTTCCCGCGTTACCTCAGTGCGATCCACAGCCGGACAGAATCGCCCTCCATCCGCCAGCTGCTGCTCGACAATTTGTGGGATGAGGAGCACGGCGAGCGGAACCACCCGGCGCTCTGGCTGGAGTTTGCCGCGGCCCTTGGCCTGAGCCGGGAAGACATCCGGATGGCGGAGCTGCGGCCGCAGACGAAGGCGCTTATCGAGCACTTTCAGACCGCTGCGCGCGAGGCTCCCCTCGCGGAGGCGCTGGGGACGCTGTTCGCGTTTGAGGGACAGGTCCCCCAGATGTCGTGGCAGGTTATCAAGGGGCTCACCGAACACTACGGGTTCGAGCCCAAACAATTCGAGTTCTTCTCGGTTCACCTGGTTGCCGATATCGCGCACGCCGGGGCCGAAATGCAGGCGATCACCGAGTCCTGTACCGATGAAGATGCGCTGGCTGCGGCGGTCGAAACCGCCTGCGACCGGCTCCTCGCATTCCTGGATGGTTGTTATGGGGAGGCTGCCTGATGGCGGAAGGCGAACAGACGATTGAGGCGTGGAACACGGCGATCCGGCTCGCGGCCGCCATCGGGCGGTTGAAGATCGGATCGAACCTGAAGGCGGCGGCCGATGCGCAGGCCAAGGCCTTCGAGCTCGCCGGTGTGGCCTGCGGGCTCATCGCCGAGGCAGGCACGCGGGAAGGCCCGGCACAGCTCGCGCTGCTGCGCGATGCGCGCGGGGCACTCTCGCAGTGCAGGTCGTGGATCCACGTCCTTGCGGCCGTGACGAACGAGCAGGAGTCGGTGTTCGGCAACGAGCTCGACCTGCTCGACCAGGCGTCCCGGCAGGTGAACGCCTACGCTCGTTCGCTCGAACGGGGCGGGCCGCAGACGGGTGCGCCCCGGCCACCCCTGCGGCCGGGCGGCGGCCCGCGCCCGGGTGGCGGTCCGCCGCGCGGGGGAGCGCCTCGATGACCGAGCGCAAGCGAATCCTTACCGGGATCCGGCCGACCGGAGCACTCCACCTCGGGCACTACGCGGGGGCGCTGGAGAACTGGGTTCGGCTCCAGCACCAGTACGAGACGTACTTCCTCATCGCCGACTACCAGGTCTCGGACTACGCCGATGACATTCAGCGCGTCCGCGATGCCGTGTGGGAAGTGGCACTCGACTGGCTGGCAGTTGGGCTCGACCCGGAGGGAAGCTCGTTCGTCATCGAGAGCCTGGTGCCAGAGCACGCCGAGCTGGCGACGCTTCTCGGCTGGTTCCTGCCCGTCTCGATGCTGGAGCGGAACCCCACGCTCAAGGCGGAGATGGCCGCGCTGGAGGAACCGGAGGACGGCTCACAGGAACGAAAGTCGGTTCCGGTGGCGTTTTACACCTACCCGGTGATGCAGGTGGCGAACATCCTGATGCCGCGAGC
>CAYUVT010000075.1:0-12626 GCA_964448165.1 uncultured Anaerolineaceae bacterium | reverse complement strand
AGTCGAGTGCATGGTCCGGGTGGCCCGAGTAGTCGCTCGCGCAAGACGGCCAAATCCCCGTCGTAGTGCATGGGGCGTAGAGTGTCCAAGTCCCCGGAGGTGCTGCCCGTCCAAAGCGCGCATCGAACCAAAAAGAGACACCGGCCGCTGCCACCGACCCCGCCAAGGCGTGAAACCGCCGCCGAGAGAGCCGGGGCGTCACTGCCCGCCTGCCGGCGCCGGGAGAGTCCAGGCGTAGGCCCGAACGAACTTCGGGCTGTTTGCCTGCCACTACCCTACCGGGCGGTAAACATGTATCCTTCGTCCCACTTGCGGGCGGAGTGTGCCCCGCCGCAGACCCCAATCCAAACCCGGAGAACCGCCCGTGAAAGTGAAAGTGAACGCCGACATGTGCGAAGGCCACGCGAAGTGCGAAAAGGCCGCGCCCGAAGTCTTCAAGGTCGGCGATGACGATGTGAGCGTCGTGCTCGTGGATGAGGTCGCACCGGAGCTGGTAGAGAAGGTGGAGCGCGCCATCCGAATGTGCCCGCGCCAGGCGATCGCCTGGGTGAGCGAGTAGGCCGCGTCAACCCCCAAGCGTTCGTTCTTCGCCCAACGTGCGGTTGACGCACGGCAAGTTTGCATAAGGAACTAGAGCAATGACCGCCCCGGCCATGAAGTTGAGCGACATCGACCTGAACGACCCGGAGCTCTTCCAGCGGGAGGGCTTCCACGAGGTACTGCGGCGCCTCCGCCAGGAATCACCCGTCCATTGGAGTCCTCCGGGAGAGGTGGCGAACGGGTTCTGGTCGATCACGAAGTACGAAGACATCCGCTACGTGTCGCGGAACCCGGAGCTGTTCATTTCAAGCAAGGGCATTGCTGGCCCGGGGATCCGGCCCGAGGCGCTGCAGAACCTGGGCATCGATGCACAGCAGCAGAATGCCGGCGCGAACATCAGCATCATCGGGATGGACCCACCGCGGCACGTGAAGATGCGCCGGCTGGTGAACAAGGGCTTCACGCCCCGCGCCGTGAATGCCATGGAGCCGGAGATCCGGCGGATCACGAACGAGATCCTGGACAGGATCGAGGGCCGGGATGAGCTTGACTTCGTGCTCGAGGTGGCAAGCCAGCTCCCGCTCGCCGTGATTTGCGGGATGATGGGCCTCGAGCAGAAGGACTGGGCGCTGATGTTCGAACTGACGAACAAGGTGCTCGGTTCGGGCGACCCGGAATACCAGACAGAGGTGCCGGAGGAGGAGCGGGGGACGAGCGCGGCGGCCCGGGCGACAGCGATGCGGGGCGTCGCCACGATGATGGAGTACTTCCGCCACGTGCTGGAAGACCGGCGCAAGAACCCCCGGGAGGACGACCTGCCGACGATCCTGCTGGAGTCGGAAGTCGATGGTGAGAAGCTCTCCGAGGGCGACCTGCTGGCGTTCTGCTTCCTGCTTATCCTGGCGGGCAACGAAACCACGCGGAACGGCATCTCGGGAGGCCTGCGCGTGCTCTGCGAGCACCCGGACCAGAAGGCGAAGCTGATCAACGACATGTCGCTGATGGATTCGGCGGTGGAGGAGATCCTGCGGTGGGTTTCGCCGCTGCACCACATGGCGCGCACCGCCACGGCCGATGCGGAGATCCGGGGCCAGCACATCAAGGCAGGAGACCGCGTGCTCATGTGGTACCCATCGGCGAACCGTGACGAAGAGGTGTTCGAAGAGCCGTACACGTTCGACATCACGCGCACGCCGAACGAGCACCTGGCCTTCGGCATCGGCGAGCACTTCTGCCTGGGCGCCGGCTTCGCGCGCCGGGAGCTCAAGGTGATGTTCGAGGAGCTGTTCAGGCGCTTCCCGAACATTGAGCTGGCGGGCGAGCCGGAGCGGCTGCGCTCGAACTTCATCAACGGTACGAAGCACCTGCCGGTGCGGCTGAACAGCAGGCGGTAAGGGACACTTCCAAACCACTGGCGCGGGGGCGGGCGATTGCCGTAGTCTATCGACCGGGCGGTAAATAGCCTCGGTTTTTCCTTGCTTACCCACCAAACACACGGAGCCGACTCGTGACGACCGAAACCACCCTCAGCCTGGCGGATATCAACCTCAACGACGAAGAGCTGTTCGAACGGGGCCTTTCGCACCAGGCGTTCAAGATCCTTCGCCGTGAGGACCCCATTAGCTGGACGCCGGCGACCGAAGAGGTGAAGGGGCACTGGAACCTGGTGAAGTACGAGGACGTGCTCCACGTCTCGCGCCACCCCGAGATCTTCAGCTCGGAGCGCGGCATCGTGCAGTACGAGCCGGTGAACGCGGACGAGGCCTCGGCGGCGGCAGCTGGCAACGGGAAGATGATCATCACGATGGACCCGCCGCGGCATGTGAAGATGCGGCGGCTGGTGAACAAGGGCTTCACTCCGCGGGCCGTGGCGCTCTGGGAGCCGAAGATCCGCGAGACGACGAATATGCTGCTCGACCGGATCGCGAAGAAGGGCGAATCGGACTTCGTGCTGGATATTGCCTGCAACATCCCCCTGGCGGTCATCTGCCAGATGCTGGGCCTGCCGGAGAAGGACTGGGGGCTGATGTTCCAGCTGACGAACAAGGTGCTGGGCCCGGGTGACCCCGAGTACCAGACCGATGTCCCGGAGGAACAGCGGGGCACGCAGGAGGCGGCGCGCATCACCGGCAACATCGGGACGATGCAGATGTTCGGGTACTTCGCCCAGGAGCTGCAGGCCCGCAAGACCGCACGCCGCGAGGACATCATTAGCCTGCTCGTCGATTCCGAACTGGAGGGCGAGCACCTGACCGACGAGGACATCCTCTGGTTCTGCTTCCTGCTCATCCTTGCGGGGAACGAGACCACCCGGAACGGGATGTCGGGTGGTCTGCTGACCCTTTGCGAGCACCCGGACCAGAAGGCGAAGCTGCTGAACGACATGTCGCTCTTGCCCTCGGCGATCGAGGAGATCCTTCGCTGGACCTCGCCGGTGACCCATATGGCACGGGTGGCGCTCCAGGACACAAAGATCCGCCACCAGGAAATCAAGCAGGGCGAGCGCGTGGTGATGTGGTACCCGTCGGTGAACCGGGATGAAGACGTATTCCCGAATGCTGACGTGTTCGATATCACGCGGAGCCCGAACGACCACCTGGCCTTCGGTATTGGGGAGCACTTCTGCCTTGGGGCCGGGTTCGCCCGCCTCGAGCTGCGGGTGCTGTTCGAGGAGTTGTTCCGACGCTTCCCGGATATCGAGCTTGCGGGGCCGCCCGAGCGGCTCCGGTCGACGTTCATCGGCGGTATCAAGCATCTGCCCGTGAAGTTCACGCCCGAGCGGTAGCTGCCACCCGTCTCGGGGATACCACGGCGAAGGGGGCTCAAACGAGCCCCCTTCGTCGTGTCACCGAAGAGTGCGGCTACCGGCCGGCGCAGAGTGCGGCGATATCCCCGTGGTAGGCGAGGATGGTGTATGGAGGGAAACAGACTCCGCGCGCGCTGGAATCCGCGACGCCGGGTTTCTCCTCTCCGCCGATGCTGAACAGGCCGCTGAACAGGCCGAAATCACTTTTCTCGCGCACGACCTGCCAATCGTCTCCTTCGAGGCCAGCCAGCCGTGCCGCCTCGGCGTAGGCTGCCTCGCGGTTGGCGGTACCGTCGATGAGGCCCAGCTCCTGGGCAGTCTTGTTGTCGTAGACGAGTGCGCCGATGCGGTCCCTGATGGTGGCCTCGGGGATGTCCCGGGCCTCGGAGACGTGCCGGACGAAGTCCGCGTAGGCGTTATCGACACCCTGCTGGAGGACGCGGTGTTCCTCGTCGGTGAGGCGGCGATAGGGCGCGCCGATATCCTTCCCCCGGCCGGCCGTGATGGGCTGGAACTCGATGCCGCCGCTGGTGGTGACACCGCCCCCGAAGAGCCCTCCCTCGGTGGCGACCAGGCCGTTCCAGTACTCGAACGCGCCCATCGTGACGCCGATGCTGCCGAGCAGGCTGCCGTGGTCGGCGAGGATGAGGTCGGCCGGGGCCATGGCATACATGCCGCCGGAGGCCGAGATGCCGGCGACGAAGGCCAGGACCGGCTTGCCGGTGCGCTTCTGGTACTCGCGGACGCCATCGGCGATAGCAATTGAGCCGAAGATGGTGCCGCCGGGCGTTTCGAGCTCGAGGATGACGCCGTCGATGGAGGAATCGTCGGCGGCCTCGAGGAGTTTCTCCTTGATGGTGTAGCCGTAGACAACGCCGAGGCTGCCGAAAAGGCCCCCGCCGCCGTCGGGCTCCTCGCCGAGGATGACGCCGCGGACCGGGATCGAGAGGAGTTTGTTGCGGCTGCCGTCGTCGCCGTAGACGAACTTGTAGTCATCGCCGTCATCGTCATCGCTCATGACGGCGATGATGGCGATGAACACGAAGAGGGGGATGAAAAACGCCATGACGAGGCCAGTACCGAAGCAGCCGGCGGCCACGGTGCCCTTGAGGGCGGTGCGCCAGACCATCCGCCAGGTGCTTTCGGCCCGGGCGTCGATGCCGGGCGGCGGGTAGGGGCCGCTGTACCATGCCTGCCAGGGCGGGGACGGCGGCGCCGCCGGGGGGATGGCGGCCGCGGGTGGTGGGGGTGGCGAGGCAGCCTCTTGCCGGGGTGTCGATTCGGGGGTGTCGCTCAAGGGCGCTCTCCTGGGCCCGAAGTGCCGCTGGTGCGGTGGGCCTGGTGGGAGGGTAGTTCAACTGCGGTTCAGCTGGGAACCGGCACGCAGCCCGGTTCAGCCCAGCTTCCCTGCCTGGCGTGCCCAGCGGTACTTCGCAGCGAGCGCGGCAACCGGGCGCTCGGCGGCGTACGGGTAGGCGGGGACTCCGCGCGCTTCCAGGTAGCGGCAGGCCTCTTCGACTTCGACATCGCCGACCAGGGAGGCGACGACCGGCTTCACCTTGCCAGCGGCGCGCGCTTCTTCGAGTACCTCGCCGAGGAGCGTGGCGAAGACCATCGGTGGGGTGATGATGGTGTGCCAGTAGCCGAGGATGAGGGAGTGGACGCGGTCGTCCATCAGTGCGAGCCGGATGGCCTTGCGGTACGTCTCGGGTGGTTCGCCACCGGTGATATCGATGGGGTTCCCGTAGGCGCCGAACGGGGGGATGAGTTCCTTGAATTGGAGTCCCAGGTCGTCCGGGACTTCCATCAGCGTGAGGCCATAGTCCGAGCAGGAATCGGAGAGGAGCACGCCCGAGCCGCCGGCGCCGGTGACGATGAGGACATTCTCACCCTTTGGGGTGGGGAGCATGGAGAGGGCGCGGCTCCAGTCGAGCAGGTCTTCGAGGGTGCGGGCCCGGACGACCCCGGCCTCGCGAAGGGCGGCGTCGTAGATGCGGTCGGCGCCGGCGAGCGCGCCCGTGTGCGATGCGGCGGCGCGGGCTCCATACGCCGTCCGCCCGGCCTTGAGGACGACGATGGGTTTCTGCTTCGAGACGCGGCTCGCGGCCTCGACGAAGGCGCGGCCGTCCTTGATGTCCTCGACGTGCATGGCGATGACCTCGGTATTCGGGTCCTCGCCGTAGTACTCGATGAGGTCGTCCTCATCGAGGTCGCTCTTGTTGCCGAGGCCGACGATGGCCGAGACGCCCATGTTGTGGGAGCGGCTGAAGCCAATGATGGCCATGCCGACCCCGCCGCTCTGGGAGGAGAGGGCAACAGTCCCGCGTTCGGTGTAGGGCGTGCAGAAGGTCGCACAGAGGTTGGCAGGCGTGTAGTAGTAGCCGTAGATGTTCGGGCCCATGACGCGGATGTTGTGTTTCCGCGCGACGGCGATCATGTCCTCCTGGAGCTGGTGTTCGCCGATTTCGGCGAAGCCGGAGGGGATGAGGATGGCGCCGGCGACACCCTTCTGGCCTGCCTCATCGAGGGCGGCGGCGACGCGGGCAGCCGGGACGGCAAAGACGGCAACATCGACCTCGCCGGGGATCTCCGTGATCGAGGTGAAGGCGGGAAGGCCCTGGATCTCGCCACCGCGAGGGTTGACCGGGTAGAGGCGCCCCTGGTACCCGCCATCGAGGATGTTGCGGACCACCGAGTAGCCGATCTTGCCTTCCTCGTTGGAGGCGCCGATGACGGCGATGGACCCGGGCATCATGATGCGCCGCATCGAGGCGAGGACCTCGTCGCGGGGTGGGCGGGGCCGCCCATTGCGCTCGCTGGCCCGGAGGGCGATGCGGGCATCGACGGCCAGCGCGCCATCTTCGTAGACGATCACGGGATTGAGGTCGAGCTCGTCGATCTCCGGGAGTTCGGTGACGAGTTCGGAAACCTTCTCGATGATGGCGGTGATGGCGGCGAGGTCCGCGGGCTGTTCGCCGCGGACACCCTGGAGGATGGCGGCGCCCTGGATTTCCCGCGGCATCGCAGCGGCGCGTTCTGGGGAGGTCGGCGCCAGCGCGAAGGTCACGTCCTTGAATGTTTCAACGAAGATGCCGCCAAGGCCGAACATCACCAGCTTGCCAAACGTCGGGTCGGTGACGGCGCCGACGATGACTTCGCGGCCGGGGCGTGCCATCTGCTGGACGAGGACGCCGTCGATGGTGGCCGCGGGGTGGTAGGCCCTGGCGGAAGCGATGACACGTTCGTACGCCTCGCGGACGGCGGTCTCGCTCTGGAGGCCGAGGGCGATCGCGCCCGCGTCGGACTTGTGGGTGATCTGGCTGGAGAGGACTTTGAGGGCGACCGGGAAGCCGATCTCGGCGGCGGCGGCGGCCGCGCTCGCCGCGTCGCTGGCGACGCGCTCGGCGGGGAGTGGAAGTCCGAACGCGCGGCAGATCTCGCCGGCCTCATCGGCGGTGAGACTGGTTCGGCCGCGGGCAAGGGCCCCGGCAATGACTGCGCGCGCGGATTCCCGGCTCATAGCTACCTCACTGGGATTCGAAGTTCAGGCGGACAGGCGAGTGCCGGCGCACTGGGAGCCGGCACGAACGGAATCTAACGTAACGATGCGTCTCTCGCCAACCCGAGGCGGCCGGGGGGCGGTCACCAGGCGCCCCCGCCAGAGCGGGCTTCGAGCGCCCGGCGGATTTCACGCTGACGCTCGATGCACGGGATCTCCATCGGGTGGCGGTCGTGGCGGAAGCCGCAGCGAAGCTGGCCAACGAGATAGCGCCAGTAGAAGCGCACACGTCCGAGCTCGCGGACCTGGCCGATGTGCATGCACTCGTGGGCGATGAGGGCGAGGCCCCTTGCTGTGGCTGGCTGGTAGCGGCCCGCGCGGAAGATCACGACGGGGGCAAACGTGATGGCGCTCATGCCCAGGAGCCGGGGGAGCCATCGCCACGGCCGGCCCGTGACAACGCGAGCGGCGCGCAGGTCATGTTCGTCCACGAACTCGCGGAGTGTGGCGACAGTTGGTTCATCAAGCCGCACGGGTATGTTCTACCACGAGACGAAAGAAGCCCCGGCGAGCGGGGCTTCGGAATCCTTGCCTGAAGGAGGGGTACTACAGGCCCCGATCGACCAGGTACGAGCAGAGGTCGCTGATGCGGCAGGCGTAGCCCCATTCGTTGTCGTACCAGGCAGCGACCTTGACCAGGTTTCCGCCGACGACGTTGGTGGAGAGGCCGTCGACGATGCTGGAGCGTTCGTCGCCCTTCATATCCATGGAGACGACCGGGTCGGTGGTGAACCCGAGGATGCCCTTCATTTTCTCGGCGGCGGTTTCCTTCAGGAGGTTGTTCAGGTCGTCCCTGGTGGTGTCCTTCTCGGTGAGGGCCACGACCTCGACGATCGAGACGGTGGGCGTGGGGACGCGGTAGGAGAGCCCATCGAGCCGGCCATCGATTTCGGGGATCACCAGCTTCAGTGCACGGGCGGCGCCGGTGGAGGTGGGGACGATGTTGAGGGCGCCGGCGCGCATCTCCCGGAGGTCGGTCCCGGCGGCCTTGTCGAGGATCTGCTGGGAGTTCGTGTAGCTGTGGATGGTGGTCATCTGCCCCTTCACGAGGCCGAGGTTATCGACGATGACCTTGACCACGGGCGCGAGACCGTTGGTGGTGCAGCTCGCGTTGGAGATGACGTGGTGCTTCGCCGGGTCGTACTTCTCGGCGTTTACGCCGAGGACGACGGTGACGTCCTCGTTCTTGGCGGGCGCGCTGATGACGACTTTCTTTACCGAGTCGCGGCGGTGGGCGACCGCCTTTGTGGCATCGGTGAACAGGCCGGTCGATTCGATGACGATCTCGGCGCCGACGGAGCCCCACGGGATGGCGCCGGGGTCGCGCTCGGCGAATACCTTGATCGCGCGGCCGTCGACCACCAGGGAATCGCCCTCGGCGCGCACGTCGCGTTCCCAGCGGCCATAGTTGCTGTCGTACTTCAGGAGGTTCGCGTTCACGTCGGTGGCGACGAGGTCATTGATGGCGACAACCTCGAGCTTGCCGCCGTAGCGATCGGTAATAGCCTTGAGGACCTGGCGCCCGATGCGCCCGAACCCATTGATGCCGACTTTGGTCGCCATGAAAACCCCGCGGGAAGAGAGATAGGAAAAGCCTACCGGGCCGGGCGGGCCTAGGCCAGTTTCACGGCGGTGCCCGAGGCGGTAATCATCAGCATCTGGCCGCCGACGGTCTCGTAGTCGATCTTGACCCCGACGACCGCATCGGCGCCCATTTGCGTGGCAAGCTCGACCATCTCGGCGACCGCGCCGTCGCGGCCCTTCCGGAGCTCTTCCTCGTACTTGCCCGAGCGGCCGCCGACGATGTTGCGGAACCCGGCGGCGATGTCCTTAAAGACGTTGACGCCGAGGATGACTTCGCCGGCGACCAGGCCCTTGTATTCGCTGATGGTGCGGCCCTCGATGGTGGGTGTGGTGGTGACGGTAACGGCCACGGTGAGTGCTCCTGCTGAACTAATGGGCCCAGTCTAGCCAAGAGACGGAAAAGGTGCGGTGCCCATCACCAGTTTGCACCGGCGCATCCACTCTTCAATAGCCTGGTGCTGTCGATCCATATGGTGAAGCTATCGATTGCGTCAGAAGCATCGGAAAGTCGCGCTACCTGCGGGCACGGCGGCGAGGGATGCTGAACCCAGAACCAAGAAGGAGACCTGCATGAACCGCCGCATGGTCATCTGCCCATCCTGTGATCTGCGCTTCCTCTCCGCGCGGCAGCGGACGTACTGCCCGGGCTGCCACCAGCTGATCGAGCCAGAGGCCGCGTCCTAGCGGGCACCGGACCACCAGCGCTGGAGAGAGGGGAGGACGTCACGAGGCGATGCAATCGCTTCGGCCCCGGGCGCCGCGGCGCCAGGCGACCACGCGGAGCAGAATACCGAGGCCCCTGATCGTTGTATCGCGCGACGGTCGGGGGCCTCGGGGCTGATAAAGGCTGACTCGGACGGGTCGCATTCGAGGAAGCGGAGACAGGCGGCGAAGCGGGCGGCCGGGTCCCAGGAGTCACCGTCGGGTGTTGCAGCCAGGATGGCGAGGAAGCGGTCGAGACCCGTCGATTGGGCCTGCTTTATGGCGACGGCATGGGGAAGGCGGCTGATGGCCGCGATGTCGATGCGCTCGCCGCGCAGGGCATCGAGGGCCATGCCGGTGCCGTCGTGGACGAGGAGGCGTTTCATTGCGCTCCGGCGGTACATCTCCAGACAGAGTTGCTCGCAGCGCGCGCTATCCGCGGGCGCCGGGAGCAGGATGGCCAGGGCATGGCGGAACGGGCGCGTGTGGTACTCCTCGACGAGCGGGGCCGCCTGTACGGGCTGGCCGGTGACGCTCACGACGGCTTCCTCGACGGCATAGCGCCAGGCGGGGCGCGGGTCGATGAGGCAGCGGTCGAAATCGAAGACGACCGCGCGCGGGCGAGGCTTGCCGCTGCCCGCGAGGGGCATCGTCAGGCTTCCAGGCCTGCCCGGCGCCGTGCGGCCTGGTACTCCTCGGGCGTGTTGAAGGTCAGGTCGAGGAGGTCGCCGGCATCGACATCGCCGGTCCGGTCGGCGTGGGCACGGAGGACTCCGTGGAGTCCTTCGGTTTCGTCTGTGGCGGCCATCATCTCCTCGCGAAGGCTTCCATCGACGACGACCGGGTGTCCGTGGCGGCCAGCATGCACGGGCCGGGTAACCAGGTCGCCGGGGCGGCGGCCTTCGAGCAGCGCGCGGATGAACGCGGCTGGCCGCGGCTGGTCGACATCGGTGACGACGATCGCTTCGGCATCGCGGTTGGCGGCCTTCGCGCCGATGCGAAGGGAGCCGGCCCGGCCGTGCTGGAAGCGGGGGTTGAGCATGATGCGGCAGTTGAGGGCTTTCATAGTCCGGGCGATGTCGTCGGCTTTGTGTCCGAGGACCACAATCACCTCGTCGCATCCGGCTTCGCGGAGCTGGTGGACCTGGTAGCAGATGAGCGGTTCGCCGGCCCAATCGAGGAGCGCCTTGGGCGAACCCATGCGGCTGGACGTGCCGGCGGCGAGCACAATGGCGGAAATCATCAGTTCGGAGTCTAGCGGGCGCGAGAATTGCGGGCGAACGCTCAGCCCGCCGGTGGGATCACGCGGGCGGCGGCAAGGGCGTCCACCTCGCCGGGAGTGAGCCCGGCTTCGAGGAGCACCTCGCGGGAGTGCGCGCCGAGCGGAGGCGCTGCCCTGCGCGCGCTCGTGGGAGAGGCCGACATGCGGACGAGGGGTCCGACCACCTGCTGCGGGCCGGTGATGTCGTGGTCGAGTTCGACCATCATCCCGGCGGCAATGACCTGGGGGTCGCCGGACATTTCCTCGGCGAACTGGACGACGCTGGCCGGGACGCCGGCGGCCATGAAGAGATCGACCCACTCGCCGGCAGAACGGGCGAGGAGGCGGCGTTGAATTTCGGCGCGCCATGCCTCGATGTTGTCGCGGCTGCCGGGGGCGGCGGCATCGAAGTCCGGTTCGTCGGTGGGGTCGTGGAAGTCGAGGATCTGGCGGATGGCGTCGCGGTTCTGGCGGGTGAGCGCGCCCAGCACGAGCGCGCCGCGGGCCGTGTGGTAGCCGCCGTAGTAGAGACGGTGCGAGGCGAAGCGGGGTCCCTGGGCCTTTCGGATGTTCACCAGCTCGTCGTAGGTGGCCCCGGCTGCGCGTTTCGCGACCAGCTCTTCCAGGAGGGGGTCGCGCAGCACGGCATCGTGGACCGGCTCGCGCATGACGCGGTCGGACTGGAGTTCGAGGGCGGCCTGGAGAAGGGAGACTTGGAGCTCCTGGCCCTCACCGGTGCGTTCGCGATGGTACAGGGCGGCGCAGATGCCCATGGCGGCGGCCAGCCCGGAGGAGCGGTCGGCCATGGTGGTGCTCGTGATGGGGGCGGGAGCGCCGTGCTCGTCGGTCTTGCCCTCGGCCGCCATGAGGCCGCTGTAGGCCTGGGCGACAATGTCGGAGCCGGCGCGCGTGGCATACGGGCCTGTTTCGCCGAAGCCGGTGATGCTGGCGTAGATGAGGCGGGGATTGAGCCCGCGGAGCGTGGGGTAATCGATGCCCATTCTGGCGGCGACGCCGGCGCGGTAGTTGATGAGCACGACATCGAATGAGGAGACCAGGCGGTGGATCACCGCGCGCCCTTCGGGTTTCGCGAGGTCGATGGTGAGGCTGCGTTTGCCGCGGTTGAGCGACTGGAAGTACTTGCCTTCGTTGGGGACGACGGCGGCGCTGTTGCGGCGCGACTCGCCCTCGAGCGGTTCGACTTTGACGACGTCGGCGCCGAAGTCCGAGAGGGCTACCCCGGCGAAGGGGCCGGCCACGATCTGGGAGAACTCGAGGATGCGGATGCCCGCGAGCGGCCCGGTGTTCATGCGCGCGGCAAGCCCAGGCCGCGGGTGGCGATGACGTTGCGCTGGACTTCGGAGGTGCCGCCGCGGATGGTCGCGGGGACCATGCCGATGTAGAGGCGGGCGAAGGAGGACTCCTCGCTCCCCTCCATGAGGTTGGCCTGGAGCCCGAGGACCTGCATGCAGGTCTGGGCGAGGCGCTGGGAGAGCTCGGAGTTGTAAAGCTTGGCCATGGAGGCCTCGTCGTTGGGGACCTGGCCGTGGTTTTGCATGGAGATGATGCGCAGGGAGAACTGGTACATCACCTCGGTTTCGATGTAGCGCTGGGCGATCTCGTGGCGGATGGGTGAGGAAGCCACACGGGCCGACAGGGCGGGGTCGGCCTTGATGACTTCGATGAGGCGGGCGAGCGTGCGGCGCGCGCCCACCGCTCCGCCGATGTTCGATCGCTCGAAGTCGAGGAGGGTCATGGCGACGTACCAGCCGCGGTTCAGCTCGCCGACCAGGTTGGCGGCCGGGACGCGCACGTCTTCGAAGAACACCTCGTTGAAGTAGTGGCGGCCGCCCATGTCGATGAGGGGCCGGACGCTGATGCCGGGGGCCTTGATGTCGTCGACGAGGAGGAAGGAGATGCCGCGGTGCTTGGGGGCCTCGGGGTCGGTGCGGACGAGGGCGAAGATGGCGTCGGAGCTGTGGGCGGCGGAGGTCCAGATCTTCTGGCCGTTGAGGATGTAGTCGTCGCCGTCGCGGGTGGCGCGGGTCTGGAGGGAGGCGAGGTCCGAGCCGGCGCCGGGTTCGGAGTAGCCCTGGGCCCAGGTGACCTCGCCGGCGGGGAGGGGGGGGAGGTACTGGGGGCGCGGATCTTGGGTGCCGTGGGGGATGAGGGGG
>CAYUVT010000074.1:0-12642 GCA_964448165.1 uncultured Anaerolineaceae bacterium | reverse complement strand
GATGATCAGGACGAACGCCTGGACCACCGGCACATCGCGCTCGGTGATGGCGGTGAGGATGCGGTTGCCGACCCCCGGGATGTTGAACAGATACTCGAAGACGACATTGCCGCTCAGGAGCCCGGCCACCGTCAGCCCGATTGCTGTGATGACCGGGATCATCGCGTTCTTCAGCGCATGGCGAACCACGACAACGCGCTCACGCAGGCCCTTGGCCCACGCTGTCCGGATGTAGTCCTGCCGCAGCACTTCGAGCATCTGCGACCGGGTGAGACGCATGATCCCGGCCCCGGAAGCGAAGCCGCCGGCGAGCGCTGGCAGGATGAAGAGCTGCAAGCTCCGGATGGGGTTCTCCCACAGCAATGGGGAGTTGAACAGGTCGATGGTCCACAGTTCGAACCGCACCACGAGCAGCAACAGCATGGTGCCGATCCAGAAGTTCGGCGCGGCTACCCCAAGAATGGCAAGCAACCTCAGCCCGTAGTCCACCAGCGAATCCTGGCGCAGCGCCGAGATGATGCCGATGGGGACGCTCGTTGCCAGTGCCACCGCCAGCATCATTAGCGACAGCTGCAGTGTGTAGGGGGCGCCCTTCACAAACTCGCTAAGTGCTGGCTTCCTCGTGCGATACGACTGTCCGAGGTCGCCTCTTACCGTGTCCCACAGGTAGGTCACGTAACGCTCCACCACCGGCTTGTCGATGCCCAGGTCTTTCTTGATCTGCGCGATCTGAGCTGCGGTGTCTTCGCCGCCCGCCGGGTTCTGCTGGGCTATCCGGCGGGCCACGAAGTCTCCCGGCAGTACGCTCGTCGCGAAGAAGACGAGCGTGGCGATCAACCAGATCACCGGGATATTGATGAGCGTCCTGCGGAGCGCGTATGCCCCCATCTAGCTTGGCCGTCCCTGGTACGTCGGGTCGTCCGGGTCCATCCAGCCATACATAGCGCCAAGATGGGCGGTGCTGAACGGGGCGGACTCCGGCGCGTGGTAGTAGTTCCAGATGAGGGTGTTGGTGATCTGCAGGTGCGAATAGATGCGCCCGCCGCCATACGCCTTGAGCAGCTTGCGCTCGACTTCCCGCGTCATCTCCTTTCGCTTCTCGATGTCCAGCTCCACGCCAACCTTTGCCAGGAGCTCATCCATGCCGTCGATCTTCACGCTGAACTGCTTGTTCAGCGTCGACGTTGAGCTGTAGTTGCTGATCAGGAAGGCTGTGGGCTCCGGGTCAAGGACTTCCGTGTCCCATCCGTACCAGAGATTCGCGTTTCCGGAGCCATACTTCTGTTCCACGATCTTGGAGGTAATCGTGGAGTACGGCTCGACCTTCGCCTTGAACTGGTTGGTGCCCAGGTTCTTGTTGAGCATCGCCGTCAGGATCGAACTCGCCTGGTAGACGCCTTCGAAGATGTCGGGCACATCGATGGTCACATCGCCCAGCGCCGGGCCGCCTCCCGCCTCCCACATCTTGCGGGCTTCGGCGATGTCCTTCTCGACATCCTGCAGGTAGCCCGGGAACTCGATGAGCTCTTTCTCGGTCAGGCCGAATGCGCCCTGGCTCGGCGGGATGGATCCTGAGATGACGCCCCGTCCGCCGTGGAACTGCTGGATGAGCTGGCGCCGGTCGATCCCCCGGAAGTACGCGCCGATCAGGTTCGGGTTGTTCCACGGCGCGGCGCCCCCATAGTAGGAGCCTGCGATGATGGGGTTCACCGAGAAATTCGTCCGCTCGTAAACCTTGCCCTTGAACCGCTCCCGCATCTCCGCCAACACCTGGACGTTTGGCGGTCCATATGCCTCAACCTGCTTCTGTTCGAACGCCGCCTGCGCCGCCTGGGGGTCGGTGAAGAGCGGCACTTCCTGGATGCCATCCAGGTAGACCGTCCCGGTGAACTTGTCGAACCGCTGGTACTTCGCCCGGCCCTCCGAGGCGAACTCGACCAGGACCATCGGACCCGTCCCGATGATCATTTTCTGGTGGAAGTTGGAATAGTCCTTTTCGAAGGCTTCGATCGCCTCGGGGGCGCCGATCCCTTCGTATGACTGCGCCAACAGGTTGAGGAAGAGCGGCGACGGCTTGGCCAGCTTGACCTGGATCGTCTCGGCGTCCGGCACCGTGACCGACTCAACGACCTGGTACTCGCCCTTGCGGTAGAAGTTCGGGTCATCGGTACCATCAAGGCGCTTACCGTTCTTGTTGCGCTCGATGTGGTACTTGATGTCTTCGGCTTTGGTCTGGCGCCCGTTCACCGGGGGCTTGTTGTGGAAGAAGTTGTTCTTGCGGAGCTTGAGGATCACGGTCTGGGGATCGGGTTGTTCCCACTTCTCGGCGAATCCGCCGGCAAGGCGGCCTTCGGCGAAGCTATCCCAGAAGATGGCCCGCTGCATGGTGCGGCCGATGATGGTCGCGACGGGCGTAAACCGGCTCCGGCTGTGGTCGAACGAATCATAGGTGGCGTTGGAGCTGCTGCCGCGGTACACGCCGCCCTTTTTCCCCTGGGCAGTCGGCTTCGCGGTTGGCGAACCCGCTGCCGGGCTCGGAGAGGCGGCGCCCCCGCCGCTTGTCGCAGTTGCAGCCGGTGTCCCGCCTGCATCGTCGTCGTCATCCCCGCATCCCACCGCCGCGAAGGCGGCCAGGCCAGCCGAGGCGCTCGCCGCCCCGCCGACGAACCGCCGCCTGGTCAGTTTCCGCTGCCGGGTCTCCCAATAGTTGCTCCGCATGTCCTCTTCCCACGCGCGCCCGGAATCTGTCGTTGGCGCGGTGGGAATCTATAGCTGGGAGCGCCGGGCTCTATATGATGCCAATCATATGGCCTCGGCCGGGCACTCCGGCCGCATGACGCGCGGGGCGAAGACCGAACATTCGAACTGGCAATCCTCGCAGCTCGGCTCCAGCCGGATCTGCTCGATATCCAGGATGTCGATGATCTGGGATTCCGTGCGCAACACGCCGCGCTGCTGCAGATCGGACATCACCCGGATCGCGGTCTCCACCGTCACTCCGGAACGGTCCGCGATGTCTTGCCGCGTCAACCGGTAGTCGATGCGTACCGCGTTGCCGTGCTTGCGCCCGAACTGGCGCGCGAGCTGAAGCAGCGCACAAGCGATCCGTCCCCGGGCATCTTTCAGGGCGGCGATCGCGGTCGTGATATCGCGCTGCCGGACTTCCAGGCAGAGCAGGTCGATCGCGTTCCGCACGGTCACCGGGTAGAGCTTCCCGAGCTCCTGGAGCAGCGCCCTCGGGACCAGCACGAGTTCGGCATCCTCGAGCGTCGTGGCAGTCGCGGTGTACGGCCGCCCATCGAGCGCGGAGCTCAGGTCAAGCGCGGAAGTCGGGGCGCGAAATCCGACGACGTGCTGGCGCCCGTCCGCCATCAGGTGATGCAGGCGAACCCGGCCCGAGGTGATGACCCAGAGCCCCTTCGAACGTTCCCCTTCTTCGAACACGCGCCGGTGGGCGGGAATCCGGTGGAGCGAACACTGGAGTGCAATCTCAGTGACCTCAGCCCGGCTGAGCCCGGCAACAAGCGGGAACCGTTCGAGCGCCGCGATCGTGCGCTCCTGGTTCGGAGTCAATGGCTCAATAGAACTTGCCGATGTGCGCGACATCGTGGCTACCTCTCACGATGATGCTGAGTTCGCGGCCGGTGCACTCGCTGTGACATTAGTCACGAACTCCGCGGGATGTCGCTTCTGTCGTAGGTATGATACAGCGCATGTAAATGCCCCCTCATCATGGGCGGGTGGCCGAACCCTTCGCTTCCCGTCCGGCGCTGCGCCCGCTTGCACGCCGCGACTTCCGCCTGCTGCTGGCCGGGTCCGCCGTAGTGGGTGTCCTGTTCCCGCTGCACCTCATGACCCAGGTGTTTTGGGTGAGCCAGCACTTCCCCGATTCGGCCGTCATCTACTCCAGTGTCCTTGCCGCGAGCCGTGGTTCGGGCATGGTGGTGTTCAGCCTGCTCGGCGGTGCAATCGCCGACCGCGCGGATAGAAAGCGTGTCCTCCTGGTGTGCGAATCGCTTTCCTTCTGCGCCCACGGCGTGATTGCCCTGTTGATGCTGACAGAACCGCTGGGGCAGGGGAGCGTTGGGCTCGTGGCGGTGGCCACCTTCATGGCGGCCGGCATCCAATCGATCGACACGCCTGCCCGCAGCGCGAGCGTGCCGGCCGCCGCGGGCCGCGAGAACATCGCGGCGGCCATCGCGCTCCTCGCCATCTCGAGCCAGGTCACGATGCCGCTCTCGCTTCCTCTTGCCGGCGCCATGAACCAGGTGTTTGCCCCCGGTGCCGTCTACGCCTCATCTCTCATCGCGTGGCTCGCGATCATCCCGCTCATCACGATGCTGCAGCTGAAAGACCAGCCGCCACCGGCTGCTCGCGGAAGCACCCTGCGGAGTATCGGCGACGGCCTCGCCTACACCCGCGCTCACCGGGCGATCCTTGCCATCGTCACCATGGTGTTCATCGTCCAGGTCATCGGCATGCCGGTCGCCGCCCCGCTGGGGCCGATGTTCTTCATCGAGGTGCTGGACTTCAATTCCGCCCAGGTCGGCCTCATGGGAGCTACCTGGGGGCTGGGCTCGCTGACGGCGAGC
Source organism: uncultured Anaerolineaceae bacterium (assembly GCA_964448165.1). Classification (GTDB taxonomy): domain Bacteria; phylum Chloroflexota; class Dehalococcoidia; order Tepidiformales; family Tepidiformaceae; genus Amarobacter. The sequence goes on along the minus strand of CAYUVT010000074.1, from coordinate 8,050 downwards.
GTCACGCTTGCGCGGAAGTCCCACCTCGCGCTCCGGGGCGGTTCCCTGGCGTTCGTGGCCGTGTTCTTCGGCATCGCCGTTCTTTCCTTCGGATATTCCCGCTTCATCCCGCTCACCGCCGTCTCGGACTACGCCATGGGCGCCGCCTTCACCAGCACGAGCCTTGTCGCGAGCACGCTCATCCAGCACCTGGTTTCCGACGAAATGCGTGGCCGCGTCCTGAGTTTTTTCCCGCTCACCATCGGCATTGCCCAGGCCGCGACCGCGGTCGCCGGGCTTGCCGGCCAGGCCGTCGGTCTCGCGTTGCTCCTCCCGGCGCTCGGGTGGCTGGTGCTCGCCGGGGCACTCGTGACGACGCTGCGCTATCGCGAGTTTCTTGGCGCTCGCGTGCAATCGCGCCTCGCCGCTGCACAGGCGCCGGAAGTGTCCTCCGGCTAGCCTCCTTCCGGCAGGATCCGGTGCCGGACCATGTCGAACAGCATCGCGATGAGCAACGCCGCGATCGCCGCCGGAACGACCCAGCGGGCGAACCACACGCTCACCTCCCCGGCGAGCCCGCTACCACGAAGTGCTGCCAGCACCAGGCGTCGCCCGGGCCAGGCCAGGATGAGCGTGGTTACGAGCGCGCCCACCGCCAGCCCGATCGTTCCGATGCCGGTGTCCATCACCTCGAAGAAGAGTAAGTCTCCGATGCGAAGCCTGACGCTGGTGTAGCTCAGGGCGGAGGGAACACCCAGCATCACCGTTGCAGCCGTTGTGACTGCAACGGCTTGTCTCCGGTTCAACGGTGTCGCATCGCCCAGTGCTGAGGTCACGGTCTCGATGAGCGAGACCGCCGAGGTCACCGCTGCCACCGACAGTGCGAGATAGAACCCCACGGCAACGCCGTACGAGGCGACGGGGCCGAATCCTTCGAACGCCCGCGGGAGCGTTTCGAATGCCAGTTCAGGGCCGGCCCCAACGTCCGTGCCGTAGGAGAACGCGAGCGGAAAGATGACGAAGCCAGCAACGAGCGCGACCACCACATCGGCGGCCACAACCGCCACCGTTGAAGAAACCAGCTGTTGGCGCTCGCTTGCATAAGCCCCGTAGGTGATGAGCACGCCCATCCCCACGCCCACAGAGAAGAACGCCTGCCCGGCGGCACGGATCCAGACGATGGGGCGGCTCAGTTCACCGAAGTCCGGCGAGAGGTAGAAGCGCAGCGCTTCATCGCGGCTCGACAGGCTGAGCGCATAGACGGCCAGTGCCAGGAGCATGACGAACAGGCCCGGAACGAGCCACCGGCTCATCGTTTCGATTCCGCGGTTCACGCCCAGCACCACCACCAGGGCGCTCACGGCCGTGGCGAGCCCGAAATACCAGAGCGAGTTGTTCCCGCTGGTGAAGTCGGCAAACGATGGGTGGGACCCGGCAACCGCGTGGGCGAGGTAGCCCAGTGCCCACCCGGTCACCACCAGGTAATAGCTCACCAGCCCAAGGGCGGCGACTGCGATCAGCAGTCCTGGCCACCGCCCGAATCGCGTGGCGCTCGTGAACGTGCCGACGACGCCCTTACGGGTCGATCGACCGGCGGCGACTTCGAGCAACATCGCCGGCCCGGCAAGCAGGACCACAGCGAACAGGTAGGGCAACAGAAACGCGCCGCCGCCGTTTTCTCCTGCGACGAACGGGAACCGCCAGATGTTCCCAAGCCCGACGGCCGCTCCCGCCGCAGCAAGGATGAAACTGAGGCGCCCACGGAAGACTGGGGCCGATGAAGACGGCGCGTTGCTCACCCATGGCTCCAATACTCGTACTCAATGATCGACGGGATCCTGGACACGGCACCCGGCGCGTTCGCCCGGAGTCTACCTCCCGCTCTGGCGAAGGCCACCCGTCACCCCGGGTGGCCTGCGTTCCGAGCGTTTGCGGCGGCTTTACCGTTCGAGGCTGCTCGCCTGCGGCCCCTTGTCTCCCGGCTCCTCGCGGTACTTCACCTCGTCCCCCACTTCGAGCAGGTCGAACTCGTCGCCGAGCACGCTGTTCCGGTGGAAGTACACCTCATGCCCGTCTTCGGCGGCGAGAAATCCGTAACCGGCCTCCGGGAACAGCCGGAGCACCCGGCCGCGAGCCGGTCGAACAGTCGGGCTCACCTCGCCGCGCTGGAGGCGGGCGTGGTCCTCCAGCTGACGCTGGGCGGCATCGAACGCCTGCGAAATTGCCACGTGAAGGTCGTCAGCCTGCTGGCGGGTCACCCTGGCGACGGCGCCGGGTACGTCGGCGTGGATGTTGACCTGGTACGGCCCGCCCTTCCGGTGGTGATTGCGCGGGGCATCAACCACAACCCGCAGCGACGTAATCCGGGGGTAGAACCGCCGTAGCCGGTCGATCCGCTCGAGCAGGTAGGCCTGCGCTTCGGGGCTCTCGATGACGCCGTTGTCGACGATCTCGTAGGGCAGAACTGGCGCGCGGGGCGCCTCGGCAGGCGGATGCGGATCGTCGCGCCTCCAGGTCACCCGTACGCTCTGGTCGTCGTCGGCGTAATCAATCGAAAGCTCACCCTCGTAGGCGCGGTAGAGCGCTTCGGCGATTCTCCGCGGGAGGTGGATATCGGTGGTGGTTACAACGATTTCGGTGTCGTCCTCGCGGAGGTCGATGACCCGGTTCAGAGGGTGCTCCGCGCGTTCAAGTTCTTCTTCGGCGCGAAACGCGGCCATGACATCGGCCCTGTGGAGGCGCAGGAATTCGCCGGAAATGGTCAACGTCCCCGCGGGGTACCCATCCCGCACACGGCGGCAGGCCGGGCAGATGGTCTGTTTCGCGGCCTTCGGCACACTCACGCCCTCGGCCTGCCATTGCCAGCGGCCACCCTGGTAAACCGCTTTGCATTCGGTGCAGACGGTTGGCTCAGGGAACTTGCGCGAGAGCCGGTACGCATCCTGGTTCGTTGCCGTGATGATCGCATTGCGAATCATCGGCTGACCGCTGGGAGTGAGTTCGTCGCGATTCCCGCGTGCTGGTCCTGGCATGGGTCAAACCTCATCCTCGGGCTGCTTGCCCGGTGTGCTGTGGTGGGGCGCCATCGCCCGGAGACATCATCCCGCCCGGGGCAAGCCCGGAGGAATGGCCACCCGGCTACCTCCCGGTGGCCTGACGGTCCGCGTGCCCGCCGCTCCCAAGGATGGTCGCCGGATCCACTTCGCGCAGTCGCCCGTCTTCCATCGAGAACACCCGGTCGGCGATATCAACGATGCGCAGGTCATGCGTGACGACCACCAGGCTCCTGGTCTCCCCGGTCCTGACCGCCGATTGGAGGAGCTCCATCACCGACCGCCCCGCGTGCGAGTCCAGGCTTGCCGTGGGCTCATCGGCGAGGATGATGTCGGGACGGTTCGCCAACGCCCTCGCGATGGCGAGGCGCTGCTGTTCGCCGCCGCTCATGTCGTTCGGTCGCAAGGCCGCGCGGTGGCCCAGGTTGAGCAGCGCGAACAGGTCCTCCACCCGGTGGCGCGCGGCCGCCCCTGTCGTCCCCGCCAGGTTGAGGGCAATTTCGACGTTCTCCACCGCGTTCAACGCGGAGATCAGGTTGAACGACTGGAAGACAAAGCCGATGTGCCGGAGCCGGAAGCGAGCGCGCCGTCCCTCGCTCAGGGAAGTCACCTCCTCGCCCAGGATGGAGACACTGCCGGAAGTCGGCCGCAACAGGCACCCCAGCATCGACAGCAGTGTGGTCTTGCCGCACCCGGATGGGCCGATGATCACCACAGTTTCCCCTTCCAGGACGCGGAAGCTGACACCATCCACCGCGCGCACCGCGGCATCGCCTGCCCCGAAGACCCGGGACAGATCGCGCACAACCAGCGGCGCACTCACCGGTCACTGTCCTCGTGACGGGTCGGCTTGCAAGACGACACATCCATGGCTTGAGGCGTGCTCATCGGTTTCCCGGCTCCCGGGCCCGGATGGCCCGCATCACGTTGCGAGGCGCTTGTGCCCGCCAGCGCCATGGCAACTCCCGCATACGCAGAGAGGGCAGGGGCCGTTCCCTGGTGCCGTAGCCGGCCTCCCGGTCGGGCGGCGCCGTCGCCGCGAAGGCGGTGGCGTGTTGTCCCTGCCCTTACCCTCACGGTATTCCACGCTTCCTCGAATGGTGAGGGCCACCTGGCCCGCCCCAAGTGGGACGGTGGTCGCAGATCTGCTACCCGGCCTGCCCGGTGGCCGGGGTATCGGGCCAGGCTGGCGCCAGGGGCTTCGAAGCCGGCGCGGGCGATTCCGCGGCCGGGGGTTCCAGCCCGCCGCCCGTGTTGTTCGGCGAGACGGGGGCCTGCCAGGGCTCATTCGGGTCGCTCTCCAGCAGCCGGGTCAGCTCCGGGTCCTGGAGCGTTTCGACCTCGAGGAGCGCCCCGGCCACCTTGTCGAGCAACGCCCGGTTCTCCGTCAACAGCTTCATCGCCCGCTCCCGCGCCCGGGTGACGATCCGGCGCACCTCCTCGTCGATCTCCTGGGCGGTGGCCTCGCTGTAGTTGCGCGTCTCCGAAATCTCCCGCCCGAGGAACACCAATTCCTCGGTGCGGCCATACGTCAGCGGGCCGAGCTTCTCGCTCATGCCCCAGCGGGTGACCATCGCCCGGGCCAGGCGGCTGACCTGTTCGAGGTCATTCGATGGCCCGGTCGACGCTGAACCGAAGACGAGCTCCTCGGCTGCGTGCCCGGCGAGCGCGGCGCACAGCTGGTCGTGGAACATCTCCGGAGTCTTGAAGTGCTCCTCTTCCTGGGGAAGGAATCGCGTGTATCCCGCGGCCACGCCACGGGAGACGATGGTGACCTTTTGCGGGCGGTCGTGGTTTTTCAGGAGGTGCGCGACCACGGTGTGGGCGCCCTCGTGATACGCCACGATTCGCCGTTCCCGGGGAGTCATCAGCCGGCTTTTCCGCTCCGGCCCTGCAAGCACCCGGTCGACGGCCTCCACGAAGTCCGCCATCTCGATGCGGGTCTTGTTCTTGCGGGCCGCCAGGATCGCTGCCTCGTTCACCAGGTTGGCGATGTCGGCCCCGGTGAAGCCCGGGGTCGTGCGTGCGAGTTGTTCCACCGAGATGTCGTCTCCCAGTGGTTTACCGCGCAGGTGAACCCGCAGGATCGCCATGCGGCCCTTTACGTCGGGGACATCCAGGATCACCTTGCGGTCGAAGCGGCCGGGCCGGATGAGCGCGGGATCGAGAATGTCGGGCCGGTTGGTGGCTGCCAGCACGATCACGTTGGTTCCCGGTTCGAAGCCGTCCATCTCCACCAGGATCTGGTTGAGCGTCTGCTCGCGTTCATCGTGGCTGCCTCCAAGCCCGGCTCCGCGCTGCCGCCCTACCGCATCGATTTCGTCGAGGAACACGATGCAGGGGGCGCTCTTCTTCGCCTGGTCGAACAGGTCGCGGACGCGGCTGGCCCCTACGCCGACGAACATTTCGACGAACTCGGACCCGGAGATGCTGAGAAACGGGACGCCGGCCTCGCCCGCGACCGCCCGTGCCAGGAGCGTCTTTCCCGTGCCCGGCGGCCCCAGGAGGAGCACGCCCTTGGGGATCTTGGCCCCGAGTGCCGCGAACTTTGCCGGGTTCCGCAGGAACTCGACAACTTCCGCGAGCTCTTCCTTCGCCTCGTCGACGCCCGCCACATCGGCGAAGCTGACGGCCACCTTGCTGCCCGAAAACAGGCGGGCATGGCTCTTGCCAAAGTCCATCGCCTGGCCGCCAACCGATGGCGTTCGCCGCATGATGAAGATGAAGAAACCCACCAGGAGCAACAGCGGCAGGAAGGAGATGATGATGGTGAAGAGCCCCGACCACGCCCCGCCATCGTCCTTCTCGAACGAGAGCTCGACAGCCGCGCTACCTGCCGGCGCCCCGGCCCGCGTGAGGGCGATGCCCGCGTCCCGGAGCAACGCAGGGAGATCGACCGTGCCGGGGATGATCACCGTCTTCTGCGCGGGGGCAAGTCCCTCGGGCGCGATGTAGGTCACCTTCGCTTCGGAACCGCGGACCACGATACTCTCGACTTTGCCAGCAGCGGCATCCGCCAGGAGCTGGCCAAGGCCAACCGTGTCCCTGTCCTCCTCGACGCCGGGAAGGAAGGAAAGCGCCAGGATCAGCGCCACCGTGGCGACGACGCCGACGACAAGGGCCGTGCTGAGGGAGATGCCCCCACGCTTCTGCTCAGGCGCTTGCGTGCTCATTGCTCTTAACCGTGCGCCATCCGCGGGCCCGCCGCAATGGGCTGCAGGGCGGCAAGCCGGGGGTCGATTGCCCCTACGCTGGCAGCGGGAATTCCTCCAGGTACTGCAGGTACTCCGGCTCCACCTCGATCTCCAGCGTCTCCAGCAGGCGCACCACTCCGCAATAGAACGAGACGGTGAGCACCAGGTCGACCAGGCATTCCGTGTCGAGCGCGCCCCGAAGGATGGCGAAGGTCTGGTCCGCCACGTGCAGGTCAGCCGCCATCTGGCGGGCCGCAGCCAGGACTGCCCGGTCCAGCTCGCCGAGCCTGCTAGCATGCCCGGCAGTCTCGGCAGCGATCGCCCGGATGTCCCCGTCGCTCACCCCGAACTCCCGGCCGATCTTGATGTGGTGAGAGTACTCGTAGCGCGAGCCAGTGACATAACCAACCTGGAGAATCGCCATTTCCCGCAGGCGGGGGTCGAGCTTGCTGGTACCGCGGATGAATCCCCCGAGCCTCCAGAAGGCACGGGCGCCTTCGGGGCTGTGGACGAGCGCCCGGTTGAGGTTGATGTCGCGATCCAGGAGGTATTGCAGCCCGGGTGCCAGGTCCTCCCGGGTAAGGAGTGGGATGCGAGCCATGATTCCTCCTTGGGCGGCAGCGTGCCCATCCGACCGGCGAGGCTACGGCGGTTGAGGTTTCGCCCGCAACCCGCGTAGGCTCACACACCTGCGGAAAGGAGGTGCTGCATGCCCGCGCCGGATGAATGGCACGCGCAGGTGCGCGAGGAGATCCTGGAGCCAGGCCGTCCGATTTGCGACCCGCACCACCACCTCTGGGATCATCCCGGCAACCGCTACCTCCTCGATGAGCTCCTTGCCGACATCGGCAGTGGTCATAACGTGGTGAGTACCGTCTTCGTCGAGTGCATGTCGATGTACCGGGCCGATGGCCCGGTGGAGATGCGCCCGGTAGGCGAAACCGAGTTCGTCAACGGCATCGCCGCGATGTCGGCGAGCGGCCACTATGGCCCGGCCAGGGTTGCAGCCGGGATCGTTGGCTTCGCCGATCTGGCGCTTGGGGATGCCGTCGTGCCAGTTCTCGAGGCGCACGTCGCGGCGGCGCCGGGCCGCTTCCGTGGGATCCGTCACGCGGCTGGATGGCACGAAAGCCCCGGGATCCGGGACTCCCACACGAATCCCCCAAGGGGACTCCTGAGCGACCCGGCCTTCCGCCGCGGATTTCGGCACCTGGACCGCTTCGGGCTTTCCTTCGATGCGTGGCTCTACCACCCGCAGATTGCGGAGTTGACCGACCTCGCCCGGGCATTCTCCGGGACAACGATCGTGCTCGACCATTTCGGCGGCCCACTTGGCATCGGCCCTTACGCGGACCAGCGGTCAGAGGTGTACGCCGCGTGGAAGCAGGATATCGCGTTGCTGGCACAGTGCCCGAACGTGGTGGCCAAGCTTGGCGGCATCAGCATGCCCCTCAACGGGTTCGGCTGGGACAAGCGTCCGGTGCCTCCCACCTCCGAAGAGCTTGTCGCGGCCACGCGCCACTACTACGAAAGGACCATCGAGCTGTTCGGTCCACATCGCTGCATGTTCGAAAGCAACTTCCCGGTCGACCGCGTGAGCTGCTCGTACGCTGTGCTGTGGAATGCCTTCAAGCGCATTGCGGCCGGTTACGCGGAAGATGAGAAGCATGCGATGTTCCACGATACGGCGGCGCGAGTGTATCGATTGCCCACGGCCGGCTGAGCGTCGACCTTCGCCCTTCCCGGGGATGCTCGCCGGGAGTGTGACGTGTGTTAGCATGCCGCCAACCCCGGCAGGAGCGATTCCCTCGTGGCCTTGTTGAT
>CAYUVT010000073.1:0-12663 GCA_964448165.1 uncultured Anaerolineaceae bacterium | reverse complement strand
CCCGGCTCGCCGTACTTGCCGTCCATCACATCCTTCACGGTGTAGCCGCTGGTAGTCCCGGAGGAATCGAGCAGCCGCTGGATGTAGATGTCGGTCCGGCCTTCGAGGGCGAACTTCCAGTAATCGGCGAAGCGCTGGTCGCCGGTCTCTTTGGCGAGCGCTTTCGCGACGTTGGCCATGATCATGATGTCGTCGCGCGTGTCGAACATCGGCTTCACGCCCCCCTTCCAGATTTGCAGGAAGGGGTTCTGGCATGAGGCGGTGATCTCCGGCTGTTCGAACTCGAGCCAGGAATTCGCCGGGAGCACGAAGTCCGAGTACTCGCAGGTCAACGTCATCTCGATGTCCTGCGTGATGATCAGGTCGATCCGCGGGAGGGTGTTGAAGAGGACGCCGTACATCCACTTCGCGTTATTGATGATGTTGACGTTGGTGGTCCACATCACCTTGGTCGGAGTGGGCATGTGGGTCTTCCCGGTGAAGACTTTCCGGCCGGCCTTCGGTGTTTCCACGATGAGCGCCTGGTCGCCGTGGTCCCAGTACGCCGGTTCCTCGTCCTTGGTGTAGGCGTGGGCGTGGATGTCCTTGCCCTTCGCGTTCGGGTCGAGGTTCATCTCGAAGGGGTCCTCGGCGATCCAGCCCTTGAAGCCGGGCCCCGTCTCTGGCGTGCCCTGGAAGAGCGCCGCCTTGTAGTTCCCTGCCCACGAGTACATCCCCGCGCCGGGCACGCCAACGTTGCCGGTCAGCATCAGCGGCAGGTGTACAGCACGGTTGTGGAGGGTTCCGTGGAACCAGTGGTTGATGCCCTCGCCCACGTGGATCGCCACGGGCTTGATGGTCGCAATGTCCATCGCCAGCTTCTCGATGAGCTCGGCGGGAGAGCCGCTGATCTCGGCGGCAGTGGCGACGTCGTAGTCCTTGAGGTGTTCGCGATAGGCCTGCCAGAGCGTGAGTACCTCGACCGCCTGGCCGTTGAGCAGCGTGACCGTGCCGGTGTACTCCAGGTCCGGGTCGATGCCCTTGTCCGCCAGCTTCTTGCCCACGTCGTCGCGCGTGATCGCCTTGAGCGACTTCGAGCGGGCGTCGTACACCACGTAGTCCTGGAGCCTGGCGTACTGCTCGGCGGTGAGCCCCTGGACCTTGAAGCTTGGCCCTGCCGGGTCGAGCGAGGGCTTGTACCCGGTGATGACATCGCGCGGGTCGAGCCGCTTGAGTGTGTCGGCCCGGATGAGCAGAGGCAGGTCGGTGAACTGCTTGACGAACGCCGCGTCGTACAGGTTCCGCTCCATCAGGATCCGCGTGATTGCCAGGAAAATCGCTGTATCGCCGAGGCCCGGCCGGCACGGGATCCAGTAATCGGCCTTGGTAGCCGGGGGGCTGTACTCGGGGGTGATGGTCACGATCTTTCCACCGCGCTCCATCATCTCGATGAAGAAGTGGGCATCGGCCATCTTGTTTTCGACCAGGTTCTTGCCAACGCCGATGTGGAGCTTGGCGCTGCGCATGTCGTTGAAGTCGCAGTCGGAATTCTGGAGGCCGGTCACGAACGGCGTCCCGGGCGCCTGGTCGCCATGCCAGGTGTAGTTCGACCAGTTGCGGCCACCCTTCGCCTCTTCGGGCTTCACGCCGCGCACGTACACATCCAGCAGAGCCATCATGTTGGAGTTGCGGTACATGCCGTACTTGCCCATCACCCCGAGCAGGCCCATGCCCCCGCGCATCTTGAACGTTCGCGTTCCCGCACCGCCGACAGCCTCGACCATCTCGGGCTGGTAACCGTCGGCGAGGAGCGCCTTCTTCCCCTCTTCGCCGGAGTAGCGTTTGGCGATCGCCACGAGCGCCTTCGCGATGTAGGTATCGGCCTCGGCCCAGCTAATGCGCGCGAAGGTGTCAGTCCCACGGGAGTCGAACTTGTATTTCGTTCGAAGCTCAGGGGTCAGGCCCGGGAAGCCATCGTCGGCCCACTGCTTCCAGCCGGCGCGCACCATCGGGCCTTTCAGGCGGTAGGGCCCATAGATGCGGCGCGTGAGCGTGGCGCCCTTGTTGCAGCCCCTCGGGTTCCACGCGTTGGTCGCAAACTTCCCGTTGAGGTCGCCGATGAGCTGGCCGTCGTAGTTTTGTTCGGTACGCACCACCACCCCGTTGCGAACGAATGCGCGCAGCCGGCAGTTATGGGTGCAGTTCGGTGCGCAGACGAACGTGAACGAGTCGTCGTAGGCGTACTGGTCGCGGTAGACCTTTTCCCACCCCCGGTTGGGGTAGGCCTGCAGCGGATTCACAATCCCCGGGGCGGACTGCAGGAACGCCATCTTGCGTTCCACATAAAACGCCGTCCCGGCGGCAGCGGCCGCTGTACTGACCTTGAAGAAACCTCGTCTATCCAATGCCGGCCCTCCCGGGTGAGATCTGGAGATACGCACACAGCTCATGCCCGCCTGGATCGCCTGCGGGCGGTGGGATTGCGGTTAGGTTCGTTTTGTCATGACCGCGGTAGCATGTCGCGCGGTTCGCCGCGAGCGAACGTCCAATCGTCGCTGGCGTTAGGGCCGAAGGAACGTATCCCGTACTGGACTCCATTCGTCTCCGTGACCTCAGCCGTCCTTAGCGAAACACTGCTCCCGGCCCGTGCTTCCGCATGTGACATTCGTCACAAGAGGAGAAGGTGGAGCATGCTGTGTGAGTTGGTTCATACTTCGGATATGCCTTCGGTCACCGCCGATGTCGTCCTGGGTATCCCGCACCTGGCCGCGCTTCCCCCCTCCGAGGCTGAACGGTTCGCTCGCGACCTCGTGGTGCGCCAGTTCGCCGCGCGCGAATTCATCGCTGTTGAGGGCGAGCCATGCCGCGGGTTCTTCGTGTTGCTCGCAGGCCGGGCCCGGATCTTCCGTTCGGGGGCCGATGGCCGCGAACAGATCCTCCGGCTGCTCGGCCCTGGCGATACCTTCGGCGAGGTGCCTGTGTTCGATGGCGGCCCCAACCCCGCCACCGTCGAGGCACTCGATACCTGCGAGGTTGTGCTCGTCCCGTCCGCGGCGTTCCGGCTGGTGGTCGCCCGTTATCCCGAAGTCGCGGCCGCCCTCCTCGAGCACTTCGCCCGCAGGCTGCGTTCCTTCACCGAGCTCGTCGAACAGATCAGCCTGCAGACGGTCCAGCAGCGGATCGCACGCTACCTCTACATGACCGCCCGCGAGGAGGGAGTGGCCACCGATGACGGGATTGTCGTTCCCCGGACGATCACCCAGCAGGATCTCGCCGCGCTCGTTGGCAGCGTGCGCGAGGTGGTGAGCCGGACCATGCGCGTGATGGAGGAAGACGGGGTCGTTGAAATCCGCCGGAAGGAGATCCTGGTCAGGGATATCGCGGCCCTGCGCGCTCTCATTTGAGGGTCAGGACCTGGGAATCAGGCCCAGGCGCCGGAGAGCCCCCTCATCTGCCATTCGCACATCCCACGGCGGGTCGAAGACCAGCTCGACGCTCGTGGTGCCCTCGCTGGAGCCATATCCCAGTACCGACTCGACCATGCCCACAAGCGCCTCTCCCATCGGGCACCGGGGCGATGTGGTGGTCATCTTCACCCGCACGTCTTCGCCTTCGACCTCAATCGCGTAGACGAGACCCAGCGAAACGATATCGATGCCCAGCTCCGGGTCGAACACGTGCCGGAGCGCCCGTGCGACATCCTGCGTGGTCATGGTGCGGCCGCCTTCTCTGGCCCCAGCCGGTGGGGTGTGGGGGTGTGGGGCGCCACCACGATGTGTACGAGCGACGCCAGGTGTATGGCAGCTCCAGCCGCCAGGAGCGCTCCGCCTGCCCGCAGCAGGTCCAGTTCGCCGGCAATCGCGCCGGCCATCGCCACAACCGTCGCGGAGGCGTGCACGGTGAGGGCGGCCTTCGCGACCGATTCGCTGTAGATATCAGACACGACCGGCACAGGCCGAATCCCGGCGAGCTGCCGGTAGCGGTGGTACCACACCAGGAACGGGAGGATCTTGTAGCTGTTTCCGATCAGCATCACCCCGGCCCAGCCACCGATGCCGGAGATCCCGTAAGCCAGCAGGATCCGCGTCGGCTCGCCGCCAGGGCTCACGGGTTCGCCCACTGCGGCGAGCAGCCCCAGCGGGATCGTGGCCGCGAGGAACCCGAGCGCAACAAATGTCGCCTGGCCCTGTACGTCCAGCGCCCGGCGGGATCGCGCGAGCATCAGGCGGAGCATCTCAACCCCCCAGGCGCCCGGGCCCAGGGCCATCGCGACGGCGATCACCACGCGGACCCACCCGGGCGGGTCTGCCATGAGTGCGAGACCTCCAACCAGCACGGCGGGCGCCGTCCACCCCAGGATCCACGGCCCGGCGACCGGCCTCTTGCGCTGCACGACGTTGAACATCGGCACCAGCTGGTAGGCCACGCCCATCACGGTCAGGCCGAGCCATCCGATGAGCCCCAGGTGGGCATGTCCACCGAGCCGGCCCATCGTTACCGGGAACCACAGGTGCTGGAGCGTGCCAACCCACGTAATCCCGAACCCTGCAGCCACCGCCACGAACCCCACCGCGGTGGCCAGGTAGCGGGACGGTAGCGAGCCCCGTCGTGGCGACCCGACCGCGGGAATCGCATTGATAAGGAACAGGGTGAACGACGTCACGAGCCCTACACCAGCGACGGACATGACCGTGATATCCCAGCGCCACACCGCCCAGACAAAGACCGGCACCGAGAGCGCGTGCACGAAGAAGTGGATGCGTGCGAGCCGCGTCGAAAGCAGCCGCCCTCCGAGCACAGCCGGGCCCAGCTGGTACACCGCTCCAAAGATGGCGGTGGTGAGCCAGCCGATGACCGCCGCATGCGTCGCTGCGACGGTCCGGGGCGCGTTGATTGCGAGGAGCGTATCGCCGTTGGAAAAGGCCAGGACGAATCCCGCCGCAACCAGGCCAGCCGGCGCAGCGATAAAGAAAGGCGCGACCACCCCGAGCGCCGGGCCCCGCCCTGGCATGGCAACCGTCACGAGGCCGCCCTCCGGACCGTCAGGACGTAGCCATCGTCCGTGCCACCGAACTCCCAGGTGAATCCGCGGCGTTCGAGCTCGGGATAAAGCAGCAGCGGCTCGCGATCCATCAGGGCGACGACCTGGTCGCCGGCGCCCAACTCGCCCAATGCCGCCAGGATCCGCACCATCGGCTCGGGTGGTTGAAGACCACGGTTGTCTAGTTGAATCGTCACCATGGGCCGACCATACTGGATTTAAGTCGACGGACTGCGACAAAAGTCACGTCGGCGTGTCCTGGCAATTGGAGCATCCATGCGTGGTCACGTTGGGGACCGGGGCGCCACGCCGGAGCGTTTTCGTGCGGGAACCAAAATCCCGCTCCCTGTTACGCGCGCGTTCCACGGTTCACGGAGGACATTTCCGTCGATCGCCCGTCGCTTTGGGGACTGCCTGGTCCTTCTACACTCTCGACTTCTCCGAAGAAGCTTTCCCAGGAGGGCTGGCCAGCGGACCTGCCGGGCCCCGGCAGACCGCTTGTGATTAATGTCACAGTACGGCTCAGATCCCCGGCGGAGACTGGGGTTAAGGCGGAGTCAAGCGCGTCGATTGGGCCTGTCGAGCCTTCCGAAGCGTCTGAACATCAATGAGGGAGAACACCACAGAATCATGAACGTCACGACCTGGAAGAAGGCGCTCCTCATCGGCGCCGGGGCCTTGCTGCTGATCCCGCTCGCCGCCGCGTGCGGCGGCAGCGACGAGGAAAGCGGTTCCACTATCACGCCGGGAGCGGTCGCTACCAAGCCCGCGGAGAACAACGGCGGCAGCGGAGGCGGTAACGGTGGTGGCGAAGAGCGCGAAATCGAAGTGGTGATGACTGACAACGTCTTCACGCCCAAGGAGATCAAGGTCCCGGTAAACACCACAATCAAATTCACGGCCAACAACAAGGGCACAGCAATCCACAACATGCACATCCTTAGCAAGGACACGGAGGGCAAGGACTTCTCGAGTGAACTCCTCGTGAACGCTGGCAAGAGCAGCACGTTCGAGGCGAAGTTCACCAAGAAAGGCGTTGTGAACTTCCAGTGCGACTATCACCTGCCTGAAATGGTCGGGAAGATCGTCGTCGAATAACTCCGCCAACCAGGGGAATACGCGCGGCGCCCGCGTTCAGTCCAGGCGCCAGGAACTCCGGGGCCCAGGGGAAGGGCCCTGGCAGGGAAAAAGGAGAGAGAATTCCGTGGCAGTAACAAGGCGAGAACTCATAACAGGCGCAGCAGCGGGCGCAGCCGGTCTGGTGGTCGGCGGCGTCGTGGGCAAGGTCGCCAGCGATGACGACGGCGGTGGTGGTAGCAGCGGCCTCGCCGGCGACGCCGGCAAGATAGCCGATGCCCGCGGCCTTGCCGCAGACGATGTCGCACGCGCGGTAAAGACGTTCGTCCCACCGGGCAAGTACGATGAGTACTTCATCTTCAGTTCGGCCGGGCATGGCGGCCAGATCCTCGTCATCGGCGTCCCGTCGATGCGCCTCCTCAAGGTCCTGGGCGTCTTCTCGCCCGAGCCATGGCAGGGCTACGGCTATGGCGCCGACTGGGGCGAGCACAACATCGAAATGGGCACCGACTTCAAGAAGCCCACGTCACGCGCTCGCGGTCCCCTCACCTGGGGCGATACGCACCACCCGGCCCTCAGCGAAACGAACGGTGAATACGACGGCCGCTGGATCTACATCAACGACCGGGCTAACGGCCGCATCGCCATGGTCGACCTCCGCGACTTCAAGACCAAGCAGATCGTCGATGTGCCTAACCTCGATTCGTCGCACGGCGGCTGCTTCGTCACCCCGAACTCCGAATACGTCCACATCTCGACCAAGATCCCGACGCTCGTCAACTTCAACAACGTTCACGGAGCGCTTGATAACTTCGCTCAGTCGTTCCGCGGCTATTCGACCTGGTTCAAGATCGATCCGGCCAATGGCCAGCTGATCGTCAACGAGAGTTTCCAGGTCGAACTCCCGCCGTACACCCAGGACCTCGCCGACTGCGGAAAGCTTGTCAGCGATGGCTGGGGCTTCATCAACTCGTACAACTCCGAGATGGCGAGCGGCGGCAACATGGAGGGCAAGCCCTCGATCGAAGCCGGCGCCTCCGCGGGCGACTACGACTATCTGCACATCATCAACTGGCGCAAGGGCGAAGAGGTTGTCAAGGCCGGCAAGGCCAAGACGATCAACGGCATGAAGGTCATCCCCATGGACGTCGCCGTCCAGGAAGGCATCCTCTTCCTCGCGCCCGAGCCCCGCAGCCCGCACGGCGTCGACGTCTCCCCGAGCGGCAAGTACATCACCGTCGGCGGCAAGCTCGACCCGCACGTCACCATCTACTCGATCGACAAGATCAAGGCTGCGATCGAAGCCAAGGACTACGAGAAGATGGACCAGTACGGCGTCCCGATTCTCAAGTTCGACTCGGTGGTCGAAGCACGCATCGAAGTGGGCGCCGGCCCGCTCCACACCCAGTACGACGCCGAAGGGCATGGCTACACGAGCCTCTTCGTTGCCAGCGCTGTCGCGAAGTTCACGCTGGGCGAGCCGGACTACAAGGGGCCCAACCCCTTCACCCTCGTCGATACCCTCCCCGTGCACTACAACATCGGGCACCTCTGCACCATGGAGGGCGACACCGTGAAGCCGGACGGGAAGTACCTGGTCGCGCTCAACAAGTGGTCGATCGACCGCTTCCCCACCATCGGTACCCTCAAGCCCCAGAACTTCCAGCTCGTCGACCTCACCGGCGAGAAGATGGACATCATCACCGACATGCCCATCGGCATCGGCGAGCCCCACTACGTCCAGGCGATCAAGGCCGACAAGATCAAGGCCTGGGAGGTGTACCCGCCCGGGACTAACCCGGTCACGATGCAGGTCGACCCGAACGCCGTCGCCGATGGCCAGGAAGGCGTTAGCCGCAGCGGCAACACGGTCACCGTGAAGATGACCATCACCCGCAGCCGCTTCAAGCCCGACATCATCCGCGTGAACAAAGGCGATAAGGTGGTCATGCACCTGACGAACATCGAGACGACGCCCGATGCGACTCACGGCTTTGCCATCCCGCGGTACAACGTGAACATCAGCCTCGACGCCGGTGAGTACACCAAGCTCGAGTTCGAAGCTGACGCCCAGGGCGCATTCGCCATGTACTGCACGGAGTTCTGCTCGGCGCTCCACCTGGAGATGCAGGGCTGGATCCTCGTCTCCTGAGTAGTCTCTCAGCGGGCGGCCGGGCACAGCCCGGCTGCCCGCGCTCCTGGGAAGGGGGAGTTCCGTGGTAACCAGGAGACAGTTCCTTTCGATGGCCGGCGGAGCCGTCGTGGTCGCAGCCGCCGGAGCCGTGGGGTTCACCCTCTTGCCCGGCGAGGAATCTCAGACCGGGATCCCGGAAATCAAATTCGGCAAGCAGTCCTGCGCCCGCTGCGGCATGGTCATCTCCGATGGCCGATTCGCCTGCGCCTGGCGCGATGGCGATGGCAAGGCCCGCGTCTTCGATGACCCTGGCTGCATGCTGCTCGACCAGCTCGAGCTCCAGCCTGGCGAGGGGACCGGCTACTGGGTCGCGGAGTATCGCGACGAAACGTTCATCGATGCAACCTCGGCTGTTTACGTCGTATCCGATGCGATTCGCAGCCCCATGGCCTACGGGATAGCGGCGTTTGCTACCCGGGCAGCCGCCGATGGCGCACTCACCGAACTCGGCGGAACCGTCGCGGATTGGCGCGGCGTACTCAAGGAGATGGAAGGCCGCGCTTCATGAGCACAATCACCAAACCACAGGAATCCGCCGCTCAGGAGGTCGCTCACCGGACCACCCGTTTCGAAAACCTGCAATCCGACCGCCTTTGGGTTGGGTGCGTTGCCGTCGCGATTGTCCTCATGATCGTGAGCTACTTCCTCCCGCTCTGGAAGATGCACCTGCTCGCTCCCCAGTACCCTGCCGGTCTCGACCTCGTCGCCTACGGCAACCGTATGGAGGGCGACCTCAGGGAGATCAACTCCCTTAATCACTATGTCGGCGTCAAGCCGATCAAGCCCGACTCCGTGTTTGAGCTGAAACTCTTCCCGTCCGCGCTTTGGCTCACGGTCGCCATCCTCGTGGCTTCCGCCCTGATGATGCGTCCGGGCTGGAAGCGGTACCTCGTTGCCGCCCTGCTTTGGGCGTTTCCTATCGGACTGCTCCTCGACCTCCAATACTGGCTCTACAATTACGGTCATGACCGCGACCCGAGCGCTCCCTACCGGATCGACGACTTCACGACGAAGGTCATCGGGACAACCCACGTGGTGAACTTCACCAGCAAGACGATGGTCGCCGCGGGATTCTGGACGATGGTTTCGGCTGCCCTGCTGGTCACCATTGGGCCCCAGACCATCAGGGCCTTGCGCGCCGCCTGGCAGAACACCGGCACAACCGCCGCGGCGGCCTCGGCGGGGGTGATCGGGGTCCTTCTGCTGGCCGGGCTGGGAGCCTTTGGCCAGGCTGGCAGCGTCAACGCACAATCCAACGGGCAGCCCACCATCGCGGCCCTCATCGCCGCGGCTTCGCCCGGAGATACGGTCACGGTGCCCCCGGGCACTTACCGGGAACAGGTGGTGGTCGACAAATCGATCACCCTGGTGGGCGAAGGGAGACCGGTGATAGATGGGGGCGGCGTCGGAGACGTCATCAAAGTCACCGCGGATGGAGTAACCATCCGCGGTTTCGTTATCACGGGTTCGGGGACCAACGTTTCCGATGAGCCAACCGCCATCCGCCTCCTTGGCGATAACGCGGTGATCGAGGACAACATCCTCCGCGACGTCCTCTATGGCGTCACCCTGATCCAGAGCGATGGCCATACGATCCGCCGGAACCAGATCAGCAGCATCGAGGACTTTTCGAGCGAGCGCCGGGGCCACGGCGTCTACCTGTACTCCACCAGCCACAACACCATCGAGGACAACGTCATCACCCGGACCAAGGACGGGATCTTCCTCGGTTTCGCGTTCTTCAACACCATCCGGCACAACCGGGTGACCGACGTGCGTTACGGCATCCACTACATGTACGCCGATGACAACGTCTTCACCGATAACACGTTCACCCACAGCACCGCGGGTGGAGCCCTGATGTATTCCCGGCGCCTGCGCTTTGAGCGTAACGAGTTCGGATACAACCGCTCCGAAGCCTCCGGGTACGGCCTCCTTTTCAAAGATGTCGATGACGTCTACATGGAGGGGAACATCATCCACCACAACCGCCTCGGCATCACGATGGAGGGCGCCCCGCATACGCCGGGTTCGGTCGTGGAGATCAAGAACAACCTCATCGGCTTTAACCAGGTAGCCATCGAGCTCACCAGCACGACCGGCGCCGTCTTCACCGGGAACACCTTCGTCGGCAACCTCGGCCAGGTTGAAGGCAGGGGTGGCGACATCAAGAAACACAATCGCTGGGCGCTCGATGGACGCGGCAACTACTGGGACGACTACCGGGGCTACGATTCGAATGGCGATGGAATCGGCGACCTCGAATACCGTTACGAGGGCGCCTTCGACGACCTCATCCAGCGCAACGATGCGCTCCGCGCCTACCGGTTCAGTCCGGCGCAGTCCGCGCTCGACCTCGGCGCAAAGTGGTTCCCCGTCTACAAGCCCGAGACCAGGGTCATCGACCCCAACCCCCTCATGTCACCCACGCTCTCGCTCGATAGCGCGGATGGCAGTGGTCCGCTCAAGATATACGTGGCACTTGTGGCACTTGTCGCGGTGCCGGTCGCCGTGTTCGCGACAGCCGCGAGGGGACGGCGACGGGGGTGGCAACCATGTTGACCGTACGCGAGGCGCGCAAGCGCTATGGCGCGAATACCGCGCTCGATGGCGTGTCGCTCGAACTGGGTAGCGGCTCCGTCCTGGCCGTCATCGGGGCCAACGGCGCTGGCAAGACCACGCTGCTGAAGTGCATCGTCGGCCTGCTGAAGTTCGAAGGGCAGGTACTGATTGATGGCATCGACATCTCCCGGAAGGGTAAGGAGGCGCGCCGCCTCATCGGGTACGTCCCGCAGCAGCCTGCCCTGCACGGGGACCTCTCTGTTCGCGAGACGGCCGTCTTTTACGCCGACCTGAAGGGCGTCTCCCAGGGCCGCGCCAGGGAGGTGGTCGAGTGGGTCGGCCTGGGCGACCACACGGAAAAGCGGACAGACGCGCTTTCCGGAGGCATGCGCCAGCGGCTCGCGCTGGCCCTCGCCATGCTCGCGAACCCGCCCCTGCTCGTCCTCGACGAGCCTGCCTCGGGCCTTGATGTCTCCGCGCGGCTCGAACTCCGCCGCCTCGTGCAGGAACAGCGGAAGCTCGGCAAAGCGATCATCCTCTCGACGCACTGGCTCGAAGATGTGCCCTATGTCGCGGACGATGCCCTGGTCCTCGACCAGGGAAAGGCGGTCTTCCAGGGCCCGGCCAGCGGACTCACGGCCAACGCGACCGTTGGAAGCAAGCTCTACCTCCGCCTCAACGGGCACAGCCCCGAGGCTGTCCCGGTCATCCAGTCGACTGCGGTCGCGGGTGCGGTCGACCGCGCTGGTGACTGGCTGGTGGTGACCTGCCGCGCCGAAAACAAGGCCCAGATTGTTGAGGCGCTCTTCAGCGCCGGGATCACGATCCTCGACTTCCGGGTCGAAGAGGCTTCGGTCGATGAAGCGGTCATCGACCTCCAGGGCGTGGCGGGAGGAAACCGGTGAGAGCTGTTCGCGCCATCATGTGGAAAGAACTCCGCGATGCCGTCCGCAGCCGCTGGCTGGTCGGCTACGCGACGGCCTTTGCCGTTGTCGCGCTCGCCCTGTCGCAGCTCCAGGGTGGCGACATCGGCTCCCAGGGTTTCAACCGGACAACAGCGGGTCTGATCAACCTCTGCATTCTCCTGGTCCCGCTTCTCGCTTTGGTCCTGGGCGCGGCGGCGATCGCGGGCGAGCGCGAGCGTGGCACGCTGGCGACCCTGCTTTCCCAGCCAATCTCCGCAGCCGAGCTCCTCATCGGCAAATACCTCGGCCTCACGATTGCTGTTTGGAGCGCCATCGCCCTGGGGTTCGGCGCGGCGGGGCTGCTTGTCGCCCTCTTCGAGCCCATCACCGACGTGCAGCACTATCTGCTTTTCGTGCTGCTCTCCGCCGGGTTGGCGAGCGCCACCCTCAGCATCGGCATGCTCATCTCCGTGATCGCCGACAGCCGGGTGAAGGCACTCTCCGGGGCCGTCCTGGCGTGGTTTGTGCTCGTGCTGGTCTACGACCTTGGCGCGATTGGCCTGGCGCTCTGGATCTCCTCCTCCGGCCGCACGCTGCTGGCCGTTGCCCTTGGCAATCCGGTCGAGGCGACGCGTCTCCTCGCCGTCCTCAGCGTCGAGCCCGATCTCCAGATCCTTGGGCCGCTCGGAGCCTACATGGTCGACCGCCTGGGGACCGCCACGAGCGCGGTGCTGCTCCTGCTCTCGCTCGCCGCATGGTCGTTGGCGCCGCTCGGCGTGGCCGTCCGGCTCTTCCAATCGCAGGACGTCTGAGCCTCCCGGCCGACTCTTACGCGGTAGGTACCAGCTTCTTCCGGCCGTAATACGGCAGGTCGACCTCGCCTTCCTGCACTGCTGGCTTTGCCA
>CAYUVT010000072.1:11875-12740 GCA_964448165.1 uncultured Anaerolineaceae bacterium | reverse complement strand
GCTACCGGAGCCAGGTCGCGTTTGTTACCCACACGCGCGACTACCGGTCGTCCGAAGTGTTGCCGGCGCTTGCCCGGCACGGGTTCACCACGACCGAGCGCCCACACGACCGGGAGACAGAGCGCCTCATCTCGCAGTTCGACCC
This sequence comes from uncultured Anaerolineaceae bacterium, assembly GCA_964448165.1. GTDB lineage: Bacteria > Chloroflexota > Dehalococcoidia > Tepidiformales > Tepidiformaceae > Amarobacter. Next base: position 12,595 of record CAYUVT010000072.1, on the reverse strand, counting down.
GGACCTGGTGGTCCTGGCGGTCGATCCGCGCCACGAGGATGACGTGGCCCTCGTCCGGCAGGTATCGCGCGCGAGCAAGGCGGCGATCCTCGTGCTGGCGCCGGGGCCGCACACCACTGGCCTGAGCTATGCGCTGGAAGCGGGCGCCGATGTTTGCCTCCGCGATACGGATGGACCGGAAATGCTCGCCGCGCAATTGAGCGCGCTGTCACGGCGCAAGGCCGCTCCCCAACAGGAGACGCCGGAGGAAGGGCCCAGCACCATCACTGTCCGCGACCTGGTGCTTGATTTCGACCGCTGCCAGGCGGTCAGGAACGACGAGACCATCCCCCTGACTCCGACGGAGTTCAAGATCCTGGCATTCCTGGCGCGGAACGCGGGCAAGGTAGTGAGCCCGGTCGAGATCCTGCGGGCGGTCCAGGATTACACCTACTCCGAGCGCGAGGCACAGGAAATCGTAAAGGTCTACATCCGGCGCATCCGCCGCAAGGTCGAGGTCGATCCCGGGGAACCGAGCTACATCGTCAACGTCCGCGGCTTTGGCTACATGCTCGAGCGCCGCAGTAACCGCCGGGAATCCGCTCGCGTGAGCGAAGCCGCCTGAATCGACCCCGTCGGAGTGGAAGAGAGCCCGGCCATTGGCCGGGCTCTCTCTATTCTGGGCCCGCAGGAAACACGGCTCAGGCGACCGTCACATCCTTGCAGCGATACACGTCCTGG
>CAYUVT010000072.1:0-11865 GCA_964448165.1 uncultured Anaerolineaceae bacterium | reverse complement strand
CCGCCTTAACCCCCCCGGGGGGTGGGCCTGCCCCCCGGCCCTGGGGCGGGCCACTCGCCCACTCCGGGACGCCACCAGCGCTCAGGCGATCGTGACGTCCTTGCAGCGGTACACATCCTGGATGGCATTGAGGAGCTGGATGCCCTCGGCCATCGGCCGCTGGAACGCCTTTCGGCCGCTGATGAGGCCCATGCCCCCGGCGCGTTTGTTGATGACCGCAGTCTTCACGGCCTCGGTGAGGTCACTTTCGCCGCTGCTCGCCCCGCCTGAATTGATGAGCCCAACGCGGCCCATGTAGCCGTTTGCCACCTGGTAGCGCGTCAGATCAATCGGGTGGTCGGTGGTGAGTTTCGAATACATCCGCTCATCGCTCTTTCCGTAGCTCACTCCGTTGGCGTTGAGCGCCTTGAAGCCGCCATTCTGCTCCGGGAGCTTCTGTTTCACGATGTCGGCCTGGATCGTCACGCCGAGGTGGTTGGCCTGACCGGTGAGGTCGGCGGACGTCTCGTGGTTGATGCCGTTCACCTTGAAGCCCGGGTTGCGCAGGTAACACCAGAGGACGGTTGCCATGCCGAGTTCGTGTGCATAGGCGAACGCCTCTGCAACCTGGACAATCTGGCGCGAGCTCTCCTCCGAGCCGAAGTAGATGGTCGCGCCGACAGCCGCCGCTCCGGTATTCCACGCCTCCTTCACGGTCCCAAACATGATCTGATCGAACTTGTTCGGGTAGGTGAGGAGCTCGTTGTGGTTGATTTTCACGATGAAGGGGATCCGGTGCGCGTACTTCCTGGCGACCGACCCAAGCACGCCGTACGTCGATGCGACGGCGTTGCAGCCACCCTCCATCGCAAGGAGCACGATGTTCTCGGGATCGAAGTATGCCGGGTTCTTCGCGAACGACGCTCCGCCCGAGTGTTCGATGCCCTGGTCGACCGGGAGAATAGAAACGTACCCGGTTCCCCCGAGCCGCCCGTGGTCGAGGATGGACTGCAGGTTGCGCAGGACTTGCGGCGAGCGATCCGATCCGGACCACACTCGCGTCACGAAATCAGGCCCAGGCAGGTGCAGCGATTCCGCGGGGATGGTCTGGCACCGGTGCTGGAGCAGGTGTTCGGCCTCGGCTCCAAGGAGACCGGCGATGTCGTCCAGCGAGAGTTCTTTTGCGGGCCGATCAGCGACAACCATCAGAAATCCTCGTTCAGGGTGGTGAAGCCGTCCCGGGGTTCGGAGACAGCGTTCCGCGCGGCAAATCATACCGCTTTGGCGCGCCACGGGCCGCGCGATTTCGGGAGGGTTCGTGCCGGCCCTTCTTTACCTTGGCTTCGGCCACAGCCAGATACGGTGGATGTACCATTTCCTTACGGAGACTCACCATGCGCGTTCTCGTTGTCGAGGACGAAGAGTCCATCGCCAGCGCCATCGAACGTGGCCTCATCAAGCAGGGCTACGCCGTTGATGTTGCCCGGGACGGGGCCGAGGCACTCGACAAGGCCACCGTCAACAACTATGACGTCATCTGCCTGGACCTCAACCTGCCACGGATCGACGGGCTCGAAGTGTGCCGCCGGCTGCGGGAGGACCGCTACGGCGGTGGAATCATTATGTTGACTGCTCGGAGCTCGATTAAAGAGCGGATCGAGGGGCTCGACTACGGCGCCGATGACTACCTGGTCAAGCCTTTCGCGTTCAGCGAGCTCGCTGCGCGGATCCGGGCGATCGCCCGCCGCGACGGCGGCCTTCGCGAGCCAATCATCAACACGCGCGGTCTCGAACTCGACCCGAATACCAATCGGGCAAAGCGCGATGGCAAAGAGATCCATCTCACCCCAAAGGAGTTCGCGCTGGTGTACTACCTGGCGCGAAATGAGGGACGCGCAGTGCCCCAGGAAGAGCTCCTCGAACACATCTGGGATGAGCACGCCAACCCCTTCACCCAGACGGTGAAGGTGCACATGAACAACTTGCGCCGCAAGCTCAATGAAGGGTTCGACGAGCCATTGATCGAGACCATCCGCGGAAAGGGTTACGTCCTCTAGCGTGCGATTCCCCGCCTTCACCCGGAGCATTCGTTTCCGGCTCACCGTCTGGTATTCGAGCCTGTTGCTCGTGTTCGGCGTGGCGTTCGTGCTCGCCCTGAACATCGCGGTCCGCCTCGACCAGCCGGGAACGGTCTACGAGGGCGTGCAGTACAACGACATTGAGTGGCAGCCGGTGCGCACCGGCCCCGGCCAGGCCATCACCGGTTTCGTGCCGGTCCTCCGCGAAAACTTCACGCTCCGCGAAGCCGAGGATCAGATCTACTCCGAGAATATCGACCGGCTTCGGTACTGGTCGCTACTGAGTGTCGTGGGCCTCGCGCTTGCCTCCGGTGTTGGGGGTTATGTCCTGTCAGGGATGATGCTGCGTCCTGTGCGCGACATCACCCAGGCGGCCTCCGAAATCAGCGCCACCAATCTCAGCAGGCGCATCAACTACGAGGGGCCACAGGACGAGCTCTGGGACCTTGCCCACACTTTTGACTCGATGATCGGGCGGCTGGAGCACTCCTTCGAGCGACAGCGGCAGTTCGTGCAGGATGCGTCGCACGAGCTGCGCACGCCTCTCGCGGCGATCCGCACCAACATCGAAGTCACCGAGATGGACCCGGAGGCCACGCCGGCCGAATACCGCGAGTTGCTTGCAACCATCAAGACACAGACCGAGCGGCTTACCCGGCTCAGTGAAGACCTCCTCCTGCTTACCAACGATGATGGCGCGAACGTCGAGAAGGAGCCGGTGGACCTCGGAGACCTCGCACTGGACGTTCTCAGGCAGCTCGGTCCCCTGGCTTCGGGGCGCAATGTGTCGCTCGTGCCGAACATCGCCGAACCGGTGGAGGTCGAAACCAGTCCCGACCTCATTTACCGCTGCGTGCTGAACCTGGTGGATAACGCCATCAAGTATTCGGGGGAAGGCAGTACCGTCACCGTCTCGGTCCGATCGGCCCCGGGCGAAGGGATCGTCCGTGTGAGCGACAACGGTGTGGGCATCGCCCCGGCAGACCTCGAACGGGTCTTCGACCGTTTCTACCGGACCGACAAGGGCCGGAGCCGGCGCGAGGGCGGCACCGGCCTGGGCCTCGCCATCGTGAAGGAGCTTGTGGAGGCTCTCGGCGGCACCGTGCGCGCCGAATCCGAACCCGGCCGCGGGACCGCGTTCACGATTGCTTTGCCCGCGAGTGCACCACCCCGCACCGCGAATGCGCGGGCGCTCCCTGACGCCACATTGACTTTCGAACCGCGCCAGCCTTGACCCACGCCGGAGGCGCTCGTACGTTCCATCGTGGTGCGCTTCGTCGAGGTAAGCCACCGTACGGCAGCGCAGGTACCACCGTGGCTTACTTGTGGCTGTCAGGAGGGAACCCGGCTTGACCCAGATTCTCGATCGCGTCGAGGGTCCTCGCGACCTCCGCAGCCTGACCTATGACCAGCTCGACCAGCTCGCCGGCGAGATACGCCAGTTCCTCGTCGAGACGGTCGACTGCATCGGCGGCGGGGGCCATCTCGCCTCGAACCTGGGCGTGGTTGAGCTCTCGATCGCGTTGCACCGGCTGTTTGATTCGCCGAAGGACAAGATCATCTGGGATGTGAGCCACCAGGTTTACGTCCACAAGATCCTCACGGGCCGGAAGGAGCGGATGAACACGATTCGCCAGTTCGGCGGCCTTTCCGGGTTCGCCGACCGGCAGGAAAGCGAACACGACGCGTTCGGCGCCGGCCATGCGGGAACGTCCATTTCCGCCGCCGTCGGGATGGCCGCTGCCCGCGACCTTCTCGGTGAGGACTTTTATGCCATTGCGGTCATCGGCGATGGCGCCATGACCGCCGGGATGGCCCTCGAGGCGATGAACCATGCGGGCCACATGGGGAGCCACCGGCTCCTGGTCATCCTGAACGATAACGCGATGTCGATATCGCCCAACGTTGGTGCGCTTTCGCGAAACATTAACAAGCTCCGGGTCGATCCCCTGTATCGCAACGCCAAGCGCGAAATCGGCGAGCTGGTCGAGCATCTCCCTCTCGGCCGGCAGGTCTGGCGCGGGGCCAAGCGGGTGAAGGCCAGCTTCCGCGACCTCCTCGTGCCCGCGAGTTTTTGGGAACAGTTCGGGTTTGAGTACTACGGCCCCATCGATGGTCACAACATCCAGGAACTGGAGTTGACGCTCGCATCGATCAAGAAGGTCGAAGGCAAGCCCGTCCTGCTCCACATCCTCACCGAAAAGGGCCATGGGGTGCCTGAGGCGGAAGCCGACCCGATCAAGAGTCACAGCGGTACCTACTGGCTCAAGAAACCCGCTGCGCCTGGTTCCCCTCCGGCGCGCCCGACCTACAGCCAGGTGTTTGGTCAGGCTGTACAGGAACTCATCGAATCCGACCCCCGGGTCGTCGCGATAACGGCAGCGATGCTCGAAGGCACAGGCCTGGCCCCCGTGCACGCCAAACACCCTGAGCGCGTGTTCGATGTGGGCATCGCCGAGCAGCATGCGGTGACCTTCGCGGCAGGCCTGGCGACGCAGGGAATCCGACCGATCGCGGCCATCTACTCCACCTTCCTGCAGCGCGGGTTCGACTCCGTCGTGCATGACGTGGTCGTGCAGAACCTGCCGGTAGTGTTCGCGCTCGACAGGGCCGGCTTCGTGGGGGACGACGGCAAGACCCACCAGGGTTTCATCGACATCAGCTACCTGCGCTGTCTGCCGAACATGGTCGTCAGCGCACCCAAGGACGAGGCTGAGTTGCGCGACCTCCTCTACACGGGCATCCACCACGATGGCCCGTTCGCGGTCCGGTTCCCCCGGGGCTCGGGGCCCGGGGCGCCTACCGACCTCCCGATGAAGCAGCTCCCCATTGGGCGGGGCGAAGTCCTGCGCGAAGGAACCGACGTGGCGCTGTTGGGGTTCGGGGTCTCCGTAGGCGAATGCCTGCGTGCCGCGAACATCCTCGAGGAGGCGGGCATCGACGCGGCCGTCATCAATGCGCGTTATGCAAAGCCGCTGGACACGGAACTGGTCGTCCGGTACGCCCTCGCGACCGCCGGGGTGATCACGGTCGAAGAGAACGTCCGTGCGGGCGGGTTTGGCGACGCCGTGCTCGAGGCGTTGGCGGATGCAGGGATCGCAGACCGATGCCTTGCAAATCTCACGATGCCTGACTCCATCGTGGATCATGGGCCACAGGCCACCTTCCGCCAGTTGCACCAGGTCGATGGCGCAGGAATCGCCGCCCGGGTGCGCGATGTCCTCGCCGCGGGCATGGCGGCAAGCAAGCCGGGCCGAGCCGCCGAAGCGGTTGCCCCCTGACGTGGCAGGATTTCCGGCCGCTCTGGCGGCAGTCCTTCCTGCTGTTGAACGAGGACTCCGGGAGGCGATCGGGCCAGGCCAGTCGCAGATTGATGCTGCCGCCCGCTATGTCATGGGGTGGGAGGACCAGGCCGGACGGCCCACTAGTGCCGGCGGGAAACGCATCCGCCCCGCCCTCTGCATCTACGCTGGCGGCCTGTTCGGTGACGCCGCCGCGGCCCTTCCCGGAGCCGTCGCCGTCGAACTCGTCCACAACTTCTCGCTCATCCATGACGAGGTGCAGGACCACGACAAAGAGCGTCACGGCAGGCCGACGCTCTGGGCGCTGCTGGGAGAGGCCCAGGCCATCAATGCGGGTGACTACCTGTATGCCCGCTCCACACGCGCCCTCCTTGATGGTCCGGGAGAGCCGGAACGACGGCTCGCCGCGCTGGCGATCCTGACGGGCGCCGTGGAGCGCATGATTGGCGGCCAGTGGGCGGACCTTTCGTTCGAATCGCGAGACGACGTGACCGCCGAGGAGTACCTCGGTATGGTCGCCGGCAAGACCGGAGCGCTCCTCGGAGCTCCGCTTTCCATCGGCGCGACCCTGGCCGGTGCTCCGCCAGAGACCGCCCGCGCCCTCGGAGCCTGGGGTGAGGCGGTGGGACTGGCCTTCCAGATTCATGACGACTACCTCGGCACGTGGGGGAACCCTGACCTGACCGGCAAATCGAACACCAACGACATCGCCCGGAAGAAAAAGACGTTGCCCGTGATCCACGCGCTGCAAGGCCCCGGCGGGCCACTCATCCGCCAGGTTTACGCCAAGCCGGAGCTGACCGAAGAGGATATCGCCGCAGTTGTCGCGACACTCAATGCGGCCCGGTCGGCCGAGTTCACACGCGACGCTGCCGCCCGCCAGGCCGACGCCGCCTCGGCCATCCTGGAAACGCTCCACCTGGCTCCCGATCAGAAGGCCGAGCTCCGAGCGATCGGCGACTATCTCATCCACCGCGACGCCTGAGATTGCCTGTTTCAAGGCGCTCCCCTAGCGTCAGCCTGTGTTCGAAAACGTTGCCCAGGATATCGAGGTTGGCACTCGCTGGCACAGCGTGCCCGTGGTTCGCGCGCGATTTGGCGAACGGGCGGAGCGCGCTGCCGCAGTCATCCTTTCCGCCGAACTGCAGGTGGTCTTGCTCTACCGGTTCCAGGCCTGGGCGCATGCCCGCCATATCCCGCTGGTCCCGAACCTGTGCCGGAGGCTGACCATGCTCCTCGCGTCGGTTTCGATCGGCGATTCTGTGAGCATCGGGCCCGGTCTGCTCCTGAACCATGGGCAGGTGACCATCGACGGTCACGTCAGCATCGGGAAGTTCTGCAACATTGCCCCTTATGTCACTATCGGCCTGGACACCGGCGGCCCAGGCCCCACGCTCGTGGGCCCAACCATCGGGAATTACGTCTTTGTCGGGACCGGCGCCAAGATCCTCGGACCGGTCACCATCGGAGATAACTCGCGCATTGGAGCTAACGCGGTGGTGATGTGCGATGTGCCGGCGAATTCGACCGCGGTGGGCGTGCCAGCACGGGTTATTCCGCACGAGCACCCGCTCGGCCCGGCCGTGAAGACCGCTGCTCCCCGGGATAGCTAGTTCCCGGGCAGCAGCGTCTCGCCCATCAAGTATTCATCGATCCCCCGCGCGGCGGCACGGCCCTCCGCGATGGCCCAGACGATCAGCGACTGTCCGCGGGTCATGTCGCCTGCGGTGAAGACGCCGGGCATCGAGGTCATCTTGTTTTCGTCCGCCTTCACGTTTCCGCGCTCGGTCAGTTCGAGGCCGAGCTGTTCAATCATTCCGGTCCGCTGCGGCCCCAGGAAGCCCATGGCGAGCAGGAGCAGGTCGACCGGCTCCTCGAATTCGGTTCCGGGGATTTCCTTCATCACCTGGCGGCCGTCCTCGTTCACGAACTCTACCCGGACGCCGTGCAGCGTCGTCAGCCTGCCGTCGCGTCCCGAGAGCCGCTTGGTCAGAATGGAGTAGTCGCGCACGCCGCCCTCTTCGTGAGCGGAAGAAACGCGGTAGATGTTTGGCCAGGTCGGCCAGGGGTTCTCCGGTGGGCGCGAAGATGGTGGCTTCGGCAGCAATTCGTATTGCAGCACCTCGGTGGCGCCCTGGCGGAGCGCGGTTCCCAGGCAGTCGGCCCCTGTGTCCCCGCCGCCCAGGATGATGACGCGCTTGCCCTTCGCCGAAATGAACCGGTCCTCCGGGATCTCGTCCCCGGCATTCCGGCGGTTTTGCATCGGCAGGTATTCCATCGCGAGGTGGACTCCGGCCAGGTCCCGTCCAGGTACGTCAAGGTCCCGTGCCAGGGTAGCCCCGCCCGCCAGGCAAATCGCATCGAACTGGGTCACCAGCTCTCGAGCATCAATATCGACCCCGATGTTGGTGGATGGCCGGAACACAACACCCTCGGCTTCCATCTGGACCAGGCGCCTGTCGATGAACCGCTTCTCCATCTTGAAGTCGGGTATGCCGTAGCGGAGAAGCCCCCCGATACGGTCGTCGCGCTCGAAGACCGTGACCGCGTGCCCCGCTCGGGCGAGCTGCTGGGCGCACGCGAGACCCGCCGGGCCCGAGCCGATGACGGCGACGGTTTTCCCGGTGGGGGTGTGCGCTGGCTCAGGCACGATCCACCCTTCGCTCCAGGCCCGCTCGATAATCGTGAGTTCGACCTGCTTGATCGTGACCGGGTCGTTATTGATCCCCAGCACGCAGGCGGCTTCGCACGGCGCCGGGCAGAGCCGCCCGGTGAACTCTGGAAAGTTGTTCGTCGCGTGCAGGCGGTCGATGGCGTCGCGCCACTTGTCCCGGTACACCAGGTCATTCCAATCGGGAATGATGTTCCCCAGGGGGCACCCCTGGTGGCAGAACGGGATACCGCAATCCATGCAACGGGCGGCCTGGCGCTTGAGGTGTTCGACAGGGAAGTCCTCGTATACCTCGAGCCAGTCGTGCACCCGCTCCGCGACAGGGCGGCGCGAAGGGGTCTCGCGCGTGAATTCCAGGAAACCGGTCGGCTTAGCCACGGACCACCTCCGCTGCGGAGGCAATCCGCGCCGCCGTCTGCTCGCTCTCACGCCGCCGTTGCTCCAAAACGCGCCGGTATTCCTTGGGCATCACCTTCACAAATCGCTTTGCGATGGCGGGCCAGTCTTCAAGGATTCGCCGGGCAACGGCGCTCGCGGTGTATTCCACGTGCCGTTCCAGGAGGCCCTTGACCAGGTCGAGGTCTTCCGGTTCCTCAAGCGCTTCCAGGCCGACCATCTCCAGGTTGCAGCGGGTGGCAAAGTCGCCCTCTTCATCGAGGACGTACGCGATGCCGCCGCTCATGCCCGCGCCGAAGTTCCGCCCTGTCTTGCCGATGATGACGGCCCGCCCGCCGGTCATGTACTCACAACCGTGATCGCCCGTCCCTTCGACGACGCCCACGGCACCGCTGTTGCGGACCATGAATCGTTCGCCGGCCACCCCACGGAAGAAGGCGGCTCCGCTGGTCGCTCCGTAGAGAGCCACGTTGCCGATGACGATGTTCTCTTCGGGCACGAACCCCTCGACTTCAGGCGGGTAAACGATGAGCTTCCCTCCCGAGAGGCCCTTCCCGACGTAGTCGTTGGTATCGCCTTCCAGCCGAAGTGTAATTCCCGAAGGCAGGAACGCGCCGAAGCTCTGGCCTGCGGACCCGTGGAACCGGATGTCGATGGTGTCGTCGGGCAGCCCGGACATGCCATATCTCCGCGTGAGTTCGCTGCCGAGCATGGTTCCGACAGTCCGGTTGGTATTGCGGATAGGCAGGTCGAGCGTGACTTTCTCGCCCCGTTCGATCGCCGGCTGGCAGAGTCGCAGGAGTTCGTTGTCGAGGGCGCGCGCGAGTCCGTGGTCCTGTTCGGTGACACGGCGCGTCGCAACCTCCGGGCCGACTTCTGGCCGGTAGAGAATCGCCGAGAGATCCAGGCCCTGGGCTTTCCAGTGATTGACCGCGCGCCGGACATCCAGCAGGTCGCTTCGGCCGATCATCTCGTCGAGCGTGCGGAAGCCGAGTTGAGCCATATACTCGCGGACTTCCTCGGCGATGAAGCGGAAGAAGTTGACGACGTGCTCGGGGCGGCCCGCGAACTTCGCACGCAGCTCTGGATTCTGCGTCGCAATGCCAACCGGGCACGTGTCGAGGTGGCAGACACGCATCATGATGCAGCCCATCACCACCAGGGGAGCGGTCGCGAAGCCAAACTCTTCCGCTCCAAGGAGGGCCGCAATGACGACATCCCGGCCGGTCTTCATCTGACCATCGACCTGGACGATGATGCGGTCCCGAAGCTTGTTCAGCACGAGGGTTTGCTGAGTCTCGGCCAGGCCAAGCTCCCAGGGGATACCTGCATGCTTCAATGACGTGAGCGGGCTGGCACCCGTCCCGCCGTCGTGCCCGCTAATGAGGACAACATCCGACTTCGCCTTTGCAACCCCGGCCGCGACCGTGCCGACGCCGACCTCGGCGACCAGCTTCACGCTGATGCGGGCGCGCGGGTTGGAGTTCTTCAGGTCGTGGATGAGCTGTGCCAGGTCCTCAATCGAGTAGATGTCGTGGTGTGGTGGCGGGCTGATGAGACCAACGCCCGGAGTGGCGTGCCGGACCTCGGCAATCCACGGGTAGACTTTCGCCCCCGGAAGCTGGCCGCCCTCGCCGGGCTTTGCACCCTGGGCCATCTTGATCTGCAGCTCATCGGCGTTCACCAGGTACTCGCTGGTCACGCCGAAACGGCCCGAGGCAACCTGCTTGATGGAGCTGCGGCGCAGGTCTCCATTGGCGTCAGGCACAAAGCGCCTGCGGTCTTCGCCGCCTTCGCCCGTGTTGCTGCGCCCGCCGATGCGGTTCATGGCAATCGCGAGCGTCTCGTGTGCCTCGGCGCTGATGGACCCGTACGACATGGCCCCGGTGGCGAACCGCTTGAACAGGCTTTCGACCGGTTCCACTTCCTCGATTGGCACTGGCGGTCGATCCGGCTTGAACTCGAACAGTCCGCGCAACGTCGCCATGCGCTCGCTCTGCTCATCGACAAGCCGGCTGTACTCCCGAAACACCCGGTACTGGCCGGTGCGCGTCGCGTGCTGGAGTTTGAACACCGTGTCGGGATTGAAGAGGTGGTATTCGCCATCCCGGCGCCACTGGTATTGCCCGCCCCACTGGAGCTCGCGGAGACCTCCATCCCGGGCGGGGAATGCACGCTGATGGTGCGAGAGGGCTTCGACAGCGACTTCGTCGATGCCGATGCCGCCAATCCGCGAGACCGTCTTCGTGAAGTAGCGGTCGATGAACTCCTCGGACAGTCCGATGGCCTCGAAGATCTGGGCGCCGCGGTAGCTGTGGATGGTGGAGATGCCCATCTTGGACATCACCTTCACCACGCCCTTCTTGATGGCCTTGAGGTAGTGGTGGTGCAGCTCTTCAAGCGGGATGGCCGCGTCGATATACCCGTCCTTTTGAACCTGCTCGAGCGAGTCGAGGGCAAGGTAGGGATTGATCGCGCCTGCCCCATAGCCGATCAGGAGTGCGAAGTGGTGGACCTCGCGGGCATCGCCCGTTTCGACCACGAGGCCGACACGCGTGCGCTTCTTCTCCCGCACGAGATGGTTGTGGAGCCCCGCGACGGCGAGCAGCGTGGGGATTGGCGCATGGTCCTCGTCCACGCCGCGGTCAGAAAGGATGAGGATCTTCGCTCCGTTGGCGATGGCCTCATCCGCCTGCTGGTAGATGTGGTCGAGGGCCGGGGCGAGACCAGCCGGACCGGCTTTCGCCGGGAACAGCATCGGAAGCACGGTGGCGCCAAGGGCGTGTTCCTTGAGCGATTTGAACTTGGCCAGCTGCTCGTTGTCGATGAACGGATTGTCGAGGCTGACCAGGTGTGAACTCTCCGGCGTCGGATGCAGGAGGTTGCCCTCGGGACCGATAACCGTCTTCACCGAAGTCACCAGCTCTTCGCGGATGGCGTCGAGTGGTGGATTCGTCACCTGTGCGAACAACTGCTGGAAGTAGTTGTAGAGCGGCTGCGGACGATTTGAGAGTACGGCGATGGGCGTATCGGTTCCCATCGAGCCGATGGCTTCCTCGCCGTTCTGAGCCATGGGCCCCAGGACATACTTGTAGTCCTCGATCGTGTAGCCAAACGCCATTTGCAGGCGCAGGAGATCGTCCGGGGAAGGGGCCGGCGGCGCCTCGACCTCCGGGATCTCGTCGATGTGGAGCAGGTTCGCCTTGAGCCACTCCGCATAGGGATGTTCCGTCGCAAGCTTCATCTTCAACTCGGTGTCGTCGATGATGCGACCCTCTTCAAGGCTCACCAGGAACATCTTGCCTGGCTGGAGGCGACCCTTGTGCAGCACGCGCTCGGGTTCCACCGGTAGTACGCCGACTTCCGACGCCATGATGACCATGTCGTCCTTCGTGACGTAGTAGCGCGAGGGCCGCAGGCCGTTCCGGTCCAGGACGGC
>CAYUVT010000071.1:0-12745 GCA_964448165.1 uncultured Anaerolineaceae bacterium | reverse complement strand
AGTGGGGAACTCCAGACTTTCTCCATGGGACACGTCTTTATCACGCGCGCCGTACCCGGCCGGGCCGTCGAACACCTGGAGGCCGCCGGCCACACCGTCGAGACCTGGCCCGGCGAGCTCCCACCCCCGCCCGGGGCGCTCGCTGACCGGCTTGCTGCGGCCGATGCCGCCCTCACCACCGTCGTCGACTTCATCACCCCGGAGATGCTCACCGCCGCCCCGCGCCTGAAGGTCGTGGCCAACCTGGCCGTCGGATCCGACAACGTCGACCCGGCCTCCGCCGCCGCGCTCGGCATTTGGGTGACGAACACCCCCGGCGTGCTCGCCGAAACCACTGCCGACATGGCCTGGGCGCTCCTCATGGCCGCCGCCCGCAACGTGGTCGCCAGCGACCGCGATACCCGCGCGGGCGGCTGGAAGACCTGGTCTCCCACCGGGTTCCTCGGCGTCGATGTCTTTGGCGCCACCCTCGGAATCGTTGGCCTCGGGGAGATCGGCGAGGCCGTCGCCCGCCGTGCCACCGGCTTCAAAATGCGCGTCCTCTACCATTCGCGCACCCGCAAACCGGCCCTCGAAGCCGACCTCGGGCTGCGCTACTGCCACCTTCCCGAGCTGCTCGCTGAAGCCGACTTTGTGACCCTCCACACGCCACTCACGCCCGAGACCCGGCACCTGATGGGCCCCGCCCAGTTCGCCGCAATGAAGCGGTCGGCCATCCTCGTGAACACCGCCCGCGGCGGCGTGGTCGATCAGGATGCACTTATCCAGGCGCTTCGCTCCGGCACCATCGCCGGCGCGGCCCTCGATGTCACCACACCCGAGCCCCTGCCGCTCGATAACCCGCTCTTCTCGTTTCCAAACGTGGTCATCACACCTCATATCGCCAGCGCCAGCCTGGCCACGCGCTCACGCATGGCCGAGATGGCCGCTGCCAACATCATCGCCGTGCTCCAGGGCTACTCGCCCATCAACCCCGTCAACCTCCCCGCCAGCCCCCGTCGCACTTGACACATAACGGGGTAAACAAGAAAAAGGACGGTACGCGCAGTCCGCCGCGCCCCGCAGCCGAGATGGACAGCCCCGGAGAATCATTTGAGCAAGACAGCAAAGCCGGTTGGTAATCTCTGGCTCGCGGAAGAGCTCTGGAAACTCAACGCAATCGAATTCGGTGATTTCACCCTCGGCCGCACCGCCGTTCACTCGCCGATTTACATCAACCTTCGCCGCCTCATCAGCAACCCGAAGGCACTTGCGCGCTGCGCCCGCATCATCAAAGAAGAGCTCGAAGCGCTCATGTCCATGCGCAACCCGCATGTGCACCCCTTCACGCTCGTCGCAGGCGTCCCCTTCGGCGGCCTCCACGTCGCCACGGCCTTCTCCCTCAGCGTCAACACGCCGATGATCTACATCCATCCCCCGGCAACCGATAAGGCCGACGTCATCGAGGGCATTTATGTCCGGGGCCAGAGCTGCCTCATCATCGATGACCTCATCACCGGTGGCGGGAGCATCCTGCAGACGGCCGCCACCCTGAGCGCCGCCGGCCTCGTGGTCCGCGACGCGGTCACCCTGATTGACCGGCAGGAAGGCGGCCGCCAGGCGCTCAAGGCGGCCGGCATCAACCTCGTGGCCATCCTCACCCTCGGGCAGATAGCCAACTACCTCATGTCGGCCGGCCACATCAGCGAAGACCAGTACCGCTCAACCATGGCCTACATCGAATCCCGCAATGGCGGCTGAACGGCCGGCCCTCGCCACGAAACGCCACCGAAACGTGCTGGCGTGAGACTGACGCCGCTATGGGACTCCCCGCAACCATCCGCCCCGCGACGCATGCCGACCTCTCGGCCATCAACGCCATCTACAACTTCTACGTCGGTACGTCCGCGGCCACCTTCGACCTCGAGCACACGCCGCTCGCATGGCGCGAGCAGTGGTACCACGAGCGGGCAGGCCGCGGTCTCCCGGTGCTGGTGGCCGAGTCTGGCGGCGAGGTCGCCGGTTGGGTTTGCCTCTCGCCCTGGAGCCCGAAGGCCGCCTACGCCCGCACCGTCGATGAGTCCATCTACATCGCCGATGGCTTCCGGGGCCGGGGTATTGGGCGCGCATTGCTGGGCGCCGCCCTCGATGAAGCGCGGACGCTGGGTCTCCATGTCGTCATGGCCGGTGTCACCGCCTGCCAGGAGGCGAGCCTCGCCCTCCACCGGTCTCTCGGCTTCGTTCAGGCCGGCCATTACGCCCACATGGGCTTCAAGCTCGGCGCCTGGCACGATGTCGTCTGGTTGCAGCGCCACCTCTGGCGCCCCGGCGATTGACCGGTGCTGGTAGGGCAGCCGCGAAGGTAAAGAACCGTCACCTTTTGCACTGCCCGTTCCATCTCTAGAGTGAATCTCGCTGTGCGCGATACCGAGGTGCTGTCCGATGCCCCGCAGGTGCCTGGCCCCGCCGATGCCGAAGCGGAAGCGCTCGCCGCTCGCGCTGTCGCCCGCGACCAATCCGCCTGGGAACGCATCTTCGAGCTGCACTACCGCGCGGTGTTCGCCTACGTCCGCTTCCGGCTACGGGCCCTCCCCGAAGCCGAGGACATCGCCTCACAGGTCTTCGAGGTTGCCTACGCCCGGGCCGACCGCTTCGACTATCGTGGCGTGCCCATCGAAGCATGGCTCATCGGCATCGCCCGCAACCTGGTTCGCGACCACATCAAGAAGCTCGGCCGCCGCGGCTTCGAAGCCGAGCTCGATGAGACCCTGGAGCCTTCCGAGCCCGACCGCGCCGATGCGATCGACCTCCGCAGCGACCTGCTCGCCGCCATGGCTGCGCTCACCGAAGACCAGCAGGAAGTCATCCGCCTGCGCTTCCTGCTCGACCGGTCCGTCGCCGAGACGGCGGTCCTCATGCAGCGCTCGGAGGACGCCGTGAAGAACCTTCAGCGCCGCGCCCTTGCGGCCATGCACCGCGCCCTGGCAGGGGCTGGCTACCCGACGGATGGGATGAGATGACACCCGACCGCTTCGATGACCTGCTCGACGAGACGCTCGCCAACGGTGCCATCCCGGAGGATGCCACACCCGAGGATCGCGCCCAACTCGAAGAGCTTCTTGCGAGCGTCTCCACCCTTCGCCGCGGAGCCGCGGCCGTCCGCGCCGAGGCCGATGCTGCGATGCCCGTCGCGCGCGCCCGCTTCCAGCGCCACCTCGCGGCACAGCATCACCCGGCGCCGCCACCCACCCCTTCCCCAACGAAGACGCGCGCCGGGTTCTTCGGCGGCTTCCTCGGCGGCATCGTCGGCTCGGTCGGGGCGCTGCGGCTCTCCGCCTCGGTTGCCGCTGTCGGGCTGGTGGCGCTCGCCGCCATCCTCCTCGCCCGGCCCTTCGCCGGTGTCGAGACTGCCTCCGCTCTCAGCGTCGATGACTACGTCCAGGTCCAGGGCGTCGTCGCCGAAACCGGCGGCGATTTCGTGACTGTCCAGTCCTCCGAGTTCGGCATCCTCCGGGTCGGGCTTTCCGACACAACATCGATCGTCGACAACGAGACCGTCCGCGATCGTTCTGACCTGCGGCCTGGCGACGCCGTGCTCGTCAGTGGCGTGGTCCGCGATGCGCGGAAGAAGGACATCCGCATCGAGGCGAATACCCTCGCCCTCGCCGCTGCCCCGGAGCCTGGCACACTCCCGACGCCCACCCCACTCAAAGAGCTGCGTACCCTCGACGACGGACTCGAAGGGACAATCACTGTCCTTGCCCTCTCGCCCGACGGCCGTGGCGCCCGGATCCTCGTCGATGCTGGCCGCGGCCACCAGCTCATTGTCAATGTCGACCGTGCCTCGGCCGAACGCTTCGTCGCCGAATCGGGCAACGCGCTTGGCAGCCGCGTCCGCATCGCCCGCGATGACTCCCTTCCCCGCGGCGTGTTCCGCTTCGAAGCGATGCATGCGCCCGGTGGTGCTCCCCTCCCGGGCGACGGCCACGGGATGGGCGGCATGCGCCCCGAACTCGTCCGCATCGAAGGCGTCTTCACCGCGCGCGAGGGCGACCGCGCCACCGTGGAAACTGACCGGGGGCCGGTCACCGTCCTCGTTCGGCCGCAGACCCGCATCCTCCTCGGGCAGAGCGGGTTGACCATCGAGGACATCCGTACCGGGGAGCGTGCCATCGGCCACCAGATCACGGTCCGTGGCGGCTTCAACCGCGAGCGCGACGCGGTCATCGCCGACGTGGTGGTCATCGGCCCGCGCGCCGGGCAGTAACCTGGAGCGGCACGCACGGGCTTGAGCCCTGCGCCGGGCCGGGCGACCCTGTGTGGTAACAACTCCCATCCAGGCACCTTCCCATGCTTCAACACGATGCTCCCCGCTGGCTCATCACCGGCGGCACCGGCTTCCTCGGCTCCCACATCGCCCGCCGTTTGCTCGAAGAGGGCATCCACCCCGTCCTCTTCGACATCGCCCCGCTTCCCCCCGACGACGCGGACATCGCTGATCGCGTCACCGTCATCCAGGGTGACGTTCAGGACAGGGAAGCCATCCGCGCCGCCCTCGAAGGGTGCGAGATCGTCGTCCACACTGCCGCTGCACTCCCGATCCAGGTCTCGAAGAAGAAGATCTATGCGGTGAATGTGCGCGGCACGCGCTACGTCCTCCACGAGGCGCTCAAGGCCGGCATCAAGCGCGTCGTCTTCATCTCCAGCACGGCCGTCTACGGCGTCCCGAAGGTCCACCCCATCGATGAGGATTCCCCCCTCATCCCCCTCGGCCACTACGGCTCCTCCAAGGTCGTCGGCGAAGACATCTGCCACCAGTACCAGCAGCGCGGCCTCCAGGTGAACATCATCCGCCCCAAGACGTTCCTGGGGACCGGCCGCCTCGGCGTCTTCGAAATCCTCTTCGAATGGATCGCCGAAGGTCGCAAGATCCCCCTCCTCGGCAACGGCAAGAACCACTACCAGCTCCTCGAAGTCACCGACCTGGTGGACGCCATCTACCGCGCTGCTACCAAACCCGATGTCGTCAACGAGACGATGAACGTCGGCGCCGACCGCTACGAGACGCTCAACGAGGACATGCAGGCCCTCTTCGACCGTGCCGGGTCCGGGTCGCGCCTCTGGCACCTGCCCGCCCGTCCCGGCGAATGGGCCCTCCGTGTGCTCGAGCTGCTGCGGCTCTCGCCGCTCGCCGCCTGGCATTACGGCACCATGTGGCGCGACTCCTACGTCGAGGTCGATAAGGCGAAGCGCCTGCTCGGCTGGCAACCGAAGTACTCCAACGCCGAAGCGCTGATCCGCGCCTGGGACTGGTACCTCGAAAACAAGGGCCGCTACGACACCGGTGTTACCCACCGCGTCGCCTGGCAAAAGGGCGCCCTCGCCATCCTGCGCCGCATCAGCTAAACACCCTCCCGCGCCGGCTCCGCCCCGGGTGGGCGTCCCCGTCACCGGAGCGGTTGGCAGCGACCCCCAATGCCCTCCGCCGAATCGCGCCACCTTTGGCGCGCGAGGCCCGACCGTCAGGGAGGGTGCGACGCCTGTCCCCCGGAGCCGCCAACGCGCGGCGCGGCCATCGCTCTCACCCGGGCTCATTCGGACACCCACAACAAAAAGGGGCGCCCACCGGGGCGCCCCTCTACGTTCGTTGCCAGCCCGCCGCATTACCCCCGCCCGGGGATCTGCAGGTCCTCCGCCGGCGGCGCGGGGTTCACTACCCCCGCCATCAGCTGCTGCGGCACGAGCATCCGGAGCTCATCGAGCGTCCACTTCCCGTGCTTGTAGATGTTCTTGAACGGCGGGTACATGTCCTGCAGCAACCCGACATGCCCACCGGCCACCTGGAAGATGCGCCCGTTGATGTTCCACGCCTCGTCCAGGAGCAGATACACCGTCATCGGCGCAACCATGTCCGGACCGCGCATCGCTGCTGCTTCCTGCGCGGCCTGGTTCGTTGCCGGTGCCGGCGCGGCGCCGCCCGCCCCCGCGATGCCCCGCGCCGCCCGGAGTTCGCGCGAAGCCTGCGGAACGGTCGCCGTCAACCGCGTCGAGGCGCCGGGCGCAATGCAGTTCACCGTCACGCCGTAGCGGCCCAGGTCCCGTGCCGCCACCCGTGTCAGGCCCGCCACGCCAGCCTTCGCCGCGCCATAGTTCGCCTGGCCCGAGTTGCCCTGCAAGCCCGAGACCGAGCTGAAGTTCACGATGCGCCCGTACCGCTGCTGCCGCATCAGCACCGAGGCCGGCTTGATCGTCGTGAAGTGGCCCTTCAGGTCTACCCGGATGACGTCGTCCCACTCTTCCTCGGTCAGGTTGAAAATCATCCGGTCACGGAGGATCGCCGCCAGGTTGATGAGCCCGTCAAGCCGCCCCCACGTATCGAGCGCTGTCTTGATGACACTCTCGCCGCCTTCCATGGTCGAGACATCGGCGAAGTTCGCAACTGCCTCGCCCCCGGCCTTCTTGATCTCCTCGACGACCTGGGCCGCCGGGCCGTTGTCGTGTCCCGAACCATCCGGGTTCACGCCCGGGTCGTTCACCACAACCCGGGCCCCCTCCGATGCCGCCAGCAGCGCGCACTCCCGGCCGATACCGCGGCCGGCGCCCGTCATGGCGATGACTTTTCCTTCCAGCAGGTTACCCATGAATGCTCCGGTTCCTAGCTATCGATGCGGACGGTCGCGTGGCCAGGGGTGGTTTTCTTCCCCTCGGGATTCTCCGTCCAGATCTCGAGGTCCACGAGCTTCTCCCCGCCTTCCTCGTACTTCCGCGTCACCACTCCCTTGCAGAGGATGTCCTGGTTCGGGTAGTCCATGCCGCGGTAGCTGCAGCCGTACTTCTTGATCCGGCCGTTGTTCCCGATCCAGTCGTGTACCAGCTGCCCCAGGAACGCGTTCTTCAGCGCCCCGTGGACGATGATGTTCGACAGGCCCGTCCCAATGGCGAAGTCCTTGTCATAATGGATCTGGTAGAAGTCGCCAGACCCGGCCGCCCACAGCACGAGCTGCTGCGTGCTGCAGTTCTTCTTGAGCGTGGGGATCTCCATCCCCTCCGAGATCTCACTCCACTTCACTGCCATTGGAATCCCTCCTAGTAGCGGATGCCGGTGCCGGTCGAGATCGCCACGACCTTGCCGTCCTGGTTCTTGTACACCGTCTTGCTCGTGGTGATGAGCATCTCGCCGAGGCTCCCCTTGGTCTCCTCGTAGTTCGCCACGTGGGTCGTCGAGGTCAGGATGTCGCCGGCGCAGATATCGTCGAAGTACTCGATCTCGGTGCCGCCGTTCAGAATGCGGCGCAGCGGGCGGCTGGGCTCGGGGCCCCCGAACATCCCCCCGCCGCCGCGGCGCGATGGTGCGTTCGGGTTGTAGATCGGCGTACCCAGGTAACCCGGAGGCGCCACCAGGCCGCGATAGCCTGCCGCCTTCGCCGCCGATTCGTCGTAGTAGATCGGGTCGGTGTGCCCCACTGCCCGGGCGAACATGCGGATGGCTGTCTTGTCGACTTCGAGCGTGATCGGGTCCGATTCCTTGCCGATCTGCGCGCGCATCTCGTCGGTAATCAGGGGCGGGAGTGCATCTGCCACAGGTCTCTCCATACAGGCTGATTTGTGCGTGCGAAACGATACGCGAACCGCACGGGGCTCGCCACCCGCTTCGCTCTCTTCACACCCACGGCGCGCTGCGCCCGCTTCAGCGAAAAATCAGGGGAATTCTCCCCGCAGACGCGGAGCCTCCGCACCGAGATCGGGGAGTCCCTACTGCGCCCGGCCCCCGGCCCATCGCTAGAGTCCTTCTCCAGCGGGCGTGCCGCCCGCGACTATCCCCGGAGGAAGACATGGGACAGGGCACCCCGCTCGCACCACTCATCGAACGATGGAACGAGCTCCCGCGCACGCGGCAGATCATGCTCGGCGCCATCGGTGCGGCAACCCTCCTTGTCCTCTACTTCGTCTTCCTGGCGTCCTCCCGGCCCAACATGGTCGTCGCCTACAGCGGCCTCGCCCCGGAGGACAGCGCCGCCATCGCGGACCAGCTCGAAGCCGATGGCGTCAAGTACGAACTGGGCGGCGGCGGATCGACCGTCTCGGTGCCCGCAAACAAGGTTGCCGAAGTCCGAATCCGGCTCGCCCAGGCCGGCCTGCCCAAGGGAGGCTCGATCGGCCTCGAAATCTTCGACCAGACGAACTTCGGCGCAACCGACTTCGTCCAGCAGGTCAACTTCCGGCGCGGCCTCGAAGGCGAACTCGCCCGCTCCATCAACACCCTCAATGGCGTGCGGGCGAGCCGCGTCCACATCTCCATGCCGAAAGAGGCCATCTTCAAGGAGGACCAGGCCCGCGCGACCGCCAGCGTCCTCCTCCAGCTCCAGCCCGGCGCCCGCCTCAACGATGAGCAGGTCCGTGGCATCACCAATCTCGTCACGAATTCCGTCGAAGGCCTCGATCAAAGCGGCGTCACCATCATCGATGATTCCGGCCGCGTCCTCTTCGATGGCGCCACGTTCTCCCAGGGCTTCTCCACCGGCGCCACGGCCAGCCAGATGGAGCTTCAGCGCCAGTACGAGCTCGCTCTCCAGCGCGATGTCACCGAAACCCTCGCGAAGGTGGTCGGCCCCGGTCGCAGCGCCGTCACCGTGCGCGCCGCCCTCAACTTCGACAAGGTCACTTCCGTCGCTGATGAGTTCGCCGCGGCCAACCAGGCCATCCCGCGCAGCACCTCCTCCGTGACAGAGACATTTACCGGCAGCGGCATCAACGTCGGCAATGTGCCCGGCACCGGGACCAACGGAGGCACTGGCGCGGGCGCCAACACCACCGCCAACGGCAACAGCCAGTACTCCCGCACCGAAACTACCACGAACAACGAGATCAGCCGCACCACCTCCACCACGGAGCGCGCACCCGGGTCCATCGAACGCCTCAGCGTCTCCGTCGTCCTCGATGAGAGCGTCTCCGCTGCGCAGGAGGCCAGTCTCACCAGCGCCGTCGCCGCCGCTGTCGGCCTCGACCAGACGCGCGGCGACACCCTGAGCGTGACCCGCCTCCCCTTCGACGCCTCCGTCCGCGATGACCTGGTGATGGCCGCCGGCGATGGCCTGGGCACCTACCTCCAGTACCTCAAGCTCCTCCTGCCCATGCTCGCCATCATCCTTGCCTTCATCCTGGTCATGCTCCTCCTGCGTTCGCTCAGCAAGCGGCAGCTCGCCCTCCCCGGCGTCCCCCAGCCCCAGATGCTGCCCGCAGCGGCCGGCCTGGGTGCCCTCCCCGCTGCCGCCATAGCAGCCATCCCGGCCGCACCCGATCTCCCGGCAATCGAAGCCGCACCCGACCCGCACGAGGAGCGCGTGATCAAGCTGGCCGAGGCCAACCCGCGCGCCGTCGCCGATGTCGTTCAGACCTGGATGAGGGAAGGAGAGTAGCCGCAAGTGGTCGCGCGCGATGAGAAGCTCAAGGGCCGGAAAAAAGCCGCCGCGTTGCTCATCACCCTGGGCAAGGAGCGCTCGGCCGAGGTCCTGCGCCACCTGAGCGACGAGGACATCGAGCGCCTCACCTGGGAAATCTCCGCCATGGGCGAACTCCAGCCCGAGCAGCGCAAGGAAGTCGTCGAGGAGTTCGAGAGCTCCGCCGTGGCCCGCAATGTCATCTCCCTCGGCGGCCTCGAATATGCCGAGGACCTCCTCCGCCTCGCGCTCGGCGAGGAAAAGGCCACCGAGCTCATCGACCGCCTCTCCGCGACATCGCCCACCGTCCCCTTCGGCTTCCTCCGCCACCTCAACGTTCAACAGCTCGTGAACTTCCTGAGCAACGAACACCCCCAGACCATCGCCCTCCTCACCTCGTTCCTCCAATCCGAAAAGGCCGCCCAGGTGCTCGCCGGCCTCGAACCCGAAATGGCCGCCGATGTCGCCCAGCGCATCGCCCTCATGGACCGCGCCAACCCCGATATCGTCAGCGAAGTCGAGGCCGTCCTCCGCCGCAAGCTCAGCGCCGTCCTTCAGCCAACCCGCCAGGCCCAGACCGTCGGCGGCATCGAAGTCCTCGTCCAGCTCCTCAAACAATCCAGCCGGATGACAGAAAAAACCATCATCGAAGCCCTCGAAGACAACGAGCCTGAGCTCGCCGAACAGATCAAGAAGCGCATGTTCGTCTTCGAGAACATCGCCACCCTCGATGACCGCTCGATCCAGCGCATCCTCCGCGAGGTCGAGGTTCGCGACCTTTCCCTGGCGCTCAAAGCGACCCCGGAGAGCGTCAAGGAATGCATCCTCCGCAACATGTCGACTCGCGCTGCCCAGATGATGAAAGAAGACATGGAAGCTTCCGGCCCCGTGCGTCTGCGCCAGGTCGAGGAAGCGCAGCAGCGCATCGTCGAAGTCATTCGCCGGCTCGACGAAGCCGAGGAAATCGTGATTGCCCGGGGCGGCGACGATGAGCTCGTTGGCTAGGCCGTCACGCGTCATCCGCTCGGTCCGCACCGAAGAAGAGGTCTTCGTTGTCGGGGGCGCGCCCCATCGTGGGGTCCCGGTCGCTGGCCCCACCGCCACTGCCGCCGAAATCATCGAATCCGCCGAACGGCAGGCAGCCGCCCTCCTTGCCGAGGCCCGGGCCGAGGCGCAGTTCCTGGTCGAGGCTGCCCGTGCCGAGGCGGGCCAGGTCCGCGAGGCTGCCCGCCAGGCTGGCATGGAGGAAGGCCACCGCCATGGCATCGATGCCGCCCGCGCCGAGTCCACATCGCTCATTGAGCTCCTCCGGTCTGCCGCCGCCGAAGGCCAGGCCATCCGCGACCGGGTCGTCTCGGAAGCCTCCACCGTCATCACCCGCGCGGTCGTGCTCGCCGTCCGCCGCATCACCGGCGAGCTCTACGACGACCCCTCGCGAACCGCCGCCGCCGTGGCCGAGGCTGTCCGCGCCGCCTCCGGCCAGGAGATCGTCTCCATTCGCGTCCATCCCGATGCCGAGGCCCCCGTAACCGCTGCCCTGGTCGATCTCGCCGGATACGTCCGCCCTGACGAGGCCATCGGCGTGGGCGGCTGCATCATCGATCTGCGCAACGGCACCATCGATGCCACCCTCGATGCGCGTCTTTCGCTCATGGAACTGGCGATTCGCGCCGCTGGCGGGGATGGTGCGCCATGAGCAGCGCCCTCTTCGATGCCCTCCTCGAAGCAGCCGCGACCGCCAACGTCCACCGCCGCGCGGGGACCGTGCTCCACGCCTCTGGCGAAATGGCCACCGTCTCTGGCATCAACCTCGAACCACACGAACTGGTCTTCGTAGAGGACCCCGCCGGCCGTCCGATCGCCACCGAGTGTGCCGGGGCCAGCGGCGCCCACGCCCATCTTGCCGTGCTCGACCGTGGAGTGGTCGTCGCCGGGGCGCGGGTTCACGCCGCTGGACGCCCCCCTTCGGCGCCGGTCGGCCGCTCGCTCCTCGGCCGTGTGCTGGATGGCCTTGGCCGCCCGATGGACGGCGGCCCGGAGCCGGACGGCGTCCGCTGGGTTTCCGGCTATGCCGAGCCTCCCCATCCCCTCGATCGCGAGCCGATATCGGCGGCTCTTCCCTGCGGTGTCCGCGCTATCGATGGCTTGCTCACCCTTGGGCGCGGCCAGCGCGTTGGCATCTTCGCAGGCTCTGGCGTCGGCAAGAGCACCCTCCTCGGCATGCTTGCCCGCGGTACCGCCGCCGATGTCACGGTCATCGCTCTCATCGGCGAACGCGGCCGCGAGGTCCGCGACTTCATCGAGCACGACCTGGGCCCGGAAGCCCTCAAACGCTGCGTCGTCGTGGCCTCCACCGGCGATAACCCGGCCGCCATGCGGCTCTGCGCCGCCCGGACCGCGACCGCCATCGCCGAGGCCTACCGGGCTGAGGGCCTCGATGTGCTCCTCCTCTTCGATAGCCTCACTCGCGTGGCAATGGCCCAGCGCGAAATTGGGCTCGCCGCCGGAGAACCACCGACAACGAAGGGCTACCCGCCGTCCGTCTTCAGCATGCTCCCGCACCTGATGGAGCGCGCCGGTCCCGCGGCCCGCGGGAGCATCACCGCCATGTATACGGTCCTCGTCGATGGCGAGGATATGGATGAGCCCATCGCCGACCTTGCTCGCGCCACCCTCGATGGTCACATCGTCCTCCGGCGCAGTCTCGCGAGCGCCGGCCACTATCCCCCCATCGACGTACTCGCCAGCGTCTCCCGTCTCATGGAGCGCGTCGCCCGGCCCGGCCATCGCAACGCCGCGCGGCGTCTCCGCGAGCTCCTCGCCGCCCACGCCGATGCCCGCGACCTCATCTCGATCGGCGCCTATGTCCGCGGCAGCGATCCCCTGGTCGATAGTGCCATCGACCTGGTGCCCGCCATCAACGCCTTCCTGCGCCAGCCGGCCGGCGAAGTAACCCCGTTCGAAGAGGCGATTGCCGCGCTCCGCACCATCGACCCCGAAACAACTCTCTCCGTCGAGGACCCCAATGACCCTGACCCCGCAACGGCTGAAACGCCTGGTGGAGCACCGTGAGCGCCTCGAACGCCTCCAGGAGCAAGAACTCGCCGAAGCCCTCCGCCTCCACCGGCGCCGCGAGGAAGCCCTGCACGAGTCGCTCGGCAACCGCGAGGCACTGCTCGATATCCAGCGGCCGGCTGCCGGCCCCCTGGACGCCGCCGACCTCCAGGCCGAGCTCGCCTACCTCCGGCGAGTCGACCGCGAAATTCTCGCCCGGCGCGCGGCGCTCCAGCACTCCGCCAACGATGTCGAGGCCGAGCGCTCCGAACTCC
>CAYUVT010000070.1:0-12822 GCA_964448165.1 uncultured Anaerolineaceae bacterium | reverse complement strand
GCGAGGGCGCGGTGGAGCGGGACCTGGCCATGGACGTGGCCAGCCTCGTAGGTGCTCTCGATGACATAGCCGGGGCCGAGGGGCGATTCGAACCAGCGCCCGCCGAGCCCGGAGAGGTCGGCACGGGCGGTGACGCTGGAATCGCGCACCATGGATTCGCCGCGGACCGGCTGGTGGAGGGCCGCGCGCAGGCGGTCGCGGAGGGCGCCGGGAGCTGCCGGGACGGGGTCGTCGAACATATGTGCGGAGTGTAGCGGGAGCAGGGACAAGGGAGAAGGGAGAAGTCGAGCGGGCCGGGCGAACAGCAGACCGCTCCGAACCTGACGGGGCGCCCTCAGACCGCCTTCGCGCAGGCCCAGCGGAAGAGCTCGGAGGCCGTGGGATAGGGGTGGATGGTGCTGGCGACCTGGCGCGCGGTGAGGCCGTGCTGGATGGCCAGGCAGGCCTCGCCCACCAGGGTGCTGCCCCGGGCGCAGATGAAGTGGGCGCCGAGGAAGACGCCGCTGCGGGCATCGGCGATGACCTTTGCGAACCCGTCGAGATTGCCGGTGGTACGGAACCAGTCGAGGTCGGCAGCATCCAGGCGGGCGACGCGGACTTCGATGCCAGCGTCGCGGGCCTGTTGCTCGGTCATGCCGGCGTGGCCGATTTCCGGTTCGGTGAAGATCGCCCAGGGGACGAGTGCATCGGGGATGGGCTCGCAAACGCCCGACTCGATGTGCTTCGCGATGTGATGGGCCTGGTAGCCGGCGTAGTGGGTGAACTGGAACTTGCCGGTGACATCGCCGGCTGCCCAGAGACCCTCCAGGTTCGTCTTGCCGCAGGGGGAGATGGCGATGAAGCCGCGGCGGTCGCGTTCGAGGCCGAGCTCCTGCAGCCCGGCGGGCACCTGGGGCGTACGCCCGGCCGCGACCAGGAGTTCGTCGACTTCGAAGCGCCCGCGGGCGGTGGTCACGGTAACGCGGCCGTCTTCGGCGCGGTCGACCCGCTGGATCGAGGCGCCTGTTTCGACGCGGATGCCGTCGCGCTCGAAGAGCTTCGTCAGCTCGAGGGAGACCTCGGCGTCCTCGGTGGCGGCGATGCGGTCAAGCGCCTCGAAGATCGTGACGGTGGCGCCCAGGCGGTGAAACGCCTGGCCGAGCTCGAGACCGATGGGGCCGCCGCCGATGACCGCGAGGCGCCCGGGGAACCGGGGCAGGGTGAAGATGGTGCGGTTGGTCTGGGGGCGAGCCTCCTCCAGGCCAGGGATCGGCGGGAGCCCCGGTCCCGTACCGGTGGCGACGACCACGTTCGGGGCGCTCACCAGGCGGCCATCGACCTCGACTTCGGTTGGAGAACGGAAGCGGGCATCGCCCCAGACGAGCTCGATGCCGTCGGCGGCGAACCCGCCGTTGGGGTCGGTGCCCCGGACGAGCAGCTGGACGGCGTGGACGCGGGCCACCACTTCGTCCCACGAGAGGCCCTCGGCCGCGGCGTGCTTCGAGAGGTCGATCAGCGCCTTGCTCGGGACGCAGCCGTCGTTCAGGCATTCGCCCCCCAGGTGCGCGCGTTCGACGACAGCCACGCGGAGACCCTTCCGGCCCAGGGTGCGGGCGATGTTATCGCCGGCCGAGCCGTTGCCGATGACGATGAGGTCGTGGGTGGTAGCGGTAGACATGCGGCGAGTGCGCTCCCGGGCGAGATGGTGGTAACAGCGTAGCGGGCGGTGCGGAGCGGGGATCAAGGGGTGGGCGGCGGCGTCTGCGATTCCCGCCCCGCGAGGAGGCCGAAGGATCGGGGCGCCGCCCGGGCCAACTGCTGGCGGCTACTGCGCCACAGGCAGGGGCGTTGGTGTCCTGGCTGGCGGCTTCGGCGTGCGCGTCGGCGTTGGCGTCCAGGTGGGCGTGGGCGTGATGGTGGGGGTCGGGGTGATCGTCGGGGTGTTCGTCGGCGTCGGCGTGTCAGTCGGGGTGGGCGTGATGGTAGGCGTGGGCACGGGCGTGTTGTCGCTTCCCGGGAACCAGAGCGGGCCATCCGACAGCGGCGTGCCGGGCGGGATCTTGAAGTCGAGGTACTCCTCCGGGTTGACCGGGGTGTCCTTCCAGCGGATCTCGAAGTGGAGGTGCTCTCCGGTGGAGTATCCCGAGGAGCCGGTGATACCCAGGACGACGGTGTTGTCGACGCGGTCGCCCGGCTTGACGCGGACTTCGCTGAGGTGACCGTAGAGCGTGGTCCAGCCACCGCCGCAGTCGACGAACACATGGTTGCCGTAGGCTCCGGAGTAGTCGGCCGAGGCGACGGTACCGGCGCAGGCCGAGTACACCATCGAGTGGCTCAGCCCTTCGAGCGCCAGGTCGATGCCGCCATGAATCCGGCCAGGGCCTCGGTTGGTGGCGCCGTAGCGGTCGGTGACGCGGCTCCACTCGCGCAGGGGCATGGAGAAGCGGCTGGTCGCGGCGGCCGCGGCATCCGCGGCGGGCAGCTGCGCGGGGTCGGGCCTGGCGACCGCGCCTTCATCCGTCTCGACGGCCTGGTGCCCGGGAGTTTCGCGGCCGTGCTCCGGGGTTGCGGTGGCTGACCCGTCGGCGGAGGCGAGCCCGGTATGCGGCTGCTGTTCGGCGCCCGAGCCGGCGGGGTCGCGCGCGACGAGAACGGCGCCCACGCCGGCGATGAACGTGGCACCGAGGAGGATGCGGACGGCGTGGGAGCCCGGAAGCCGGGGCACGCGGAGCTTCGCCATCGATCAGTACCATCGGACAGGTTAGGCCTAATGACCAGAGTATGGCTCCCTCAATGTTGCCGAAGGGTCCCCTGAGCGGCGCCGGGCTTTACCTCCCGAGGCCGTGGCAACGCGCTGTGTGACGGGATGCACTCGATCGTCTCGGGCCGCCTGTTAGGATGCCGGGTGTGGCGCTGATCGAGACGCGGCAGTTGACGAAGCGGTACGGCGCGAGCGTGCTGGCGCTCAACGGCCTGGACCTTGCCGTGGAGCCCGGGGTCATCGGGCTCGTCGGCGCCAACGGCGCAGGGAAAAGCACGCTCATCAAGATCCTGCTCGGGCTGCTGGAGCCGACCAGCGGCAGCGCGACCGTGCTCGGGTACGACATCGCCCGCGAGGGGCCGGTGTTGCGCCAGTTCGTGGGCTACATGCCGGAGCACGATTGCCTGCCCGGGGATGTGAGCGCGACGGAGTTCGTGGCGCACATGGCGCAGGTGAACGGCCTCCCCCGGTCGAGCGCGCGGGAGCGAACCGCCGAGACGCTGCGGCACGTGGGTCTCTTCGAGGAGCGCTACCGGGAGATGCGCGGGTATTCGACCGGCATGAAGCAGCGCGTGAAGCTGGCGCAGGCCCTGGTTCACGACCCGCAGGTGCTCTTTCTTGATGAGCCAACGAACGGCCTGGACCCGGCAGGGCGTGATGAGATGCTGGAACTGGTGCGGCGGACAGGGAGAGAGTTCGGTATCTCGATTATGATGGCCTCGCACCTGCTCGGCGAGATCGAGCGGGTGTGCAACTACCTGGTGGTGATCGATGGCGGGCACCTGCTGCGGCAGGGGCCGCTGGGCGAATTCACGGCGGCAACGGGTGTGCTCGCGGTGGAGGTGGAGGGCGAGGCGGAGCTCCTGGCGGACCGCCTGCGGGAGAGCGGGTTGCGGGCGGAAGTCGACCGGCGCACCGTGCTGGTGGCCCTGGAGGGCGACGAGCGGGCGTTCGACCTCATCCGCGATGCCTGCGCCGAACTCAGCCTCGGCCTGGTGCGGCTGGAACGGCGCCGCCAGAACCTGGAGGACCTGTTCCGCCCGGCGGAGAAGGGAGCCGCGCATGCCGCCGTCTGAGGCGCGGAGCGGCAGCATCTACGACCTGGGCTACCGCCGTTACGACGGCCCGCGGCTGGGACGCCAGCATGCCGTGTTCGCGCTGTACCTGTACAGCCTGCGCGGGGCGTTCGGGATCGGGCGGCGGACCTCGAGCAAGATCATCCCGATAGTGATCACGGTGATCGCCTTCCTGCCCGCGCTCATCCAGCTCGGAGTGGCCGCGATCATCTCGGACGATGTCGATGTGATCCGCCCGGAGAACTACTTCGGGTTTGTGCAGGTGCCGGTGGCCTTGTTCTGCGCCGCGATCGCGCCCGAGATCACGGGCCGGGACATGCGCCAGCGGACACTTTCGCTCTACTTTTCGCGGGCGTTGCTCCGGCGGGACTACGCGCTGGCGAAGCTGGCCGCCTTCGCCACCGCTTTGACGGTGCTGACGCTCGCTCCGCAGGCGCTGCTGCTCCTGGGGAACGGGCTGGCGACGAACAACCTGGGGGACTACGTTAGCGATAACTGGGAGGACCTGCCGCGGACGGTGGCGAGCGGGGTGGCGATCGCCGTGGCGATGGGCGCGGTGGCGATGGCGATCGCCGGCCAGACGGCGCGCAGGGCCTACGCGACCATCGCGGTGGTGGCCTGGTTCTTGGTGACGTGGCCGATCACGGCGATCCTGGTCCTCGAGGTAGGCGGTGCAGGGCGCGCGGCAGCCCTGCTCAGCCCGTTCGACTTCGTGTACGGCGCCACGATGTGGGTGTTCGGGGTGACGCCGGAGCGGGACTCGGTGCAGGACGTGGCGGGCATCCCGCTCTGGGGGTACGGCGCGGCGCTGGTGGCGTACGCCGCGGGTGGGACTGCGTTCGTCATCCGGCGATTCGAACGGATAGCGGCATGAGCGAGACCGCCCCGGCCATCGAGGTCGTCAACGTGAGCCGCTGGTACGGGAACATCGTGGCGGTGAACGACATCTCGTTCAGCCTGGGGCCCGGGATCACCGGGTTGCTGGGGCCGAACGGGGCGGGCAAGTCGACGATGCTGCACATGCTTTCGGGCTTCCTGAAGCCATCGGCGGGGCAATTGCGGGTGTTTGGCGAGCCGGCATGGGAGAACCCGGGCATCTACCGGCGCATTGGGCTGGTGCCGGAGCGCGAGGCGGTCTATCCGTTCCTCACCGGGTATGAGTTCGTACGGCTTGCGGCCGAGCTGCACAGGCTCCCGGACCCGGACGCCGCGGCGCGGCGGGCGATTGGCCTGGTGGAGATGGAAGCGTTCGCCGAACGGCCAACGGGTGGCTACTCGAAAGGGATGAAGCAGCGCGTAAAGGTCGCCGCGGCTCTGGTGCACGAGCCGGAGATCCTGCTGCTCGATGAGCCGTTCAACGGGGCCGACCCGCGCCAGCGGCTGCAGATGATGGACATGCTGCGGGAGATGGCGGCACGGGGCCGGACGATCCTCTTCTCCTCCCACATCCTGGAGGAGGTGGAACGGCTGGCGGAGGACGTGCTCGTGATCGTAGCGGGCCGGCTCGCCGCATCGGGCGATTTTCGCGAGATCCGGAAGCTGATGACCGACCGGCCACACACCTTCACGGTTCGGTCGAGCGACAACCGGACGCTGGCCGCCGCGCTGGTGGCGGACCCCTCGGTGTACGGCGTCGAGCTCCAGGATGGCACCCTGCAGGTGCGGACCGGTGAGTTCGCGGCGTTTACCCTGGCGATCCCTGGCGTGGCGCGCCAGGCGGGAGTCACCATCTTCGAATTGCGGCCGACCGATGAGTCGCTGGAGAGCGTGTTCTCCTACCTGGTGAAGCGATGAACCGGGCGCTCATCCGGCTGACGGCACGGCAGCTGCTCGGGCAAAAGAGGACCATCCTGATGCTCCTCTTCGCGCTCGTCCCGGTGCTCATCGCGGTGCTCTACCGCGTGGCCGGTAACGACGACCCGCAGCGGTGGGCGGCCTCGGCGCTCAACGGGAGGCTGATCGTGGGGACGTTCCTCCCGCTCGCGGCGCTGGTGTTCGGGACGGCGGCGCTGGGCAGCGAATTCGAGGACGGCACGGCCGTCTACATCCTGAGCAAACCCATTCCGCGGCGTGTCATCGTGCTCTCGAAGCTGCTCGTCTCGTGGCTGGCGACGGCCGGGATTGTGCTGGCGGCCTCGGTGGTTGCGACAGTGATTGCGCTGTGGGGCGAACCGCGGGATGGCATCGTTCTGGGGTTTGCGCTGGCGGTGGTGGCGGGCTCGCTGGCGTATTGCGCGCTATTCACGTGGCTGAGTGTGGTCACGAGCCGGGCGCTCATCGTGGGGCTCCTGTACGCGTTCATCTGGGAAGGTGTCATCACCCGGCTGTTCGCGGGGGTACGGTTCCTTTCGGTGCGGCAGTACACGCTGGGTATCGCGGATACGCTGGTGGATGTTCCCTCGCGGGTGTTCAACCCGCGGCTGGATGCTGGCGAGGCGTGGGTGTTCGCGGCCATCGCGACGGCGGCGACGGTGCTCCTGGCGGTGCGGCGGCTTCGCCGGTGGGAGATCGGCGAGGCGACCTAGCGGGAGGCGCATTGCGGAAAGTCGGCCCGCGGACGACGGAAAGCGGGTTGCCTGTTAGGGGACATTCAGGGCCGGGATTGGGATTCCCACATAAGCGCGCGAGGGCGTGAAAAGTGGGTGCGAAGCGTGAAGGTTAGAACATAAGTGCGTTGAACACGGGTGCGGGCGGGACTACCGTACGCCCTACGCCGCAAGGCGGGCGCCCGGGCCCCCCCGGGCGGCCGGCTCTTTATCACCGACGACGACCGCAGCAAGGCCCCTGCCGCGCAAAACCCGGATGCCACCGGGAGGAAGGAGTGTGCCCCTCGATGGACGATCCTGTGCCGTGTAACGACCGCGAGCTGGCACGCTCCTGGCAGGGTGTGCTGGGGCGCCTCGAACTCGAACTGAACCCGCACAACTTCGCGACGTTCCTCCGGGGAACCCGGGCGGTGCGCCTCGCCGGGCAGGAGCTGGTGGTAGAAGCCGGCTCGGAGATGGCGTGCTCATGGCTGAACCAACGGTTGCAGGTGGTGGTGGAGCGGGCGGCCGCGCAGGTGTTCGGGCCTGGCATCGATGTGGTGTTCGTCCCCCGGGGGACGGCGCTGAACGGCGCCGGGCCGGAGCCGGGCACGCCCCCGGAGACTCCGCGAGGCCGTGGCCCGGTGGTGGGACAGGTGAACTGTTCGTTCACGTTCGAGGAGTACCAGGCGGCGGAAGGCAACCG
The DNA here is from genome assembly GCA_964448165.1 of uncultured Anaerolineaceae bacterium. GTDB lineage: Bacteria > Chloroflexota > Dehalococcoidia > Tepidiformales > Tepidiformaceae > Amarobacter. The sequence goes on along the minus strand of CAYUVT010000070.1, from coordinate 5,775 downwards.
GCTCGCGCTGCAGTCGTGTCTCTCGCTGGTCGATGACCTTGAGCTGCGGATCAGCCCGGTGGTCATCTTTGGCGCACCGGGGATGGGGAAGACGCACCTGCTGCACGCCCTCGCCTGCCGCGCTGCCGACCAGGGGCGGGCGGTCGCGTGTTTGAGCGGGGAGGAGTTCGCGAACCGTTTCCTCGGAACGATGCGGAACGGGCGTGCCGACGAGTTTCGCTCGCTCGTGCGGACGGTGGACCTGCTGATCATCGACGACCTGCAACAGCTGGCCGGGAAGTACAAGACGCAGGAAGAGCTCGTCTACACGATGGACGCGGTGAGCAACGGGGGCGGCCACGTGGTCGTGGCCAGCGAGAAGCACCCGTTCGAGCTGGACCTGCCCGAACGGCTGGCATCGCGCCTGGCAGCCGGGATTGTGACTCGCGTCGAGCCGTTCCGCAGCGCCGAGCGGCGGGCATTCATCGAGCGTGTGGCACGCCGGCTGCGCGCATCGCTGCCGGCGTGGGCGACCGAACGGATCGCGGGATGCGAGGTGCCATCGGTGCGTCTGCTGCTCGGGGCGGTGCATGCCGCCGTCTCGCTCGAGCGGAATCAGCTGCTCGATACGGGACGGCTCGATGCGGAACTCGGACGGCTGGCGCTGGCCGAGGCGACCGGTGGAGTCATCGGCGAGCGCGAGCTCCTCGAGCGCATTGGCAGGCACTTTGGCGTGAGCGTGGACGAGATCGCCGGGCGGTCGCGGCGGGCTGCCGTGGCGGAAGCGCGGGCCGTGGCGGTGGCCACGCTCCACGAACGGGGCCGGAGCCTGAGCGAGCTCGGTGCGCTCCTGGGCCAGCGCGACAAGAGCACGATCAGCGGCCTGGCGGAGCGCGGACGGGAGCTTGTCGCCGGAAACGATGCGCTGCGGGTGATCGTCGCCTGACGGGTCAGAACTGGAGCTCGAGGCGGCGGAAGCGCTCGAGGTAGCGGCCATCGTCGTTTCGCCAGCGTTCCCGCGAAAAGGCCGCAAAATCCTCCTGGTTACCGAACTGGGAGACGTGGGCCTGGAGGGCGTGGATCTTGAGGTCGACCAGGTCGGAGACATCGACATCGAAGTTGGGGTGGTTGGAGTTCCAGAGCAGGACTTCGCGCACTTTGTGGGGTTCGAGGCCGGCGGCCAGGTGGGCGGGGAAGTTGAGGTGGTCGCGCGCCGTGGGATAGACCGCATCGAGGGCGGCGGCGCCCGTGGCGCGGTGATCGGGGTGATTGATGAAGCTATCGCGGATGATGATGTCCGTCGGATCGTGGGTGAGGACGGTGTTCGGCCTGAGCGCGCGGATGTGCCAGACGATGCGTTCGAGAAGTTCGCGGGTGTAGGTAAGCTCGCTGTCTTCGAACCCGAGAAAGAAGACGTCCCGGGCGCCGAGGCGGCGGCAGGCCTCGCGCTGCTCTTCGATCCGCTGCGCGATAAGTCGCTCGCGCGGCATGGTGCGGTCTTCCGTCCCCTTGGCGCCATTGGTGGTGACCAGGAAATAGACGTCCCAGCCCTCGCTGGCGATGCGGGCGGCATACCCGGCGCATCCAAACTCCCCGTCATCGGGGTGGGCGGCGATCACGAGGGCGGTAGGCATGGGCGGGTGGTTCCGGGGTGCGAGTTCCGAGCAAACGGTGGTGAGGTGCAGCCAACCTATCGTGGCCGAGCGGGTGCCGTCTCGCAACTGGAGCCGGTGGAAGCGGCCACGGCGGGGTGTTCGGAACACGTTTGACGATAACCGCTTGCATTTGCTAACGTTCGGCGCGAACATGCGTTCGAAAGGCGTCAATCGAATGAAAGACCTCTCGCCGAAGCAAGAGCAGATCCTCGAGTTCCTGCGGGCGTTCATCGAGGAGAAGGATTACCCACCGAGCATCCGGGACATCCAGGAGGGGTGCGCGATCAGCAGCACCTCGGTGGTGGACTACAACCTTCGGAAGCTCGAGGAGAAGGGATATATCCGGCGAGACCGGGAGATTTCGCGGGGCATTGAGGTGCTGGGCGCGAGGGGGCGGCGGGCGCGCATCGTCGAGATCCCGGTGCTGGGGGCGATTGCCGCGGGCCAACCCATCCCGGTGCCGACGAGCGACCGCTTCGGGAACGACGCGCAGGACGTGGTGGCCGTGACGGAGGACATGGTCCGGGGTAAGACCAACGTGTTCGCGTTGCGGGTGAAGGGCACCTCGATGATCGAGGACCTGATCGACGACGGCGACATCGTGTTTCTGGAACCGGTGCGATCGGCGGCCGATGGCGACAAGGTGGCGGTGTGGCTGAAGGACCGGGAGGAAGTGACGCTGAAGCGGATCTACCACGAGGGTGGCCGCGTGCGGCTGCAGCCGGCGAACAGCACGATGCAGCCGATCTACACGACGCCCGAAAACGTAGAAATCCAGGGGCGGTTCATCTCCTCTTTCCGCCCGAGCGATTAGACTGACCTGAATGTTTCTCTCAGCGCACGAGGCCTCGCTGCCTCGTGGGGATTCCTCATGGCCGACCCCATCATCAGCGTCCGCAACCTGAGCATCCGTTACCGCACGCGCGACGCGATGACGTACGCCGTCGATGATGTCTCGTTCGACCTGGAACGGGGCAAGGTGCTGACGGTGGTGGGCGAATCGGGGTGCGGCAAATCGACCGTGGCGATGTCGATCCTGCGGCTGCTCCCGCAGGAGGCTGACGTGCTCTCGGGGCAGATCGTCTTCGATGGGACCGACCTGATGGCGCTCGATGAGCGCGAGCTGCGGCCGCTGCGGGGGCGGCGGATTGCGATGATTTTCCAGGACCCGGTCGCAGGCCTGAACCCGGTCATCGATATCGGCACGCAGGTCGCGGAGATGCTCACGAGCCACCTGCCCATCAGCAAGAAAGAGGCGAAGGCCCGCGCGATTGACGTGCTGTACGAGGTGGGGCTGGCCGAGCCGGCGCGCATCGCGAAGTCGTACCCGTTTCAGCTTTCGGGCGGGATGTGCCAGCGCGTGATGATCGGCATCGCGACGGCGCTGAACCCGGACGTTATCGTTGCCGATGAACCGACGAGCGCGCTGGATGTCACGGTGCAGGCGCAGATCCTGCACCAGCTCGATCAGCTCCGGAGGCAGAAGGGCACGGCCATTCTGCTCATCACACACGACTTCGGTGTGGTCGCACAAATGGCGGACGACGTGGCCGTGATGTATGCGGGCCGGGTAGTGGAGTCGGGAGGGGTGCGCGACATGCTGAAATCGCCGTTGCATCCCTACACGCACGCGCTCCTGGGGACGCTGCCGCGGGTGGATGGCGCGCATGAGCACCTGCGCCAGATCCCCGGCCATCCGCCGGAGATGACCGAGCGGGCAGAGCGCTGCACCTTCATCCCGCGATGTGGGAAGGTGATGAACGTTTGCCGGACCAACGCCCCGCCCGGCCTGATGCACCCGGAGGGCGCGACGCACCGTGTAGCCTGCTACAACCCGGTCTGGCAGGGCGCGAGCGCCAAGTAGCGTCTAGCGCCGCGAGCCAGCTGCCGCCGGGGCGAGGGCGCACAGCTTCATCATCAGGACCTCGATGGCCAGGTCTTCGTCGACCTCACCGAGCTTGTTGGTGCGGTCGGCTTCCACCAGGTACGCATAGGCGAGCCTGAGCTTGCGCGGGCCGTGGCGGCGGGCGCGGTCGATGGCGGCCCGGCGGAGGTTTTCATACTTTCCGGCGTTGCCAAGCACCTTCGCGATCTCGTCATCCGGGGCGCCCTCTTCAAGCAGGTCGATGAGCTGGGCAAGGACGCGGTAGCGGTCGGTGATGGTGGCGAGGAGCGCCTGGAGGTTCTCTCCGTCGCGCTTGAGGCGGGCGAGCATCTCCAGGGCGACGGCAAGGTTGCCATCCATGAGCGCATCGACCAGGTTGAAGCGGTTGGGCTCGCGGTCGCCGGCGCAGACGCGCTGGACGTCGAGGACATCGACCGGGGCGCCCCCGGCCCACAGCCCGAGCTTGTCGAGTTCATTGGCGATGAGGAGCGTATCGCCCTGGAGGAGGTTGGCGAGCAGCACAGCGGGGTCGGCCTCCGGGGGGAGCTCTTCCCAGGCCTGGAGCTTTTCGCGCGGCGGCTGACCCGGCCGGAAGCGGATGCCGCGGAAGGCGGCCTCGTCCCGGATGTAGCGTTCGAGCTCCTTGCCCTTGATCTCGGGGTGTTCTTCGAGGGCCGCGCCGGGCACATCCTTGAGGCGGGCGACGAGGGGGTTCGACTTCGTGACAAGACGCGGCTGGCCCTGGGCGAGGAAGGGCTGTCCGAGGAACACCAGCGTGGTGGTTTCGGGGATGCCGGCAGCCAGGTCGGCAGCAAACTGATCCCAGGGGCCGAGCGCGCGACTCCCCCTGGGGCCGCCGCGGGCCTCGAAACGCTCGAGCAGGTGCTCGACGATGACGAGCCGCTTTGGGGCGAGAAACGGCGGCGACATTGCCGGGCCGAGGATTTCGTGCGGTTTCGCATCGCGGCCATCGACCTCGACCAGGTTGGTCATGAGCATGCCGGTGCCGCCATCGGCCTCATCCTTGAGTTCCTGGATTCGGCGGCGCATGGCGAGTTCGTTGGCGCCGAAGAGGATGAGGATCATACCCGCAAGGGTAGCCGATCAATCGTCAGCGCTCGACGTTGAGGGCGAATTCGAGCGCATCGGCGAGTGCCAGCCACGAGGCCTCGATGATGTCGGTCGAAGAGCCGACGGTGGTCCAGTAGCGGTTGCCATCGGTGCTTTCGATGAGGACGCGGACGCGGGCGCCGGTGGCGGACTGGCTATCGAGGATGCGGACCTTGTAATCGACGAGTTTGACCTGTTCGAGCTGCGGGTAGACCTGGACGAGCGCCTTGCGGATGGCGCCATCGAGGGCGTTCACAGGGCCATTACCTTCGTGGGCGGTGTGGTGCATCACGCCATCGACGACAACTTTGACCATCGCCTCGGCGAGCATCTCGTTGAGCTGAGAGTGATCGTGACTGCGGCGCCGGCGTTCGACGATGACGAAGTCTTCGAGTTCGAAGGGCGCCCTGTAGCCGGGGAGGCTGCGGCGGACCAGCATCTCGAAGCTGGCCTCGGCGCCTTCGTACTGGTAGCCCTGGCTCTCCTTCTCCTTCACGACATCGAGGAGCTTCCTGACCTCATCCTGGGAGAGGGGGAAGTCGATTCCCATCTCCTGGAGCTTCATGATGAGGTTGCGCTGGCCGGAGAGCTCGGAGACGAGGACGCGGGAGGAGTTGCCGACCAGGGCCGGGTCGATGTGCTGGTAGGCGCGCTCGTCCTTCATGATGCCGGCGACGTGGTAGCCCGCCTTATGGGCGAAGGCGGAAGCGCCGACGTAAGGCGCCTGGGGATTGGGCACCATGTTGGCGAGTTCGGAAACGTAGTTAGCGACCTCGGTGAGGCGAGCGAGCTGCTCGTCCTCGACGACGTTGAGGCCCATCTTCACCTTCAGGTTGGCGAGGATGGTGAGGATATCGGCGTTGCCGCAGCGTTCGCCGTAGCCGTTGACGCAGCCCTGGACCTGCCAGACGCCGGCTTCGACAGCGTGGAGCGAGTTGGCGACGGCAAGGCCGGCGTCGTTGTGGAGGTGGATGCCGAGCCGGGTATCGTTCACGCGCTGCTGGACGCGTTCGATGGCTTCGAGCATGGCGCGGGTGGTCATGCCGCCGTTGGTATCGCACAGCACCAGGGCATCGGCCCCGGCCCGGGCCGCGGTGGCCAGGCACTGGAGCGAGTAGTCCGGGTCATCGAAGAAGCCATCGAAGA
>CAYUVT010000069.1:0-12822 GCA_964448165.1 uncultured Anaerolineaceae bacterium | reverse complement strand
TCCTTCACCTGGTCGGCGAAGGCTTCGTCCAGACCCTCTTCCGCATGGGCGAGCTCATCTCCCAAAACGAGGCGGAGAAGAAGATCTTCCGCCTCGCTGCCCAGGACGAGAGCCGCCACCTCGCCTTCGGCGTCACGCACATGAAGTACGTGATGGATACCGAGCCGTGGCGCAAGGAAGAGCTCCACCACTACCTCGATATCCAGGAAGGCGCACTCGGCCAGAGCCAGCAGGCCAGCCTCACCACCAACCCCACCACCGGCGAAGCCCTCGCCATCCTCGCCGGCGGCGGCATCCAGAACATCGATGAAGGCTTCCAAAAGCTCATGATCATGCGCAAGCGCCAGGTCAACGAGTACATGCACCGCCTCGAAGTCATCGGCCTTGGCGACCGCCGCGAGCGCATGGCCCCGGGCATGCGCGAACTGCTCGACCCGGTGAAGTAGCGTCCCCGCCGCATCACTCCCAGTCCCCTCCCGCTCTGCCGGGAGAGGATTCGCACACCCCCGAGGAGACGTCTTGTGGAACTGAAACCAGCAACCCGGATGCGCGCGCAACAGCTGGGATGGCCCGGCGAACTCGTTGAGCGCATCGAACGCTCACCGCTCAAGGACGCCACCGTCGCCAACATCGCCATGATGAAAATCCCCGCCGAGCGCGTCTCCGGCTTCATGGACCTCGTCGAGCGAGACCCCGACCGCATGAGCGGCCTCACCTTCAACTTCATCCGCACACGCTCCGAGCGGGGCGTCCGCGCCCGGCCCGGCCCCTACGGCCTCGGCACCCCGGAAATCAACATCGGCACCTACGGCCAGGTCCCGGACCACTGGCCGTACGAAAACGACACCCCCCTGGGCTCCCACCCCTCACCCGATAACTACGCCCCCGGCAGCTACTACATCTTCGACAAGTCCGAAGTCTGGGCCGAAGGCGTCGACCATCTCTACGAGCAGGCCATCCGCGAGCGCTGGGTCCCGGCCACCGACCTCGACTGGCAGAACGGCCTCCAGCAGCTCCCCGACGAAGTCGAGCGGGCCGTCTGTCAGCTGGCCACCATCTACAGCGGCCACGGCCTGACCGAACAGAAGATCATTGCGAAGTGGCTCGAGCCGATCAGCTACGGCTTCCACGACGTGATGCTCTTCCTCGGCACCCAGATCTACGACGCCGGCCACAAGGTCGAGGCGCTCCGCAAGCGTGCCCTTGCCAATGGCGGCGGCCTCGGCCAGTCCTCCCTCGGCGCGCTCTACCGGGCCTGGTACGGGTCCCTCAAGTTCACCGAGATGATGGTCGGCCTCAACGTCGTCTACAAGTCCTACGAGGTCTCCCTCTTCGAGTCCTACGCCGACTTCGCCAAGACGGACGTCGAACGCAAGCTCTTCGAGCTCATGGCCCGCGACTCGCGCCGCCATCTCGAGTACGGCAAGCGCCACCTGCTCTGGTACACCCAGCACCACCCGCGCGGCCTCGAAAACGTCCGCTTCTGGCTCGGCAAGGCCGAAAACCTGCTCGGCATCGAACTGCGCCACAGCCACGTGGAGCGCGAGGCCCTTGTCGTCCTCTTCGCCGATGGCATGGAACGCCTCAGCGCCGGCGTCGAACGCCTGGGCAAGCTCCGCCAAAAGCAGCTGATGGACTACGTCGCCATGCTCGATGACGTGGGCATCGATCGCCTCCCCCATGTCAACCCGGGGCTCTCCCGCCTCGCCGAAGACCCGCTCATGGTGTGACGCGCAGCAGGCTCATGGCGCCAAATCAAACGAGCCCGGCAATTTGCCGGGCTCGTGCATTCGCTGGCAACGGGGCCGAACTAGCCTCCCGGCTTCGCGATCATGAGCCACAGGAAGACGATGAAGCTCACATCCAGCAGCGCTCCGACCGCCGTCATCACCGGGTCGTTCAACTGCCGGCTCACCTCGGGCGTCACCTCGCCATTCCCGAGCGCCGCCGCCGCTGCCCGGATCTTCCGGTTTCTCCGCATGAAGTAACCGTGGTCCACTGCCAGGACCACGATGAGCAGCGTGTACGCGGCTGAGACCCACGGGTCGCCGTACTCGAACCCGCCCTCATCGACGAGCAGGGTTCCGAAGACGACGGCCAGCAGCGCCCCGGCTGACGTGACGATGAGCTCGGAGCGGCGCTGGATATCGAGCAGGGTGACCACGGTGTTGGCCGCCTTCACCCGTCCCGCGGCGATCGCCGTGCCGGTCGTCAACCCGCCGGCCGCCAGCAACAGAAACACGCCTGCCAGGTGCCCAAAGAGATACCAATCCTGGGTGTCCATAGTGCTCCTCCGCGCGGAACGTACCGCATCACTCCGGGGATTGACTACCCGCAGGTCCGCTGCACTTCACACCAACGTACTGGCTCGTCTCGCGCCGCTCGCTGCACTCGCGCTTCGACGTATCGACCACGACGTGGCCCGTCGCGTCGATTGAGACCGGGTACCTGTCCAGGTTGCGCCCTTCCGCGTCGAGCCGCAGGCCCGTCACGTCGTAGGTCGCACCGCCACATTCCTCGCGAAAGATGAGTGTCGTGCCGGCGGCCGCTGCGCTCATGCGTCCGGCATACCGCTCCAAAAGGCCAGGCAGCCTCGCATCGGTCATCGCCATCGGCGCGACCCGGCAGCGGCGTTCCGGGCGGGCACGGTTGGCCGCGTCGAGGTCAGAAAGCGCCAGGAAGTCCCCGCCCGGCAGCCGGACCAGGTAGAGGTTCTCCTCTCCCACGAAGTCCACCGTGCCGGGCGCGTACGCGTCCGCGTCTTCGAGACGCACCCTGCCCGTATCGGCCCCCGATTCGAGAAACACGATGAGGAACGCCCCAAGCCCGAAGACCAGGACCAGGAACGCGAGAGCCGTGAAGCAGCCCAGGAACACCGGGGGCCGCGCGTTCTCCACGCCCTCGTTAGGAACCCGGGTCATCGGCTCTCCCTGCTCCTGCGCGAACCATCCGGGATATCGGCCAGGGTCACCATCGCCCGGCGCCGGGCCGAAAGCTGGTCACGTTCCGCGCGGGCAAGCGTGCGCTCCAGCGCGGCGTCCAGGCCGCCGGCTCCCACCACCTCGTCGATAAGCCCCCAGCGCAGCGCCTGGTCCGCCTCGATTGGCTCACCGGTGAGGATCATGTGCATCGCCACCCCCTGGGGCACCAGGCGCGGCAGCGTCTGCGTCCCGCACGCGCTCGGGATGTAGCCCAGTGTCACCTCTGGCAGCGCAAAGCGGGCCCCCTCCTCCGCGATGCGCACATCGCACAGCATCGGGAGCTCCAGGCCCGCCCCGTAGCAGTACCCGTGCATCAGCGCCACGGTCAGGCAGCGGTGGGTCAGCAGTTCCCACCAGAGGTCACGCTCGTGCCGCGCCGCTCGCGAAGCCATCACCGAGGGCGCCGTGCCAAACTCCGAAATGTCCGCCCCGGCGCTGAACGCCCGGCCCTCGCCCCGGAAGACGATCGCCTGCACATCTTCGATATCGCGGCAGGCACGGAAGTACTCCCAGAGCAGGTCGCGCATCGCCATGTTGATCGCATTCAGCCGCTCGGGCCGGTTCAGCGTGATCGTCGCCACGCCCCGGTCGTCGATCGCCAGGAGCACCGGGTCGTCCATCGTCCATCCAGTCTACCGCCACCCCGGTCAACGGCGTGTGTGTGGCCCCTGTCCGGTGCCTCATGCCGCTTGCGTGGGTGGGGCCAATCGCGCATCGTGAACCACCGGGCAGCTGCCCCGCGAGGAAACCTTGGCCAGCGCAGTCTATGCGGGCAGCTTCGACCCGATTACCAACGGCCACGTCGCCATCATCCAGGCCGGCCTGGTGGCGTTCGACCGGATCGTGATTGCCGTGCTCACCAACGCGAGCAAGTCGCCGCTTTTCTCTGTCGAAGAGCGCATCGAGATGATCAAGGACGCGATGAAGGATGACACGCGGGTCGAAGTCGACCGCTTCGATCGCGGCCTCCTGGTCGACTACGCCCGGAGCCGGGGCATCAGCGTGGTCCTGCGTGGCCTTCGCGCCGTTGGCGATTTCGAGTACGAACTCCAGATGGCGAACATGAACCGCCACCTGGCGCCCGGCATCACCACCGTCTTCGTCCCCGCCAACGATTACTTCTTTGTCAGCTCCACGCTCGTGAAGGAGGCCGCCTCGCTCGGCGGCGACGTGAAGGGCGTGGTGCCGGCGCTGGTCGAGCGCAAACTCCGCGAGAAGTACGGACGGTAGCGCCCTCGCAAAGGAGCTGCCGCCTCAGTCCACCCAGTCCGGCTTCCGGATCTGGCTCCGCTGGCGCCGCATGAGCCCCTGGGCGAAGTCGTCGTTCGCCTTCCGTACCAGGTCCTCCATGTCATCGCTTCCCAGCTTCATCTGCGAGCTTCGCCACCGCTTCAGCATCGCCCGGTCTTTATCCGAAAGTCCGGCCTCATCGGCCATCCGGTTCACCAGCAACGTCAGCAGCTCGGCAACCTCTTCGTCGGAGAATCGGACTTCCATTACTTCCTCACCGTTTCATAGCGGCCGCCGCTCTTCACACGCCGCAGGAACTTCGCGTCGATGTGCGCGTTCAGCGCCTTGTTCAGGTCGTCCGTCAGCTTCGCGAGCGCCGGCGTGCCCTCGGCACGATCGCTTCGCCACCGCCGGATCGCCTCCTTCCCTTCGTTCGAAAGGTCCGCGTTGTCCACGGCCACCGCGCTGATGAGCATCATCAACGACCAGGCCTCAGCCTCTTCGAGCATCACGATCATGGGTCACTCACCTGTAAACACCGGGGGCCGCTTCTCCAGAAACGCCCGGACCCCCTCTGCGCGATCTTTGGTCGTCTGCAAGAGCAAGGTCAAATCGGTCTCGAATCGCAGCGCCTGCTCCAGCGGCTGGTGCGCCCCGCGCCGGATCGCTTCCTTGGCCAGCCGCGTCGCGATCGGGCCGCGCGAGGCGATCACCGCCGCCAGCCGCGCCGCCTCTTCAGCCGCCCGGCCGGGCGGCGTAACCCCTGTCACGAGCCCGGCGTCCAACAGCTGGCCCGCCGCCGTGGGCCCGTCGCCCGCCCGCGCCGTGAGCGATGCCCCGGAGCCGCACACCCGGATGTCGGCTGCCATCGCGACCGCGGCGATGGCCGGCCCCAGCGCATCCTCGAAGCAACAGACCACGGGGAGCGGGAAGAGCGCCAGGGCCCGCAACCGGGCGCGATCCATCTGCACCCCGTCGCCCGGGGCCACCCCGCTGGCATCCAGCACCACCACGCGCGCGGCGCCGGCCTCCAGGATGCCGTCGAGTTCCGCCAGCAGCCAGTCCCCCGGCGCACCCCGGCCCGCCATCCGGATCCATGCCACTGTGCCCGGTACGTGACTCATGCCCTAAGCCTACACTGTGCGTCCCGCTGGCCGCCGTCCAGCGCGCGTTTCCTCCGCCGTTCCTTCTCCTTTTCGCTTCGCTTCCCTTCCAGGCCATGTGGCATCGCCGCTATCCCTTCGCGCCTGTACGCTTAGCGGCACATGAGTGGCCTCGCCCTGCTTCCCTTCCTCGCCATCAACATCGATATCAACCCCGTCATGTTCGATGTGGGGCCGTTCACCCTCACCTGGCACGGCCTCTTCACGGCCATCGGCATCATCGCCGGCGTCTCCCTTTCCGTATGGCTCGCCAAGAAGGACGGCATCCCGCCCGAGGTCGCCCAGGAGATCGCCCTCGTCGGCGTCCCATCCGCTATCGTCGGCGCCCGCCTGTTCTACGTCTTCGAACACTGGGACCGCTTCTCCGGCGACCCGCTGAAGATCGTCACCGGCATCACCGAAGGCGGTATCACGCTCTACGGCGGGCTCCTCGGCGGTGTCCTCGGGGGCCTCCTGTACGCGCTCTACCACAAATGGCCCATCGCCATCGGCCTCGATGCCGCCGCCCCCGGCATGATCCTCGGCCAGGGCATTGGCCGCATCGGCGACCTCATCAACGGCGAACACCTTGCCGATCGCAGCGGACTCCCCTGGGCAGTGAAGTATCTCCACCCCGATAGCCCCCAGTATCGCTACTGGCTCAACAACCAGGACCCGAACGATCCGCTCCGCCCGCTCGATACCTACGCCGTCCACCCGGTTGCTGGTGGCTACGAGCTCCTCGGCGACTTCATCATTCTCGCGATTCTCCTCTTTGTCGCCCGCCGCTTCATCCGCGTCCCCGGCTGGGTCTTCTGCAGCTACGTCGCCATGTACGGCATCATGCGGTTCTTCCTCTCCTACTTCCGGTTCGATGAGCAGACCATCGCGAACGTGCCGGTGCCCCAGCTCACCAGCGGCATCCTTCTCGGCATCGCGGTGATCGCCGCCGGCATCCTGTACCGCAAGCCCGGCCCCATCACGCCCGAGTACGCCGAACGCGTCTGGGGCGACCTGCCGCCTCGCGACAACGAGCCCACGGGCTCGCCCTCACCCGCCTGATGCCCTCGCCCCTGCGGGTCACGCTCTATGGCAGGCCCGGCTGCAGCCTCTGCGACCAGGCAGAGCTCTTCCTCGGCCGCATCGCGCGCCGCCTCCCCCTGGCGATCGAACTCGTGAACATCGAAACCGACGAGGCGCTCCACCAGCGCTACCTGTTCGAAATCCCCGTGGTCGCGGTCGATGGCGTCGAAGTCGCGAAGGCGCCCATCTTCGAGCATGCCCTGGCCGAAAGCCTCGAGGCGCTCGCCAGGCGGTAGTACGCTAGGCCATCGTCCCGCCCACCAGCCGCAGCAGCTCCACCGCGATTGCCGGGAGGTGACGCCCCTTCCGCCGCACCCACCCGACCTGGCGGCTAAGCGCCGGCGCGACTGGCACGGCGGCGACGTCCGTCCGGCCCTCCAGGGTCATCTGTGGGGCGAAGGCCACCCCGCCTCCGGCTGCTACCATCGCCAGCAGCGCCGCCTGCGACCGCAGTTCGATCCGCGGGGCCACTTCGATCCCTGCCCGCTTCGATGCCCCCTCGACCAGTGCGCGCAGCCCATGCCCCGGCATCGAAAGGAGGAGGCCCGGCTCCCCCAGGACCTCCTCCAGCGCCACCTCACTACGCTCCGCCCATCGATGCCCGCGTGGCACGGCCAGCAGCACCCCCTCCTCCAGCAGCAGGTGGATGTCCAGGCGCGAGTCAGCCAGTGGCAACGCCACGATCGCGAGGTCCACGTCGTCCGCCAGCACCCGTGCCACCGCGTCGTCAGTTCCCAGCATCTCCACCCGCACGTGGCACCCCGGGTGGCGCTGCCGCAACTCGGTCAACGCCGGCGGCAGCAGGTGATCCGTCACTGTCTCTGTCGCGCACATCCGCAACGTCCCGCCCCGCACCGACTCCGGGCCCGAGATGGCGGCCACCGTCGCTGCCAGGTCATCGAACACCCGGTCGGCGCAGTCCGCCAGTGCCACGGCCGCATCGGTCGGCACCACCTTCCGCCCCACCCGGTGGAAGAGCGGCACCCCGAGCTCGCGCTCCAGCAACCGCAGCTGCTTGCTCACCGAGGGTTGCGCGACGAACTCCATTTCGGCCGCGGCCGTCACGGAACCGCTGCGCACGACGGCGCGCACATACCGCAGCTGATGCAGCTCCATGCATTCCTCCAGGCTATCGAATCGATGGCACGCATATCCTAGACGACTGAAAGGTTAGGCCCGAAGCTGGGGATACCCCTTCCGGAGCAACCTCGATGACCAGCGGCCAGGTTCGCAAGCAGTTCGGCCCCGTCGCCCAGGCCTACGCCACCTTCTCCTACCACGCGAACGGACCGGATCTCCGGACCATCGTCGAAGCAGCTGCCTTCACCGGGAACGAACTCGTGGTGGATTTGGGCTCGGGCGCCGGGCACACGGCACTTGCCTGTGCCCCTCACGCCGCCCGTGTCGTCGGCATCGATGTCACTCCTGAGATGGTCGAGGTGGCCACTTCCCTGGCCGCCCAGCGCGGCCTGGGGAACGTCGAGTTCCGGGTCGGCGACGTGGAACGCCTCCCGTTCGAAGATGCGACAGTCGATGTCGTGACCAGCCGGGTCAGCGCCCACCACTATGCCGACCCGGCCCGCGCGCTCAACGAGGCCTTTCGCGTCCTGCGTCCCGGGGGTGTCCTCATCGTCGCCGATACGGTGGCGCCCGAAGACCCGGCGCTCGATACGTTCCTTAACTGCATCGAGTTCCTGCGGGACCCTTCCCACGTCCGCGATTACCGCGGCTCGGAATGGATGCGCATGCTCCGGGCAGCCGGATTCGAACCCGAAATGCTCGACCGCTTCGCCCTTCCACTCGATGGCGCCGATTGGGTGAAGCGCCAGCAGTGCCCGCCCGAGAGGGTTGCCATCATCCGCGAGCTCCTGGCCGGGGCGACCGGCGCCGTCGCCGCCGCCTTCGAGCTTCGCGATGACCCGTGGGGCTTCTCCATCCCCATTGCCGTGATGCGCGCCCGCAAGCCGGCCTGAGGCTCGCCCTTCTCACTCCGGACCGAGAGCGCGGCCGTGCAGGCCCTGCGGCACAATCCGCCACGCATACGTCCCCAGCTCCTCGAAACGCCTCTGGAGCATGTCGATGGCCCACGCTGGCGCATCCCCGAGCCGCGCCTGGAGTGTCGCCGCGAAACCGCCATACTCCCAGGGGTCGGCAACGTTTTCGAACGTGCCCTGCCCCGCCACGCTTGCCCATTCCCAGGGGCCGGTCGCCACGGTGCTATCGACCTGAAAGGCCACCTTCGGGTTCGCCGCGGCCATGGTCGTCTTCCGCCCCGGCGTGGTGAGCCCGCACAGCGCCCCCTCGTACCAGACGTAGAACACCGGCACCACGAACTGGTCCCCGCCGGCCGCGAACGCGATCCGCACGATGCGCTCCTTCGCGAGCACCAGCTCGACCTCTTCGGCTGTCAGGTCGCGGAATCCCATGCTCCCTCCGTCAACGGACTCTCCGCCAGCGATGGGCCGCCACGGGCCGCAGGGTCTGCGGATGCAGGGTGCGCGGTGCGCCTCCTCCCCCTCCCTCAATCGGCCAGTGCCGAGTACACGATCGCCCGCAGCTCCCGCCGGATGTTGTAGTGCGATGACGGCATCAGCTGCGTCATGAAGATGCAGACCAGGTCTTCGATCGGGTCGATCCAGAACACCGTGCTCGCCGCACCACCCCAGGAAAATTCGCCCGGGGTGCCGGATATCTGCGACTTCGCAGGGTCGAGCGTCACCGAGAAGCCAAGCCCAAAGCCGATCCCGGCGAACGCGCTTTCCGCCCACCGCCCCATCGCATGGGCCGCCAGGTCTTTCCCCTCGGGCAGGTGGTTCGAGGTCATCAGCTCGAGCGTCTTTCGCCCGATGACCCGCCGGCCATCGAGCTCGCCACCATTCAGCAGCGCCTGGCAGAAGCGGAGATAGTCATCGATGGTCGAGACCAGCCCGCCCCCTCCCGAAAGGAATGACGGCGGCTGCAGGTACGCGCTCGTGGCCGGGTCATCAATGAGCCGGATCCCGCCACCCGGGGCCACCCCGTAGTTCGCCGCCAACCGCCCCGCCTTCGCGTGTGGCACGTGGAAGCCCGTGTCGTTCATCTCCAGCGGGTCGAAGATGTTGGCCTGCAGGTAGTCGTCGAACCGCTGCCCGCTGATCACCTCGACAAGGTATCCGCAGACGTCGGTCGCGACGGAATAGTTCCAGGCGTCGCCCGGCGAGAACTCCAGGGGGAGTTCGGCCAGCGCCGTCACCATGTCGCGGAGCGTGCCGCGCGTTTCGATGTTGCCGATGCCCTTCTTGCGGTACATCGCGTCGACGTTTGTTCGCTCCAGGAACCCGTACGTGAGCCCCGACTGGTGCGAGAGCAGGTCGCGGACGGTCATGGGCCTGCTCACCGGCCTGGTCAGCATCGCGGCCTCGCTCCCCATCACGTACACCCGCTGCTCCTTCCACTCCGGGATGTACTTCTCGACCGGGTCGTCGATCTGGAAGAGCCCGCGTTCGTAGAGCTGCATGAGTGCCACCGACGTGATCGGCTTGGTCATGGAATAGATGCGGAAAATCGTGTCGCGCGCCATCGGCACGTTGCGTTCGCGGTCCGCCAGCCCATAGGCGGCCAGGTGGCCGATCTCGCCCCCTCGCGCCACCAGCACCAGCGTGCCCGCCATCTTGCCGGAATCGACGTATCGCTTCAGGTGCTCGTCGATGTACGAAAGGCGGGCGGGGTCGAGTCCCAGTTCGGCGGGTGCGGACGTTTCGGCGATGGCCACGGCAAATTCCTCCAGCGAAGTTGCCGCCGGAGCGTACCAGAACGCGCCCCGCCGGTCAGATGGCGTCGACGATTCGCGGCAGCACCTCGCCGATCTGCTCGTGAATCACCTCGTGGGCGATTGTGTCGTACGGGGTGTCCTGGGCGTTCAGGATGATGAGCCGCGCCCCGTTCCGCAGCGCCATCTCGGGCAGCAAGGCAACCGGATAGACCGTCAACGATGTCCCGATCGCCAGGAAGCAATCACACTCCGAGGCGGCCCGCTCCGCGCGCTCCAGGTCTTCCCGCACCAGGTTTTGCCCGAATGAGATCGTGGCCGTCTTCAGGATGCCGCCGCAGCTCCGGCAGGGCGGATCGTCCTCGCCCGCGCGGACGCGCTCGAGCACCCGTTCGATCGGCCCCCGTTCGCCACAGCTCATGCAGACGAAATCACGCACATTGCCATGGATCTCGATCGTCCGGGCCGCCGAGCTGCCGGCCTTCAGATGGAGGCTGTCGATGTTCTGGGTTACCAGCGTGTGGAGCTTGCCCTTGCGCTCCAGGTTCGCGATGGCGAAGTGGCCGGCGTTTGGCGCGGCATCCAGCCAGTTTGAGCCATTCACACGGTTTTGCCAGGCGCGCACGCGCGCATCGCGGTTCGCCAGGTAATGTTGCAGCGTTGCCGTCCGCTCGGCGCCCGGGTTCTTCGTCCAGACGCCCTGGGGCCCCCGGAAATCCGGGATGCCGGATTCCGTGCTGATGCCCGCGCCCGTGAGCACCACCACGCGCGAGGATTCGCGCAGCCACCCCGCCACGCGTTCGATGAGTTGCTGGTCGGTCATGCGCTGAAGGCTACGCTGGCCCTGCCCAATTGCAAAGATTTCGACACGATCCATTGACGAGGTTGTGTCGCGTTTCGTACTTTCCCCGGGCGCGGGACGCTATTCCGCTCGTAGCTCCCGCCGAAACACCGCCGGCAGACGACATGTCGTCGGCCGCGAAAGCCCGGTGTCCGCTCCACCGGGCTTTCCCTTTTCCGGGAATCCGCCAGGTGCTCTGCCAAACCTGGCCCCCGGGGTCACCGCCGGTCCCGCCCGCCAGGTGCGCTTCCGGGCCCGTTCGCCCGCGTCAGGTGCCGGCCGGGCCAACGAACGTGATCTCCCGCCCAAGTGCCGAAAGCCCGAGCGAATGCAGCAGCTCGTCGGTCTTCCACGCCATGACGTTCCCGCCCACCATGTCGCGGTAAATGCGCTCCAGCGGCCGGCTTCGGACGTAGGCGTGGGCGCCGCAGACGCGCATCGCGCCGGCCGAGACTTCCTCGCTCATGCGGCGCAGGTGATAGACCGTCCGGACCAGGTGCCGGGTGAACGCCTGCGAGCTTTCGAAGGGCGTCTCCAGCCGGCGGATCGTGTCGTACAGCACGATCCTCCCGGTTTCGAGCCAGTGTTCCATGTTCCCGATGCCGAACTGCGCCCAGGGCTGGTCGGCCCGGTAGCCTACCGAACCCCCCACCGATGACATGGGCCCGGCCAGGTACCCGTGCCGCTCCTTCACGTAGTCGATTGTGAAGTCGAATGCCGCCTGCGCCAGCCCGAGCCAGATCGCCAGGATGCCGAGCGCCCCCCGCGCCCGCATCTGTGTCTGCACGTTCACCGCGTTCGCCTGGGCCTGCAACACCATCCGCAGCATCGCCGCCGGGATGATCAGCACCTCCGACTTCGGCAGGCGCATGTTCTCGACCACGATGTCGTGGCTCGATGTGGCGCGGAGGCCCATGGAGTCCCAGTTCATGAGGTTGGTGATGCCCGGCGTGCTGAGCTCGGGGATGCTCAGGACCACGTCAGGCTCGTTCCCTTCGCCGCGGTCGATCTGCCCCCCCATGAGCGCATACTTCGCTCCCTCGCTCATGCTGGCGAACCCGGCCCTGCCGTTGCCCACCACGAAGTCGCCGTCCTCGGCGAAGCGGAAGCCGGCCTTGCGGTTGTCGACCTCGCCCGTGGGAACAGAGCCCGGGCCGCAGATGAGCGCGCCGTTCTGGCCCATGTCCTTCAGGACCGCGTCGCGCCGGGCGAACGGCGGCATCGATTCGAGGAAGCCTGCCACCAGCACGTGCATGTTGAGCGCCACCGCGGTGGAAGCGTCGCCATAGGCGATCTCCTCCATGACGCGCATCTGCCCCCCGGCGCTGATGCCGAGGCCTCCGAGCTCGCGCGAGAGGGCCATCTGGGGGACCTTCAGCGCCTGCAGATCATCCAAATTCTCACGCGGGAAGCTGCCATCGCGGTCGTACCTGGCCGCGCGTTCAGTCCACGGCCCGCGCGCAAGCTGGCGCACCCGGGCGATGAGGTCGAGTTCCCATTGCTCCATGCGGTCCACTCGCTCCATTCCTTAGCCTGAAGCGAAGGGTATCTGATTTGGAGCCAACGTGTGGGTGCGCGGGCCGAAGGGGCCGCCTGCCGATGGCAGGTCAACCTGTCTTGCTGTTGCGGGAACCCGGGGCTGGTGTTCAACGAGACCGGGAACATAATCGAAGGTGCCCCGGCACAGGGGACAGGAGGATGTGTGAAGCTTCGAATGCTGATGGCGCTGGCCCTGGCTGGCGCGCTCACCGCGGCGGCCTGCGGTGGGGACGACGACGATTCGGGTGACGACGCCGG
>CAYUVT010000068.1:0-12893 GCA_964448165.1 uncultured Anaerolineaceae bacterium | reverse complement strand
TATCCGCTGTGACGGGTGGCGTCTTCGCACTCCTGGCCCTTCGGAGGGGCGACCGGTCGGCGATCCTGGTGCTGCCCCTCATAGCGCTCCTGTTCGCGCTCACCTTCGTCGTGGGAGAGTTCGCCGTCCCGCACTGACGGCGAATCCCTGGGGGCTCACCAGCGGTACTGGCTGACGCCCCAGTCGGCCTCGTAGTAGGGGCTGACGTGTGTCCCGGGGCGGATGATGCGGTCGATGGCCTTGCGGTCGTCGTCGGTGATGGTTACATCCACCGCCTTCAAGTTGTCCTCGAGCTGCTCCATGGTGCGCGGGCCGATGATCGGGCTGGTGACACCGGGCTGGTGCATCACCCAGGCAAGCGAGAGCTGGGAGAGGCTGACACCCTTCTCCTTCGCGATGACTTCGAGCCCTTCGATGACGTCCCAGATGGCGTCGTTCATGCGGCGCCGGTACATCGGGTTGGCGTCGAGGTTTGCGTAGCGGCTGTCCTCGGGCGGCCGGGAATCCCGGCTGTATTTGCCGGTGAGGAGGCCCCCGGCGAGCGGGCTCCAGGGGATCGTGCCAATGCCGTAGCTCTGCGCCATGGGCAGGAGCTCGCGTTCGATGCGGCGGTCGAGGAGGTTGTAGGGGGGCTGTTCGCAGACGAAACGGTTGAGGCCGTACTCCTTCGAGACCCAGAGGCTTTCGAGGAGCTGCCAGGCCGCAAAGGTGCTGGTCCCGATGTAGCGGACCTTGCCGGAGCGGATGAGGTCGTCCATGGCGCGGAGGGTCTCATCGATGGGCATGTCGGATTGCGGGCGGTGGATCTGGTAGAGGTCGATCCAGTCGGTCTGGAGGCGGCGGAGGCTGGCCTCGCACTGCTCGATGATGTGGCGGCGGGTGTTGTTCATGTCGTTGGGGCCGGGGCCCATCTTGCCGTGGACCTTGGTAGCCAGGACGACCTGGTTGCGCTTGCCGTTTCGCTTGAGCGCCTCGCCGGTCGCCTCTTCGCTGCGCCCGATGCTGTAGACGTTGGCGGTATCGAGGAAGTTGATCCCGGCATCGAGGGCGCGGTCGATGATGGCGGCCGAATCGGCAGGAGTGGTTTTGCCGCCGAACATCATGCAACCGAGGCAGAGGCTGCTGACCTTGACGCCGGTTCGGCCGAGGGAGCGGTATTCCATGAGCAAGGACCTTTGTGTGGAGTGGCATTGCGACAATAGCGCATTGGCGGGCGCCCCGTGCTCCGCGCTGCGTTATGCTGCGCGCCAACGAGCTGGAAGCAGCGGGAGGCCGTATGGACCGTTACGCGGTTTTTGTTGACGCAGGCTATGTGTACGCCGCGGGCGGAGAGCTTGTGCTCGACACGACAAACCGGGCCCAGGTGATGCTCGACCACGCGGCGTTTATCGAGCGGCTGCGGGAGATCATCGACGCGGATTTTTCGCGCTCTGGGGATTTTCTCCGCCTGTACTGGTATGACGCTGCCCCGCAGGGGGTGGCCCAACCGGAACACGAGTTTGTTGCGAGCCAGCCGGGCGTGAAAGTGCGCCTCGGCCGGTTGACACGCCAGGGGCAGAAGGGTGTTGACTCGCTCGTGTTGCGGGACATGATGCGGCTGTCTTCGGAACACGCCATCTGCACAGCGTTCCTGGTAGCCGGGGACGAAGACCTGCGGCAGGGGGTGATCGAGGCCCAGGACTACGGCGTCAAGGTGATCCTCCTGGGAATCGAGCCGACGTTTGGGCAGAACCAGGCCGAATCACTGGTGCATGAGGCCGATGAGCGCCGGGTGCTCGGATTTGCGGAGCTGGAGCAGTGCTTCCGACGGCGCGAGGACCATGCCGTGGCATTCGCCGAAGGTCTCGATGCGTACGCAGCCGGGGCCGACCTCGCGGAGAGCTGGCTGCGGGAGGCTGCGACAGGGGACGCCGCCGGTGTGCTGGAGGCGCAACGCCTGCCGGCCTCGGTGGATGCTGAGCTTATCCGGCGCCTGCTGGAACTGGGCGAGCTGCCACGCTCCGCGAAACTGCCCGAGAGCGTCTTGATCCAGGCGCGCGAAGGGTTCATCGCCGCCATCCGGCAGGGGCTTGCGGGCCCCGAACGGGCGCCCGGCGCGGCGGAAAAGCCGGAAGCGGCTGCTCCAGCAGTTGAGCCGCCTCGCGCGCTGGAACAGCCGGTGGCTGCGCCCGAGGCACTGCCCGAAGACCAGGTCTGGCCGTTCACCGAGGGGGCGGCATTCGGGCGGGCGTGGCTGGAAGCGCAGCCACAGGATGAGGTGCGGTATGTCCGGGCGAATTTCCCCTATCTCCCCCGCGACATTGATGTGGACCTCATCCGGCACCTGGTGCGCGAGATGGACTTGCCGGCAGGCAGCCTGATTGGCGATGCCGAGCGGCGTGCAGCCCGGGCGGGATTCTGGCACGCACTGGGCATGGAGCTCGATATTGGGCACCGGCGGACGCCCCTGGCCGCCTACGAGCCGATCAGCGCAACGGATCCGCTCGAATTCGGCCGCGCCTTTGCGCGCCAGTGGGTAGAGCGTTCAAGCCCCGCGGAAGTCGAGCATGCCCGGACGTTGCTTGAGAAACGGATCGGCCTGCCCAGCGATGCGGACGCCACCCTCCTCCGGATGGCCGCCTCTACGTTCGGGGACCCGGTACCGGTGGAGGTGAAGCACCGGCTACGCGAAGGGTTCCGGTACGCGTTCGAGTCTCCTGACTAGTCAAGGCCGAGCCCCGAACGGTCCCGCGGCAGGGCCGTCGCCTATGTGTTGGCCGAAGAAGCGGAGGGGAGCCTGCCGGTTGCCGCGGCGAGGTCGCGGAGCCAGGCCGCGCGGCCGGGGGGAACCTGGTCCCAATCGAATCGCCAGCCCCAGTTGCCATCGAGTACCGCGGGCCGGTTCATGCGCGCCTCGCTCCCCAGCTTGAGGACATCCTGCATGGGGATGATGGCGACGCGGGCGACGGACCGGTAGGCGGCCCGGATGAGGTCATCGACGATATCCGAACCATCGATGCCCAGGGCAACGCGCACGTTGTGCCGGTGGGACTCAGGGAGCGACTGCCACCATCCGAGGGTGGTGTCGTTGTCGTGCGTGCCGGTGAACACCACGGAATTTTCGACCTGGTTTCGGGGCAGGTACGGGTTATCGTCGCCCCCTTCGAACGCGAACTGGAGGACTGCCATCCCGGGATAGCCGAGCCGGTCGCGCAGGGCGCGCACTTCGCTGGTGATGATGCCAAGGTCTTCGACAACGATGGGCAGGTCGCCAAGCTCGGCCTCCATGGCGGCGAACAGGCGGTCGCCGGGCCCCGGGATCCAGCGTCCGTGGATGGCCGTATCTTCGTGCGCGGGGATTTCCCAGGCCGATTCGAAGCCGCGGAAGTGGTCGATACGGACGGCATCGAAGCGCTCGAAGGTGGTGCGCATGCGCTCGATCCACCAGCGGTAGCCGTCGCGCTCGATGGCGTCCCAGTCGTACACCGGGTTGCCCCAGCGCTGGCCGGTTTCGGAGAAGGCGTCCGGCGGGACTCCCGAGACCACGACCGGGTCACGGTGTTCATCCAGTTTGTACATGTGCTGGTTGGCCCAGGCATCGGCGCTGTCGCGGTCGACGAAGATGGGGAGGTCGCCCCAGAGCGCGATGCCGGCGTCGTGGGCACGGGAGCGCAGGTGCTCCCACTGGCGCGCAAAGAGCAGCTGGAGGGCCTTGTGGTGGACGATCTCGGGCGCCAGGCCGCTGCCCATCGCCTGCGCGGCGGTGTCCGGGTCGCGCAGGGGTTCCTCCCAGCGCCACCAGGGCTCCCCGGTAGCCTCGCGGAGGGCGGTGTACATGGCGTAGGTATGCAGCCACGGGCGGCTCGCCTCGAATTTCTCCACCTCGGCGCGACCACCCTGTTCGAGGAAGCGCGCGGCAGCGGCGCGCAGGAGCGGCTCCTTGTATGCGCGGCGCGCTTCAAAATCGACCCGGCCGCCGCGGGCGAGTGGAGGCGAAGGGGCCGATTCGAGGTAGCCCTCGCGCACGAGGTGCTCGATGGAAATGAGGAGGGGATCGCCGGCGAAGGCGGAGCGGGCGGCATAGGGCGAATGGTTGGGACCCGGCGGGCCAATCGGAAGCATCTGCCAGATCGACTGGCCCGCTTCGGCAAGGAATTCGATGAAACGGAACGCATCTGGTCCAAGGTCGCAGCCCGGGAGCGACGTGAGGTGAAGCAGGATTCCCGCCGACCTTCCCGGGGCGGCTGCATGCCGGTGGGCAGAGCGGCTGGAACTCAGAGCAGGGCCTCCTCGAGGGCTTCGAGTGAGACGCGCGTGACCCGGCGGCCATGGCGCCGGAGGGTGTCCAGGTCTCCGAGGGCCTGGGCAGCTTCGAGCTCGGCGAAGGTGTACGGCTGGCCGGGGACCGGCCGATCGACGCCGGGTTCGTCGACGACCTGGATGAACACGCCGGAATTCGGGCCGCCCTTGTGCAGCTGGCCTGTGGAGTGCAGGAAGCGGGGACCGAAACCGACGGTTGTCGCGACCCGGTACCGGTCGCGGAGGAGATGGCGGACACGCCTCAGGCGGGCGAGCGTGGCTGGTTCGCGAGGGAGGTAGGCAAGGATAGCGAGGTAGTCACCGGGGCGGACAAGCGCGAGGACATCTTCGAGCGAGGGCGTCGAGGCATCGCCGCCGCCACCGGCGAGAACGACCGCGGTGGCCTCCTTCGCTTCCTGGACGTTCGGCTGGTCGAAGGGATTCACACCCAGCACGTGACAGGCGACCGCAGTGGCGAACTCCCAGCGCCAGAACTCCGCGCCAAGGGACAGGGGGCCCTCGTACGGGATGCGAAGCACCGGGTGGCCGACGGCCTCGATCGGATCGAGAGCGGGATGTTCACCCATGGCGACAAACACGCGGTCGCTTCCGTACACATCCGGTGGACCGAGCTCCTCGGCTTCGATGGGGACAATGCCCTTGCCCTGCTTGCCCGTGGACTCGGCCACGAGCTGCTCGATCCAGTGCCCGAGCGATTCAATTTCGGCCGGGAGAACGAGCGTGAGCTTGTCGCGGCCGCGAAGGGCGGCTTCGCCGAGTGCGGCACCAAGCCAGGCACCCGGGTTCAGCCGGGCGGGGATGCCGGGCTCGCAAAACCCGGCCATGCGGTCGGCCTGCTCGAGCAGGGCGCCAGCATCGATACCGCAGAGGACGGCAGGGACGAGGCCGAAGCACGAGAGCGCGGAGTAGCGGCCGCCGATGTCGGGCGGGTTGATGAAAACTGCCCGGAATTTCCGGTTGCGGCCGATGCGTTCAAGGCCGGTGCCGTAGTCGGTGATGGCGATGAAGTCGCGGCCATTGGGGACCAGTTCCCAGAAGTAGGCGAGGTGGCTCAGCGTCTCGATGGTGCTGCCGGACTTGCTCGAGACGATGAAGAGGGTGCGGTCGAGGTCGAGCGTTGCCTCGATGTCCGCGACCTGGCGAGGGTCGGTGGAATCGAGCACCAGGAGGCGAAGGCCATTGTCCCGTTTGCCGAAGGACTGGTGCATCACTTCGGGAGCGAGGCTGGAACCGCCCATGCCCAGGAGGAGGGCGGTGGTGAAGCCATCGGCGATGACATCCTGGCGGAGCATCTCGAATTCCGGGACGCGCGCCTGGAAGTGCCGTTGCGCCCGCAACCAGCCGAGCCGGTCGCTGATTTCGTCAGGCTGGTCGCTCCAGACAGTATGGTCGTGGTCCCAGATTCGCGTGATTACCCTGTCGCGGTCGATGGAATCGAGCCGGGCGGCGATGGCTGACTCGAGGGCATGGTCCACGAATGCATCTCCGGCGGCGGTGGCCGCCAGGGTACACCTTACGTCAGGAGCCAGTGGCGCGCAGTCCTTCAGACGGGCTTGGGCGGCGAAGACAGAGGAACGGCGGGTTCGATCAGGACCTCGCCGGAGATGGTGATCTCACCCGGGCGAAAGAGCCGGCCAGCGAGGGGCCGGCGCAACTCTTCGATGACGCGGGGGCGGCGTGCGCGGAGGGAGGATCCCAGGTCGTAATCCATCTGTAGTGATCTTCGACGAGGGACCCTAGGGAATACCCCTACGCCCGGTGAATAAGGCGGGGCCGCGGCGTTGCTGGTTGGGACACGGCAGTGGACAACCGCGGCGGGGGCGCGGCCAGCAACCAGGGTGCCCGCGTTGCATCTGCGTGAAAACGCCGGGACGGTGCGGGTTTCCCCCTAGTGAACATCCGGTGCCTCGCTGCCGAAGATGATTTCAGGAGGCCCCGGGGCCGGGACGCCCGGGGGCAAGGAGAACGACCGATGAGTACCAACATGCGGACCTGTCAGCACTGTGGCCTTCCGTACGACTGGCGGCGTTCTCCGAGCGGGTCGCTCAAGATGACGTATTGCGGGAGCCTCTGCGAACGGGCGGAGCTGGGTTTCACGATCGAGTCGCTGCTGGGCACCACGGAGGTGGTTCGCACCGGCTGGCGCGAGCCCGTAGCGGCCTGAACGTGGCGTGTGTAGCGCGGTTCACAGTCGATCATCCGAACGGCCGAGGAGTCATCCTCCCGCGGATGGGCGAAAGCGAACCGGACGACCGATAGGCTGAGCAGCAGGGTAGAGCCCTGGAGGAGAACCGAGATGACCGCGACGCTGAGCTTCGTTAGCGACCCCACCCACATCAAGGAATGCCGCCACTGCGGGCTTCGCTACGACTGGCGTCGCTCGCCCAGCACTTCGCTGAAGATGACGTACTGCGGGTCGCTATGCGAGCAGGCCGACCTGGGGTTCACCATCGACGCGTTGCTCCGGGTGGAGCGGGCAACGCGCGAACTGGCGGCCGCGGCCTGACGGGCTGACAGGTAGCGCGGCGTCGGTCGCTTTACGCAACCGACGCATGGGGTCTACGCTGGATCTGGAACCGGCACTCGACCCCCTTCATGGGGGCGGGGAAGCCGGGAGAGGAGGACACCGTGGAAACGCCCATCGGACCCGGCCCGGCCGGGATGAACCTGAATCACATCAAAGTCTGCGCCCGGTGCAACCTCCGCTACGACTGGCGGAAGTCGCCCAGCTCGATGAAGATGACCTACTGCAGTTCGCTTTGTGAGAAGGCCGACCTGGGATTCACCCTTGAGGCGCTGCTCCGGTACGAGCGCGTGAAGGCAGCAGGCGAGGAAGAGCCAGAGGCGGCGGCGCCGGTCGCCTGAGCGCCACGATTCGCAAGCAGTAAGGGCCACGCGGCGCCGCGTGGCCCTTCTCTTTTTTCGCTGGACATTTACTCGAGCGTGAGCGGCGTGTCCTCGCGATTCGCCCAGTCGCGCATGGACCCGTCGTAGACGCGGACGTTTTCCCAGCCAAGGAGCTCCATGACGAAGGCGGCGTGGGCGGCCCGGATGCCGCCCTGGCAGTAGGTGATGGTCTCCTTGCCTCGTACGAAGCCGGCCTCTGCGAGGAGCCGTTCGAGCTCGGCAGCAGGGAGGAAGCGCCGGGTATCGGCAGTCTCGACAAAGCGGAGCCATTCGAGGTGGCGGGCGCCCGGCACATGGCCGATGCGCTTGTTCCCGCGGTCGTTGGTGCCGTCCCACTCGGCATCGGTCCGGGCGTCGAGTACCTGGCAGGCGGGGTCGGTGTGCTTCGCCTTCAGGTACCCGGCGTCGGCGACAAGGCCGGGGTGCGGCGTCGCGGTGAACGTTGCGGACGGGGGACGGGTGGCGTGGAAGGTGATCGGGCGGCCTTCGGTGAGCCAGCGGTGCCAGCCGCCATTGAGGACCTTCACCCTGGTGTGGCCGTAGTACTTCAGCACCCACCACATGCGGGCGGCGACCAGGTGGTTGTTGTCATCGTAGGGGACGACGAGCGTGTCGTTGCTCACGCCGAGCTTGCCCATCAGCTCCTCGAACTGGCGGGGAGGCATCACGAAGGTGCCGTGGTCGGCGCCGGGCGGTCCGTCTTCCTTGAGGTAGTAATGGACGGGGAGGTGAACGGCGCCGGGGATGTGCGCGCGGCGGTAGGCTTCGAGGACGGCGCAATCGATGACGCGAACGTCCGGGTCGTTGCTGTGTTCGGCGAGCCAATCGGGCTCGGCGAGCAGTTCCGGGTGGGCATAGCCGTCCATGGTGTCTCCAGGGTGAGGATGGCGCGCAGTCTACGCGAGGGGACGGCGCTATGGCTGCGGCGTGCCCTCGGAAGGGGGTGGCGGCGGCGCACCGGTGAATGGGGTGGGCGTTGGCCCGCCAGGCACGGTGGGGGTGCCCGGGCCCGGTGTTTGCGCACCGCGGCGCACGTTGATGAGGACGGTGACGGAGAGGCCCTTGCCGTCGTCGGTGCTCAGGCGGACGGTGTAGATGCCATCCTTCAGGTCCCGCACTTCGATGACGCCGAGCACACCGTTGTTCACCGGCGCGGTCCCGGAGCCGATGGTCTTCCACTCCGTGGGTTTGGCGGACTCGCCGATTTCGAGCTTCCAGTTCTTGAGCTTTGGCGGCTGGACGCTGCCGACCACCTGGGTTGTGGCGTTGATGGTACGCCCGTTGGTCAGGTTGGAGATGGCGATCGCGACCTGGCCGGTGCTCTTCTCGGTTGGGGCGATGGGGATGTTCATCTCCTTCGCCAGTTCCTCGGCGAGTTCTTTCTTGAACTCGGGGAGCTTCACGAACTTCTTCTTTTCGCGGTACTGGGCGGGGGTGTCATCGGTGGCGAGGTAGCCGTTGCGGGTGTCGATCTCTTTCTCTTCGCACTGCGACTCGTATTTGACATCGGTGCGGACCCACGCGGTGACGGTCTGGTCGCAGAACTTGAAGGGCTTTTCGAGCACGCGGTCAGTGGCAGGCGTCTCAAAGGTCCGCTGGGCCACGTTGGCGGGGCGCAGGTCGTCGAACCCCTTGCCGACGTCGCCCACACCCTTCTTCACGAGGAGCGAATGGTAGGTGCCCATCCAGTTCTTCCAGAGCCAGATGGTGGTATCGGCCGAGGCATACTGGCGGTCGTTGACGAGCTCGTTGGTGGCATTTCCGACCCAGACGGCAGTTGCGGCGTGGCGAGTGTAGCCAGTCATCCAGGTTTCGAGCGTGTCGCTCGCGCTGAGCGAGCCCTGCTGGGTGCCGGTCTTGACGCCGGACGGGATACGGACGCCGTCGGAGTAGAAATCGAGCCCACGGTCGTTATTCGAACCGCCACATCCCCAGATGATGAAGCGGGCTGTGCAGTCGGACATGATCGAGTGGAGGAGCCAGACAGAGCCGGCGTCCACGACCTGGATTTCGGTGGGCTTGGGCTGGGTGTAGAGCACACCGCCGTCCTTGTCGCGGACTTCGAGGACGACGATCGGGTCGAGTTCGCGGGTGCCGGGGATGCGGATGTTGCCGCGCTGGAACTCGAGCTTCTGTTCGATGGCGAGGTCGTAGTCGGCGCCGGTATCGAGGGCGGTGCTCTTCAGGTCCTCGATCTTCACGTATTTCGCGAGGTGGGGCGTGCCGACCATCTTGCCCATGTTGGCGATGGTGGCGTCCATGTAGGCCATGTCGATGGCGCGGATATTGGCGCCGCCCGTGGCGATGGAGGCGCCGTACTTAACGTCGGGATGAGACCGGAAGGTGGGGTCGAAGTTCTGGTCGAGGGTGGTGATGCCGAGCTTCTTGGCCATCTCGATGACGTTATCGACGCCGGCTTCCTGGGCGGCCCGGAAGGCGCCGACATTCTGCGAGCCACCGAGAGCCGCGCGGGCCGAGATCAGGCCCTCGGTCTTCGGCTCACCCTGGCGCGGGTTGGTGATGGCGGTACCTTCGACGGTGAGCGGGCTGGTATCCCAGAAGATGCTCATCGGCGCCTTGCCCTGGGTATCGAACCAGGTGAGATAGACGGCCGGCTTGAAGGATGAGCCCGGCTGGTTGATCTCGACGAGCTGGTCGATGTTGCCGGCTACCCTGGGATCGCTCCGGTAGGAGGGGTCGCGGTTCGGGGCGTAGACGATGACCTCGCCGGTCGCGGGCTCGATGGTGACGATGGCGGCGTTGTTGCACTCGCAGCCGGCAGCGAGGCCAGCAGCGATGAAGCCGCGGGCCATCTCCATCGCGAGTGCTGTGGCTTCCCAGTCCAGGGTGGTGGTGACCTGGTACCCGGCAGCGTGCACGCTGGCCTTGCAATCGGGGGTGTTCTTCAGCCTGGGGAGGAGCCCGGCCTCGCACATGCGGATCAGGCGGGGTTCGACCTGGTTGTCGATGAAGGCCTCGGCCCGCTGGGGGTTGGAGGCCAGGTAGACCTTCAGCTCCTCCTTTTTCGCGGCCTCCACTTCTTCGCGGGTGGCACGGTTGTGGCGGACCATCAGGTCGAGGACGTCCTCCTGGCGCGCCTTGGCTTCGCCGCCCACGGTGCCGCGGCCAAGCTCATCGACGATGCACTGGCCGTCATCGCCCTTCACGCAGTTGAGGCGCGGGTGATACTGCGTTGGCGCCTGGGGGATGCCGGCAAGGAGGGCCGCCTCGGCGAGGGTGAGGTCCTTCGCGGGCTTGCGGAAGTAGCCCTGGGCTGCGGCCTCGGCGCCGATGTAGCGGTCGGCGTAGGAGATCTGGTTGAGGTACCAGGTGAGGATTTGCTCCTTGGAATAATCCTTTTCGAGCTCGATAGCGTAGGCGATCTCCCGCAGCTTGCGGTCCAGGGTGCGTTCGGCGGTCACGCAGGGGGTTTCGTCGTCGCCAGCGCTGATGCTGGGGCAGATGTAGACGTTCTTGATGAGCTGCTGGGTGATCGATGAGCCGCCCGTGCCGGAGCCGAACTCATCGAGGACGTAGTTTTCGTAGGCGGCGCGCACCAGGCCTTTGAGGTTCACACCCGGGTGCTCCCAGAAGCTGTTGTCCTCGGTTGAGACGGTCGCCTCGACGAGCCACGGGGAGATTTCGCTGAGCGGGACAGGATCGAGAAGCTGGGCGTTCGGGTTGGAGAGCTGGCCCAGGAGGACGCCGGCCTGGGGACCGCCGCGGTCGTAGATCTGGGTCGCCACGTTGCTGACCTGGAGGAGCTTTTCTTCGATGGGGACGTAGTCATCGGCGTAGGAGTTGTACACGGCGAAGACGGCGCCAAGGCCCGCGGCTGCACAGACGGCGCCGAGCCCGACCAGGCCGACAAGGGCAATGATGAACGGACGGGCCCTGCTGGTGCGGGTGGCCCGGCGGGCACGGAGCCGCCTGCGCATGATGAGCGCGCTCACGGAACGTGACTCCGGGCCGTACAGGCGGCGGGCGCCAGTGCGGGGTGCATCGTGAGCGAGGGTAGCAAAGGCTCCGAGCCCGGTGAACCGGCGCGGTTAAGGGTTCGTTCCTGTACCCTCTTGGTCATGGCGCTCACTTCTGAAGAAGTCCTCCACATCGCACGGCTGGCGCGCATCGCCCTGAGCGATGCCGATGTCGAACGGTTCACGGCGCAACTCTCGGGCATTCTCGATCACTTCGCGGCGCTTGCCGCGGTTGATACGGACGGCATCGAGCCAACGGCGCACCCCCTCCCTCTTTCTAACGTGATGCGGGAGGACGTGGTTGCACCTTCGCTGCCGCAATCCGAGGTGCTGGCCAACGCACCGCTTACGGAAGACGGCTACATCCGGGTGCGGGCGGTGCTCGAATGAGCGAGCTCTGGCGGCTGACCGCCCACGAAGCCCACGAAGCGCTCCGCAACAAGGAGTTCACAAGCGTCGAACTCACGCAGTCGGTGCTCGACCGGGTCGCGGAGGTAGAGCCGCGAGTGCACGCGTACATCACGGTGACGGCCGAGCTGGCTCTTGAACAGGCGAAAGAGGCTGACGCGAAGTACGCGGCGGGCACGGCCACGCCGCTCACCGGCATCCCGGTGGCCGTGAAAGACCTGATCGTGACGAAGGGCGTTCGCACGACGGCCGGTTCGAAAATCCTGGAGAACTTCATCCCGCCCTACAGCAGCCACGTGTACGAGAACCTGCGCCGCGCGGGTGCGGTGATGGTCGGCAAGGCGAACATGGACGAGTTCGCGATGGGCTCATCGACCGAGCATTCGGCCTATGGCCCGACCCACAACCCGTGGCGACCCGGGCTGGTACCCGGCGGGAGCTCCGGCGGGTCGGCGGCGGCAGTGGCGGCGGGCGAGGCGCTGGTGGCGCTGGGGAGCGACACCGGCGGATCGATCCGGCAGCCGGCGGCCCTCTGCGGGCAGGTGGGACTCGACCCGACGTACGGGCGGGTGAGCCGCTTCGGCATTGTGGCGTTCGGGAGCTCGCTCGACCAGGTGGGGCCAATCGGGCGCGACGTGGAGGACGTGGCGACGATGCTGCAGTGCATCGGCGGGCACGATCCCCGTGATTCGACCAGCAACCCCGAGCCGATGCCGGACATGCGCCATTACCTCGGGCGCGACATCAAGGGGATGAAGATCGGGGTGCCGAAGGAGTACTTCATCGCCGGGATGGAGCCGGGGGTGACGGCAGCGATCGAGGAGGCGCTGGCGACCCTCGAATCGCTGGGGGCGACCGTGGACCGAACGCTTTCGCTGCCGAGCACCGACCATGCGCTGGCGGTGTACTACATCATCGCCCCGAGCGAGGCCTCGGCGAACCTGGCCCGCTACGACGGCGTGAAGTACGGGTTCAGCGACCGCAGCGGCCCGACGATGTGGGACAACATGGAGCAGACCCGCGCGCAGGGGTTCGGGAATGAAGTGAAGCGGCGCATCATGCTCGGCACGTATGCGCTCAGCGCGGGTTACTACGACGCGTACTACCTGAAGGCGCAGAAGGTGCGCACGGTCATCAACAACGAGTTTGCGGCGGCGTTCGCGAAGTACGACGTGATCGTCACGCCGACCTCGCCGACGGTGGCGTTCCCGATTGGCGCGAAGGTGGACGACCCGTACGCGATGTACCTGAACGACATCTACACGCTGCCGGCCTCGGTGGCGGGGCTACCGGCGATCAGCG
>CAYUVT010000067.1:0-13724 GCA_964448165.1 uncultured Anaerolineaceae bacterium | reverse complement strand
AGGTCCGCGAAGGAGGCTCGATGCGGGTGCTTCGGCAAGCCCTCCCGGGTTACCTTCGCGACCGTTTCGCGAACCGGCCTTATCTGTGCAGTGGCCGCGCTCCTGGTCGCGATGGAATCGCGAGCGGCGGTGCTTCAGTGATCGCGGCGGTTCGTCCGACCAAACATGGAAACATAAGCCAAGGAGGCGTTAGTTAGATGTCTCGCTCTGTGTCAGCGCTCCCCGTCCTGATCCCAGTCCGATCACAAGATGATGCAGCCCGAGGGTTGATTCTGGCCATCGTTTTGGACGATTGCCAGGCTGGGCTCGGCCTGGTAATTCATGACCTCGACTCGAACTGCTTACGGTCCGTTGACGCCGCTGAATGGAAGGTAGATCGTTTCCCTGGGCAGCAGAGTGTTGTGCTTCCCGGCCATGGCGCCCCGTTGCGGTTCGCGCCGAACGGGACTCCGGCTCCTGGACGAAGGTCCTGAAGGAGGACTGCCCCTGTGCGCAAGTGTCTGCTGTTCGCCGTGATCGCAAGTTCAGTGCTCACCTTCGGTGTGGCCTCCGCTCAATCACCCGGCCCATCCCCTACCCCCGCCGCCACTGCCACCGCGACGCCGCCGGCTGGCCCCATCTACAAGGGCCGCCCGTGCGGCGTCGGAACCCTCATCCACGACTTCCTGATCGTCCAGGAGCCGCCGCCCGGCCCGGTGGCAACGTGCTTGCAGCCCGTGACGAGCACCGCGCCCGAGCGCCTGTATCGTCTGCGGACGGTCCCCGATGGGATGCGTTTCGAGGGCGTGATGCGGGATGATGCTCGCGGCCAGGGGCTCGTTTACGTCCTCTACGAGTCACTGGCGGATCCCGAGGGGGGGCCTCCTGTTCAGATTGAGCTGTCGCGGGTGTACAACGACCCGGACCCGGTCCTCCTTCGAGACGCGAGCATTGCGAGTGCCGCCGACTTCCTGCCTGCTCCGGGCATCGCCCTCCGCGACGATCCGGTCCTGCGCGTCGCGGCGTGGCATGAGGCTGCCGGCAGTTATCGCCTCATCATCGACCCTCGGAAGACCACGCTTACCCTGGAGGAGGCCGCAGCGCTGCTCGAACCGTTCGCGCCGGGGCCGCCAAATACCGGTGATGGCCCGATTGCACCCGGGGGCGCCGGCATGGCGTGGGGAGCCGTTTCCCTCGCCGGCGCAGTGCTGGCAGGGACGGCTGGCGCCCTGTCTTTCCTCGTCGCGCTGAGGCGCCCGAGGATCGAGCCCTGAGGCGGAGAGACGGTTGATGGGTG
The DNA here is from genome assembly GCA_964448165.1 of uncultured Anaerolineaceae bacterium. Taxonomy (GTDB): domain Bacteria; phylum Chloroflexota; class Dehalococcoidia; order Tepidiformales; family Tepidiformaceae; genus Amarobacter. The sequence goes on along the minus strand of CAYUVT010000067.1, from coordinate 12,448 downwards.
TTGAATGAACAACGAGGTGTTGAGTCGCTTTGCGAGGGGGATGATGGGCCACCTATACTGGTTGTGCCGTTAACGTCACCCAGCAGGAGGGCGACCAGGGTTTGATCCCGGAAAGCGATAACCCGCGCGAGGCCTGTGGCGTCTTCGGGGTGTACAGCCCCGGCGATGACGTCGCAAGGCTGACGTTTTACGGGCTGTATGCCCTCCAGCACCGGGGCCAGGAAAGCGCCGGGATAGCCACAAGCAACGGAAGCGACTTCAGCCTGCGGACGGGCATGGGGTTGGTCGCCCAGGTCTTCGATGAGGAGGACCTGGCGTACCTTCGCGGGCACATTTCGATTGGACACACCCGTTACAGCACCGCGGGGGGATCGATTGCGTGCAATGCGCAGCCGATCGTGGTGAACGATAGCCACAACGGCGAACCGATCGCGCTCGCGCACAACGGGAACCTGACGAACGTGGAGATCCTCCGGGAAGACCTGGAGGCACAGGGCATCCAGTTCGAATCGACTGCGGATAGCGAGGTCATCGCGCACCTGCTGGCGATCGCCCCGGCGGGAACGTGGGAAGAGCGCTTCCACTACGTGATGCGGCGGATCGAGGGCGCCTACAGCGTGGTGATCATGACCAGGGACCGCCTCTTCGCGATGCGCGACCCGATGGGCGTGCGGCCCCTGTGCATCGGCCGCCTCGAAAGTGGCTGGGTTGTGGCTTCCGAATCGTGTGCGCTGGAGCACCTGGGCGTGCCGATGGAGCGGGAAGTGCATCCCGGGGAGGTGGTGCAGATCGACGAGCACGGGATGACGAGCTTCTACCCGGTTGCGCCCGCACGGAAGCGGGCGATCTGCACGTTTGAATACACCTATTTTGCCCGCCCCGACAGCCGTCTCGGCGGGCAACTAGTGTACCCGGCGCGCGAGGCGATGGGGGCGCACCTGGCGATGGAGCACCCCGTGGAGGCCGACCTGGTCATCGGCGTTCCAGATTCGGCGATCCCCGCGGCGATCGGGTATGCGCGGGCGGCGGGCATCCCGTATCGCGAAGGGCTCGTGAAGAACCGGTACGTGGGCCGCACGTTCATCCAGCCAGACCAGCGCATTCGCGAAGCGGGCGTGAGCCTGAAGTTCAACGCGCTTTCGGACGTGTTGCGGGGCAAACGGGTGATCCTGGTGGACGACAGTATCGTCCGCGGGACGACGACGCCGCGGGTGGTGAGCCTGGTGCGGAACGCGGGCGCGGCCGAGGTGCACATGCGGATCACGACGCCACCGATCGTTTCGCCGTGCTTCCTGGGCGTAGACATGGCGACGAAGGCGGAGCTGATCGCGGCGAATCACAGCATCGAGGAGATCCGGGCGCACATCGGCGCCGACTCGCTCGGGTTCCTGAGCCTTGACGGCCTGAACGCCTCGACCGGGCAGGCGCCGGAAGACCTCTGCAACGCCTGCTTCACCGGCATCTACCCGCTCAACGTGCAGATGCAGATGGACCGGCTCGAGGTGCCGCGCGCCCGGGAGCCAGAACTGGTGGCGGCCGAGAGCCTGAACCGGGCGGGGCGGCCGTAGGCACTCCCGTGGGGACGCGGGCGGGAATCACGGCATCACACTTCATTCTGTATGTGCGCGACCAGGCGGCCGCAGCCGCGTTCTACCGGGGTGTCCTGGGAGAGCCACTGCCTCGACCCGGATGGCCATGTGCTGGCCTTCGCCCGGGCGATGGGGGGCTGATGTCAGGTCAGGAACTCGGCTGACTCAAGGTCGAGGACGGCTTCCCCGTAGCGGCTGAACATGCGGTCCATGAGCTCTCGGCCCCGGTCGTTCAGGGTCTCGGGGTCGACATCGGCGGCGCCGGTGACCATGTAGCCGATGAGGACGAGGGCGGCCTTGCGGTAGTCGCGCCAGCACTCCTCGAACGAGTATCCGATGACGCCGTGGCGGAGCAGGGCCTCGTGGTAGGCGCGGAGCAGGTCCTCCTGGTTGGCGCGCCGCACTTCGGGGTCGAAATTGCCGGCCAGGAAGTAGGCGATATCCCACTGGGGGATGGAGCGGAAGGGAAGCTGCCAGTCGATGATGGCGATTGGCGGGTCGCCGGGGCGGTCGCCGAAGAGCATGTTATCGAGGCGGAAATCGCCGTGGACCATGGTGACGGCGTCGTTGGCGAGGCTGGCGACGAGGTGCTGGTAGCTCCCGGCAAAGGCATCGACCAGGCGGCGGATCTCGGGGCCGACCAGGTCGCCGTAGATGGTGTTGAAGGCGGGAATGGCCTGGCGGAAGGCCATTTCGAGGAAGAGGAAGTACGGGTCGCCGGCGCCGGGCAGCCACGCGGCGAACTCCTCGAGGCGGGGGCTATTCCACCAGGTCGCGTGAAGCCCGGCCGCGGCTTCGAGGGCGAGTCGCGCTTCGTCGATGGAACAGGATGCGAGCTGGTTGCCGGGGCGCATGGAGGCGAAGTCTTCGAGGAGGAGGGCGAAGGTTTCGGTGGCGGGGTCGCCGTACTGGTAGTAACAGGCGGGGATGCGCAGGGGGGTCTCGGCGGCGGCATGGGCGAAGAAGGCGTTTTCGCGCTGGTAGAGTCCAAGGTTGGTGCCAAGGCGGCGGAACCCTTCGTTGGCGGTGGGGACCTTGGAGATCACTGACGCGGGCGCACCCGGGGCGGGACGGTCGTAGGAGAGGTGGAGGCGGGCGACTTCCCCCAGGAACCCCACGCCCTCGCCGATGACGCGGACATCGACGCCGACGATGCGCGCACCGTCACGGGTGTCATCGTCGAGGGCGCTGTTGAGCCACTCGGGCGTGATCTCGCTGCTGGTGCGCGGGATGGAAAGGGGCATGGTCGAAATCCTCCGGCGCGTGAGGGTGGGGCCAGCCGGGAAGGAATGGTCATGAGCGGCGTCATATGCCGCGATCGGGGCGGCGGCGCGGGAGGCGGGTTCGGAGAGTCGCGAAGCGGCGGGCGAAACGTTCGGTCCAGGTGGCGCGGTTCGCATCGAAGTGGCCGTTGATAGCCGCGCGATAGGGACCGGCGACGCGTGCGGCATAGGCGCCGAAACCCTCGTTGCGCAGGGGTTTCCAGTCCTCACCGTAGGGGGCGACGAGGTGCGTGCGGGTGACGTTCCGCGCCGAGGCGAGAAACGCGAGGCCAACGCCAGTGGAGACCTGGAGGAGCGAGCGGTTCTCGAGGCGGGCGGTACGGACGAGCCCATCGAAGAGCTGCGCGAGCTCTCCCGGGGTGGGGAGGCTGGCAGCGTCGTCTTTGAGTTCGGTGAGGGACGTGCGGAGCTCGCGGAGTTCGAGCGGGGGGAGGTCGATCAGGGTGGCGGTCGTCCCGGTCGTGCCTTCGAGGGCGCTGAGGAGGTCGTCGACGGAGCGGAAGTGGACTCCCTCAGCGAGGACGCCGGCCCGAACCAGCTCGGATTCGAGCGCGCGCAGGTAGGTCTTGGAGCCGTTGAGGATGTCGCTTGCCGCAGCAAGGAGCCAGAGCGGGGAGAAGCCGAAGGCGGCGATGGAGCCGAATTCGACGGCATTGCCGGCGGCTTTCTTCACGGCAATGCGGCCGGCGGCAGGCTCGGGCGCATTGCCGGCGGACGGTGGCGCCTCGACACCTCCGACGAGCTCGACGGCGATGCGGAGAAGGTTCCTGGCGGTGACCTCATAGAGGCGGGAGCGGCGGACCATGCGCGGGAGGAGGAGGTGGGCCGTTTCGTGGACGGTGCCGAAGACGGCGGCGGAAACCGCGCGGATGGCCCGTTCAGGAAGGGAAGCGAGGAAGAGGAGCCGCTGTGTGCGGGTCATGGAGAGACAACCGTAGTGTGGGGCACGACCGGATCGTAGCGGACTGGCCGAAACAGGCAGGAAGGCGTGCTAGTGGAGTGGTGGAGCATCGCGTAAGGTGGAGCACATGGGAGTGCTTCAGGAGATCAGGGCGGACATTCGGGCGGCGATGGAGCGCGACCCGGCGGCGCGAAGCGCCATCGAGGTTGCGCTGTTCTATCCGGGGTTTCACGCCCGGCTGGCACACCGGCTGGCACACGCTCTGCACCGGAGAGGGGTGCCGCTGCTGCCACGGGGCATCATGCACGTGGCGCGCTTTTTCACGGGAATCGAGATTCATCCCGGCGCGACCATCGGCCGGCGCTTCTTCATCGACCACGGGATGGGCGTGGTAATCGGCGAGACGGCCGAGATCGGCAACGACGTGATGCTGTACCAGGGGGTAACGCTCGGGGGCACGAGCACGCGGCGCGTCAAGCGGCACCCCACGCTGCGGGACCGCGTAGTTGTGGGCGCCGGGGCGAAAGTGATCGGCGCGATCGAGGTGGGCGAGAACGCGCGCATCGGAGCGGGGAGCGTGGTGGTGACCAACGTGCCGGCGAACGCGACGGTGGTGGGCGTACCCGGGCACATCGTGGCGTTCCACGACGATTCGAACGGGGCGATTCAGCGCCTGCCGGACCCGGAATGGGAGCGATTAAACGACCTGGACCGGCGGATGCAGGAGTTGCACGAACTCGTGGAACACCTGGAGGAGCACATGAGCGGGCTGCATTCGAACCACCACGCCGAACCCTCCCAGGCTCGGGCGGAGTGAGGCCGCGATGGAGCGGTGGGAGCGCAGGGCGCAGAAGCTGGATGCGAAGCGGCGGCGAATGCGGGTCACCGGCCGTGGGCTGATCACGACGGAGCCGCTGGCCATTCAGAAACGGCTGAAGAAGCTCCGGGAGGCCGCCGGGACGCGCCGGGGCAAGCGCAAGAAGTAGGGCCGGGAACCAGTTCCGACTACCGGCCCTTTCGGTCGCGAGGCCCCGCTACTGGAGGGGGACGGTGACACCCCGTGTGGCGATGATCCAGTAGCGCTGGCCAGCGCGAAGCTCGGAGAGCGTCTGGAGGACCGGGTCGATGCGGGGACTCCATCGGAGCCACGTGGCCGTGGTTTCATCCCAGGCGTAGACGACCGCGATCCAGTTCGAGACGCCCCGGAAGGCCGCGGAAGGGCTGGTTGCGGGGCCGTTCCAGGTCACCAGGTTGGGACCAGTCGAGACGGCGAGACTTGCGCTGGAGACCGAGGGGGGCGGCGGGGCGGCGGCGACCGGTGGCGCCGATGCCCGGGCCGCCGGAGTGGGCGGTGGCGGGATCGGCGTGGGCGGTACCGCAGTGGGCGTGGGCGGTGCGGGGGTCGGGGCCGAGGCGGTGGCGGTGTCGCCGCCGGGGTAACCGAAATCGGCAACCCAGTACCAGCCGTAGCGCGACCCCTCCACATAGACGCGAGCGATACCGAGGGTGGTGAATTCGCGGGTCAGCATGACCTCGCGGTGTGAGGGTGAAGCGATCCAGGCATCGAGCGCCCACTGCGCGCTGGAGCGGTTGGTGCCTGCCGCCAGGTTCTCGCCGCCGGGGACGGAGTAGCCGCAATCTGGCATGCGCTGCCAGGGGGAGCGGCCCAGTGAGTCGTTGTGGGCGAGGCCAGGGCGCTTCGCCAGGTCATACGCCATCCAGGTGGCGGCCCGATTGAGCGCTGGAGACACCGCCAGGGCGGGGGCGTTGTTCCGCGCGCGATACTCGTTGAGGAGGCCGATGAACGCCTGCTCTTCGGCGTCCACAGCCAGGTCGGCGACATCACAATTCGTTAGTGCGCGGGCTGTGGTGGGCCGATCCACAGTCCACGAGACGGCGCTCAGCGCGACAGCGGCAACGAGCGCCCATGAGAGTTTCCGCAACACTGCATCCTCCCGGGGGCCACCGGAATGACCCTAGAAGGGGGCGCGGGTTGGAACGAGCGGGATATCCCTTATTTGTTGTAAACGGAAGGCAAAAAGTGAGAGCCGCGTATGAGCGCCGGGTTCGCGGAATGCGCGGTCAGCTATCGAGGTGTTCGAGCGCAACGGCGGCCGCGCCGAGCAGGCCAGCATCGTCGCCGAGTTCGCTCAGACGGATGAGGGTGCCGGCCGCCGGGCCGTAGGCGAGCGAGTACATGGCGTCGCGGGCGGGGCCAAGGAACATTTCGCCCATCGAGAGGAGGCCGCCACTGAGGGTGACCAGGTCAGGATTGAGGACGTTGACGAGGCTGCCGAGGGCGAGACCAAGGAGGTGTCCCCCGTGGCGGATCTCGGCCTCGCAGAGAGTATCGCCGCGTGCGGCGGCCGAAGCCAGGTGGGCCGCGGTGGGCGGGGCCCCGGCTGCAATTTCCGCGAGCAGGGGCGATTTGCCCTGCTGGATGAGTTTGCGCGCGCGTTCGGCGAAGGCGACGCCGCTGACCATGGCCTCGAGACAGCCGCGCGAGCCGCAGTTACAGCGGGGACCTGCCGGGTTGAGAATGATGTGTCCAATTTCGCCGGCGAGCCCCCTGGCTCCACGGTAGAGGCGCCGGTCGACCACAATCCCGCCACCGATGCCGGTGCCCAGGGTCGCGTGGAGGAGGTGGCGCGTGCCCCGGCCGGCGCCAAATCGGAACTCGCCAAGGGCGGCAGCGCTGGCGTCGTTTTCAATGTACGCGGGGATGCCGAGACGCTCGGCCACCGGGGTGGTGAGCACCAGGTTGCGGAAGCCCGGGATGTTCGGCGCGACGATGACCTTCCCCTCTTCGGCGTTGATGAGCCCGGCTGTGGCGATACAGGCCGCGGCCGGGGATTCGCCGGACGCGGCGACCGTGTCCGCGAGGAGTTCGACGACCCGGGCAATGATTGCCTGGGGCGTCGCCCGGGCAGGTGTCGCGTGATCGTCGCGGTGAAGGATGTGCCCTTCCTCAGAGACGATGGCCGCGCGCAGGTGGGTACCACCGAAATCTGCCGCGAGGACGGTACGAGTCATCGGCCCACTTTACCGAAGGCGGGCGTGAAAGACGAAGGCGCGGAAGTTGCGGCGGGGCTCCGGGTGCGTCAGGCTCGCAGCGTGTTCGAACGGTGGCAGCTGGAACTGCTCGATGCGTGCCGCGTGGCGCGGCTGGGGACCATCGCGCCAGACGGGCGGCCGCGGCTCCTTCCCGTGTGCTATGCCCTGGCCGGGGAAGCAGTCGTCATGGCGGTCGATGAGAAGCCGAAACGGGGCGGGCGGCTGGCCCGGCTGCGAGACATCGAGCGGGATGCGCGCGTCTCGCTGCTGGTGGACCGGTACGACGACGACTGGACGCGGCTCGCGTGGGTCCGGGTCGAGGGCACGGCAACGGTGATGGCGCGAGGCAGCGAGCACCCGGCGGCGCTCGACGTGCTGCGAGGGCGCTACACGCAGTACCGCGACATGCGGCTGGAGGAGCTCCCATTGATCGCCCTCGTGCCGAAGCGGGTGGTGGGCTGGCGGTGGGCGGAGCAGCGATGAGCGGCCCTCAGGAGATGGCGGCCCGGTAGCGTTCGAGGATGCGCTGGAGCTCCGCTTCCGGGTTGCGGTACCAGGCGGGAGCGTGCACGCGATGGACCTGCCAGCCCATGCGCCTGAGGACGCCGGCGTGGCCGAGGTCACGGTCGCGGCAGGCAGGGGCGTTGAAATAGGTGGGGCCGTCGCATTCGACCGCGAGGACGAAACGCTCGGAGTCGGAGGGGTGGCAGACGGCGATATCGACCCGGTAGCCGCCGACACCCACCTGGGGCACGCAGCGGAGGCCCTGGGCTTCGAGGGCGGCGCGGACGGCCTGCTCGAAGGCCCGGGGGGGAGGCGCCGCCGTCACCGGGGTGGCGGGGAGGGTGGCGGGACCGCGTTCGGCGTATTCGAGATAATCACGGAGGCGCAGGGTCCCGGTGGAGGAGGTGCGGGAGGGGTCGATATCGCCGGAACGGATCGATGAGACGACGACCGTCTTCCACTTGGCGCGCGTGACGGCAACGTTCAGGCGGCGCTCGCCCTTTTCCTGTCCGAGCGGGCCGAAGTTCAGGATCATGCGGCCATCAGCGTCCTTGCCGTAACCGACGCTGAGGATCATGACATCGGATTCATCGCCCTGGACCGTTTCGAGGTTGCGCACGAGCCCGCCGGAATCGAGCCAGCGCCGGATGGTCTCATCGCCGGAAGCGGCCTGTTCGAGTTGCTGGACGATCTCCTGTTGCTGGGCGATGGACATCGCGGTGATGGCGACCTGTTTCTGGAAGCCGGATGCCTGGAGCTCAGCGCGGAGGACATCGAGGGCACGCAGGGCCTCGGCGGGGTTGGAGCGCGAACCGCCGCGGCCGTAGACCGCGTCGGCGACGAGCTCGAAGCGGACGCCGGACTCGGGCCGTTCGCCCCAGGCATCGGGGAAGGCGATGAGGCGGCCGTCGTAGAAGTGGACGTTTGAGAAGGCGATGAGCGACTCATCGCGAGAGCGGTAGTGGGCGCGGAGCATGGTGGAGGGAAGCAGCGGAGCGGCTTCGTCGAGGATGCTCTCGAACGTGACCTCCTCGTCCTCCGAACCATCGGGGGTGAAGGCCGCGATCTCCTTATTGAAGAAGTTGGTCGGGGGCATCTGGCGGGAGTCCCCGACGATGATGGCCTGGGGCGCGAGGCTGAGCGCGACGACCATATCTGGCGTGGGGATCATGCTCGCTTCATCGACGATGACCGCGTCGAACTTGTAGGTGTTCCCGTCGTCGTGGCAGAGATACTGGGCGGCGGCGAGCGGGCTCATGAAGAGGGCCGGCTTCAGCGATTGGATGGCCTCGCGCGCGTTCCCGAGCATGGTGCGCAGGGCGGGGCGCCGCTTTGCGCGGGCGTACTTCACCAGGGGGGCCATGATGGCGTTGTTGACGCCGCGGGGCCGCCGCGCGCGAACCTCGGCGAGGACGGCGGAGCGGGCCCAGCCGATCATCTCGGCATCGAGCCGGGCGAAGGAGTCGACCAGGCGCTGGTGCTGGTCCGGCGTGAGGGCGAGACCGCCCTGGAGCGCATGGCGCGCCCAGGCGGAATAGACGGAAGCGCGCATTACAGCTTCAAGCTGGCCGTGCGTGGAGGAATCGGCCAGCAGGGTCACGGCAGCGGGACGCATACCCAGGGGTTCGAGGCGTGCCAGCACGGCCGCCATCTCGGTGGCAACCGGGAGGGCATCGATCTCCACCAGGAGGGCGGACGCCCAGGCGGCGATTTCGCCGGCGGGGGCCGAGGATGGGGCGCCCGCGCCGAAGGCATCGGCGGCGACGGCAAATGCTCCGGCAAGGGCGGCTTCGATCTCGCGGAGCGCGGCCGCTGCCTCAGCCTCGGCCCGTGTTTCGCGGTAGCCAGCCGCCAGGAACTGTTTGAAATGGCGGCGGGCGGCGTAGAAGCCAGGATCGAGGAAGCGGAGGAGCGAGCCGGATTTCTTGCGGTAGAGCGCTACCCGTTCAAGCTGACTTGCGAGGTCGCCGATAGCCGCGGGTGAGAGGGCGGCGGCCGGCGGAAGGTTGGGGCCCAGGGCAGGCCCGGCGATGGGCTCGAGGCGCTGGCTGACGGTCGCGAGCGATTCGAGGGCGGTACGGAGCTTCGTGTGACGGTCCGTGTCGCAAGAGGTCCAGCGGAGGGCGGACCAGGGGCCGGCCATCAGGGCGAGTTCGGCGGGTTTGAATGCGTCGAGTGACTTCGCTTCATCGAGGACGTCGTCGAGCCAGAAGCGGCTGAGGCCGTCGACCGAGGGCACCTCCGCGACCTCGCGGCGGTTGGGCGCGAGCTGGACGGCGGTGCCGAGGACATCGTAGGCGGATGTCCATCCGCCTTCACCGAGCGGACGGGAGAGTGCGGCGGCGTAGGCGTTCAGACGCTGGCGGATTTCGCCGTAGCGCTGGGGAAGGGCAGGGTCGGGCGGCGGAGGAGGGGAGCTTGCGTCGAGGGTGTCGACGATCTCCTTGATGACCTGGGCCTTGGCGTCGGCGCGGCTTGCCGCGCCCGCATTGGCGGCGAGGTGGAGGCACGCTTCGGCCAGGCCTGCCTTCGCGAGGTTCTCCAGGACGACTTCGCGGGCGACGCGCTTTTCGGCGACGAAGAGGATGCGGCGGCCCTGGGCCATGAGCTCGGCGATGATGTTGGTGATGGTCTGGCTCTTGCCGGTGCCGGGGGGACCCTCGATGACGAAGCTCTGGCCAGCGGCGGCCATGCCAACGGCCTCAAGCTGGTAGGCATCGGCATCGACGACCAGGCGAAGGGAACCGGGCGGGTAGCGGGCATCGACCGGCCCGGCGGTGGAGCCAGGGTCCCACTGCGGGAACGGCTCATCGCCGGCGATTGCGCGGAGGAGGGGGTGCGCGGCGAGGCGGTGGAGCGAACGGTCGATCTCTTCGACCATGGCAAGCTTGGCGAAGGCAAAGACATCGACGACGGGGCCGTCCTCTTCGACGAGCCATCCATCCTGTTTGGCGACAGCTTCTCGCGCGGCATCGAGGAAGGCCGCGAGCGAGGCGTGGAGGGGCTCGCCCTCCGCATCTTCGAGTTCGGGCAGGCGGACGCCGTACTGTGCGTGGAGCAGGTAGGCGAGCGAGGGGTTGACCTCGGGCGGGTCATCGGCGGCGGCCTGGAGGATGAGTTCGCGCTCCTGGCGGTTGTGGGTGAGGTCGACCGGTACGAGGATGAGCGGAGAGCGAAGCTGGTGGCCTTCACTGTCCTTCCACTTGAGCCAGCCGAAGGCGGCGAAGAGGACCTGGATTCCCTGTTCGCGGTCGGCCAGGCGGGCCCGCTCCATGAGGCGGGTGGCGGCTGCGAAGGCCTCGATCGCGCGGTCATCGGCGAGGGGTTGGGGGGCATCGGGCGCGAAGTTGCGGGCAGCCAGGCCGACAGCGCCCTCGTTCACCAGGAGGATATCCCAGAGGTCGGCGGGGAGCGTGGGAAGGGCCAGGGTCGTTCGGGTGGGCCGGTAGTTGATGCCGCGGTTGCGCCGGGTGACATCGAGGAGCTCGCGCTTCCAGCGTTCGATGCGGAGACGGAACGCCTCGGAGAGCTGCGGGGGCGGGACAGCGGGCACAGGCGGGGCAGCCGGCCTCCGGGAGCCAAAATCTACGATTGGGTCATCGGCCACGGGAATGGATTATAGGGGCGGGCGGGGCCTGGAGCCGCTTCAGGGGCCGCTTGAAGGGGGAAGGTACCGCTCCTCGGCCGGAGAGGGCGCGGCAGCGGTGCGCTCCTGCCACCAGAGCAGCAGGCCGAGGGTGAATGCGCCAGCGGAATCAGAGACAAGGTCGTGAAACGTATCCCAGCGGCCCTGGGTGCGCGTGGTGTGGAACACGCGGTCGCCGAGGTATTCGTAGACCTCCCAGGCGATGCCGGCGGCGATGCCGATCGCCACCGCCAGGTACAGGCGCTCGGCGGGGGCGCGGGTCGAGCCCCGGCGGGTGGCGAGGGCGCGGAGGACATCGTAGGCGGCGGCAGTGATGGCCGCCGTGCCCATGAAGTGGGTGACCTTGTCGTATTCATCGATGCGGGCGTAGAGGTTGCCATCGGTGCCGAGCACATCCGCGTAACTGCAGACGACAGCAATGCCATGGGTCAGGCCGGAGAGGCCGCCCTCGCGGGAGAAGACATACTCCCCGGCGACGAGGAGGAGCAGGGAGGCTCCGACCTGGAAGAAGAGGTACCCCCAGAAGTCGGTGAAGCCGGGTTCGAGGAGCTGGGCGGCGCCGAGGTAGAGGACCAAGCCACCGAGAGAGAGGATGGTGATGCGGGCGCGGCGGGCGCCGGCGGGACCGGGCCGGTGTCGAGCCAACCATGACCCGGCGCGGGCGGGGATCGCAACCAGGGGCTCCCGGTGCCGCATCACCATCGCAGGGCCGACTGAGATGACGGTCCCTATCACGCCGTCGATCCAGTAATGATTACCGGTGGCGATGACAGCGGTTTGCATCGCGATGCCCGGGAGGAGAGCGACCGTCCAGAACCGCCAGCGCCCGTAGGGGAGGGCGAGAACATAGCCGGTGAGGGCGAACCAGCCGACATGGAGACTGGGTATCGCGGCGAATTCGTTGGCGAAACGGTTCTCGTGATCCAGCGTCTTGACCGTGTCGACGATGCCCAGCTCCGGCAAGAGGCGCGGAGGGGCAGTTGGGTGAAGCGCGATGAGCATGATGGCGAAGATGGTTGAGAGGCCGAGGGCGTTGCGGTAGAGGCGGTAGCGTTCCGGGCTGGCGAAGTAGAGCCAGATGATGGCGCCAGCAACGAGCGGGAGGAAGCCATGCGAGTAGGCGAAGTTGAACGTCCTGGTGACCCATTCGGGGCCGGTGAGCCACTGCTGCAGGCCGGGTTCGAAGAAGGTGCCGGTCGCGCGCTCGAAGTCGACCACGCGGTTGGCGTTCCTGATAGCGGGCTCGGGTTCGGAGACCACGTTGAAACGGGCCAGCTCGTAGAGCAGGAACCCGGCGAGGACGATCATGAGTTGTACTGCGAAGGGGAGCCAGGCCCGCCTCTCGCTGTGCACATGGCCGTTCCAAACAAGGAGCGCGCCAGAGAAGGCGATCGCCATGGGAATCGAGGGGTGGCCGACCTGGATGAAGGCTCCGAGGGCAACGCAGGAGGCCAGGACCCCGGCGGGGAGC
>CAYUVT010000066.1:0-14164 GCA_964448165.1 uncultured Anaerolineaceae bacterium | reverse complement strand
CAAGATCACCCCGCAGGGCGTCATCGAAGCCCAGAAGGTCTCCAACAACTAGCACCAGACCGGCCCATTCGCCGGCAACCGAAGGGGCTCCTCAACCGGGGGCCCCTTCTCCTGTTCTCAGCGCGCCATCGCCGCCCCCGGCGTTTCGCACATCACACGAACGGGTGGTCGTCGAACCGCTCGCCGCCCGTCAGGTGGATGGCCGCCGCCCAGGCCGAAAGCGCGCCGGCGATACCCAGTGCCACCCCCGCGGGCGCCAGGACCCACGACTTCGCCACCGCCTGCCAGCCCGCCCAGAACAGCCCGCCGGCAAGCACCGCCAGCCCAAGGCCCCGCGGCAGCATCGACGGCTCCGGGATGAGCCGCCGCGGCTCGGGAGGGGCCGGCTCGTGCGGGATGCCGTGGCCCTCGCCGTGGGCGTGCCCGCCTTCCTCGTGCTCGTGCTCGTGTTCGTGGTCCATCAGCCGCGCTGGTCCGGAGGGAGCATGTTCGGGATGCCGTCCTCGATCGGGTACCGCTCCCGGCACCGGGTGCAGATGAGCGTCCCTTCGATGATCTCGCCGCCCTCCTCCTTCGCGACCTTCAGTTCGAGCTCGCCCTTGCAGAGGGGACAGCAGAGGATCTCCATCAATGATTGCTGCATGCGTACATGCTAGCGCGCCGCGCCAGCCGGGAAAGCGGCCGGGTCGCGCCCCCGGGGCGGCAGCCTGCCCTTAACCCTCCTCACACCATTACGTAGCCCTAAACGCACCCCTGCGGTACGGTTACTGCGCCCCTGGCGGGGTGGGGAATCCTGGTGGGGTTGGCATGACGATTGCATCCTTCCGGCCGCTCTTTGCGGCCGCCGCGCTCGCGATGGCGCTCACCGGCGCGCTCTCCGTGGCTCTCTTCGGCGGCAGCCAGGTGCCGGCCAGCGCCTATAACACCTACACCGTCGAGGTGAACGAAGAGGGTTTCAACCCGCGCACCTGCAACATCAACCGCGGCGATTCGGTCGTCTTCAAAAACGCGGGCAAGGTCGCCATCCGCGTGTACATCCCGGGCTTCGGCGGCCTCCCGCCCATCTTCGATGAGACCATTGAGCCCGGCAAAACCTCCGCCTCTCCGCTTTCGTTCACGGCCGGCGGGAGCTATGTGTACTACTCCGGATTCGGAGACTTCGTCACCATCTCCACGCCGAAGACCTCGAACTATGGCCAGGTCAGCTGCTCGAAAGAAGCGCCCACGCCCACTCCAACGCCTACGGCCACACCCGGCCCCCCGCCCACGCCAACCCCGGTCCGCCCTTCGAACTGCACCTGGGTTGGTTGCGCCGTCAGCCTCGGCCTCGCGTCCGACGGCCATTAGCCCCACGTCGGCCCGCGCCGGCTAGAATGCCGCCCATGGAACAGGTCGTCATCCCCGTGGCTGGCGGCAAGGATCTCCGCGCCGGGCTGGGTGTGCCCGCGGGCGAGGGCCGGCATGCCGCCATGATCGTCATCCACGAAATCTTCGGCCTGAACGACGACATCCGCGAGAAGGCAGGGCATTTCCTCCAGGCCGGGTACGTCGCCCTTGCGCCCGACCTGTACAGCGTCCTCGGGAGCAGGCCGCTCTGCGTGGTGCGGGCAATGCAATCGCTCCGGCGTGGCGGCGGCCCCGCGTTCGACGCCCTGGAGGCCGCGCGAGCCTGGCTCGCCGGACGTCCCGATGTCGATTCGTCGCGCATCGGCGTCATCGGTTTCTGCATGGGCGGCGGGTTCGCGCTGCTCTTCGCAGCAAAGGCTCCGCTTGGCGCCGCGGCCGTCTTCTATGGCGCTGTCCCGGAGGATGAAGCCGCGCTCGAAGGGGCCTGCCCCGTGGTCGCCGGGTACGGCGGCCGTGACAGGATGTTCGGCAAGTTTGCGGAACGCCTGGAGCATCACCTGGACGTCCTCGGCGTCGAAAACGACATCAAGACCTACGCCGATGCGGGACACAGCTACATGAGCCACCACACCGGCCCGCTGGCGAAGCTCTCGAGCTGGGGCCCCATGAAGGTCGGCTTTCACCCGGCCGCGGCGGAGGACAGCTGGCGCCGGGTCGACGCGTTCTTCGCGCGCCACCTGGGCGGGAGTTAGGCCCGCTTAAGCCCCGGCGCGCCCCAGGAACTCCCCGACCATCCCGCTCAGTTGCTCCCACTCCATCAGGAACGCGTCGTGGCCGTGCACCGACTGCAGCTCGCGGTACTCCACCCGGTTCCCGTTTTCCCGGAGCGTCTCCACGATCTCCAGCTGGTCGCTCACCGGGTACAGCACATCCGAATCAATACCGATCACGAGCCCGGCACCGCGGAACCCGGAGAGTGCCTTCGCCGCGCCCCCGCGCCCGGCGCCCACGTCGAAGCCGTCCATTGCCGTCGTGATCCGCATGTACGCGTTCGCATCGAAGCGCTGCACCAGCTTGTCGCCCTGGCCGTACAGGTACGCGGACACGTCAAAGTCGCCACCGCCCCGGCTCCGTTCCCGGCCGAATCGCTCCCGGAACGATTCGGCCGACCGGTAGCTGATCATGGCGATCATGCGCGCCAGCCCGAGGCCCTGCGCCGGTTGGCTGGTGTAGTGCCCACCGACCCATGCCGGGTCCAGGCGGATCGCCTGGCGGGCGACCTCGTTGAACGCAATCTGCCAGGGCTGGTGCGCCAGGCCGCACCCGATAGGGATGATCGACTCCACCAGCCCGGGCGCGCGCGCCGCCCATTCAAGCACCTGGAGCCCTCCCAGCGATCCGCCCGCGACGCTCACCAGCCGCCGGATGCCCAGTTCGCGCGCCACCGCCAGCTGCGCTTCCACCATGTCGCCGACCGTGATCTCCGGGAAGTCGGGCCCGTACGTCTTCCCCGTTGCCGGGTTGATCGATGCCGGGCCCGTGGTCCCGTAGCAGCTCCCCAGGATGTTCGAGCACAGCACGGCGTAGCGATCAGTGTCGATCGCCCGCCCGGAGCCAATGAGCGGCTCCCACCACCCTCCCGGTCCCCCGGCGCCCGCACTCCCCGTGAGCGCGTGGCAGACGAGCACCACGTTGTCGCCCGACGGCGAAAGGTGGCCGTACAACTCGTACGCCACCTCCACCCCCTGGAGGGTCTCGCCGCTTGCGAGGGTCAGATCGCCGATCCGGGCGATGTGCCGCACTGCCTTCCCCACGACGCGCCTAGCTTTGGGCCAGCGCCTGGTCGAAATCCTCGATGATGTCGTCGATGTGCTCGATGCCCACCGAAACGCGCACCAGGTCCGGGGTCACCCCGCTGGCCAGCTGCTCCTCGTCGAGCAGCTGCTGGTGCGTCGTCGATGCCGGGTGAATCACCAGCGTCTTCGCATCGCCCACATTTGCCAGCAGGCTGGCCAGCTTCACGTTCGAGCAGAAGCGCTTGCCCGCCTCCAGGCCCCCCGCGATGCCGAACGTGAGGATCGAGCCGAACATCCCCGGGCGCACGTACTTCTTCGCCGCCTCGTGGTACGGGTGATCGGGCAGGCCCGGGTAGTTCACCCACGCGACCTTCGGGTGCTTCTTCAGCCACTCGGCCAGCTTCATCGCGTTGCTGTCGTGCCGCTCAATCCGCAGCGAAAGCGTCTCCAGGCCAATCAGGTTCAGGAACGAATTGAACGGAGACTGCGACGGCCCCAGGTCTCGCAGCCCCTCGACGCGCGCCTTGATCGCGAAGGCCACGTTGCCCAGCCCCGGGAAGTCGCCAAACACCTCCCAGAACTTCAGCCCGTGGTAGCCGGGCGAAGGCTCGGTGAAGAGCGGATGCTTCCCGTTGCCCCAGTTGAACTTGCCGCCATCGACCACGATCCCGCCGATCGAAAGCCCGTGCCCACCGATCCACTTCGTCGTTGATGCCACCACGATGTCGGCGCCGTGCTGCAACGGCGCAATCCGGTAGCCAGCCGCGCCGAACGTGTTGTCCACAATCAGCGGGATCCCCGCCTCGTGGGCGACCTCGGCCAGCGCCCGGAAATCCGGCACATTCAGCCGCGGGTTCCCAAACGATTCGACGTACAGCGCCTTCGTCTTCTCGTCGATCAACGCCTTGAACTGCGCCGGGTCGTCATCCTCGGTGAACTTCACACCGATGCCCAGGCGCGGGAACGACACCTTGAACTGGTTGTACGTCCCTCCATACAGGAGCGGCGTCGAAACGATGTTGTCCCCTGCCTGGCAGATCGTCGTGATGGCCAGCATCTGCGCGGCCTGGCCCGATGCCGTCGCCACCGCCGCCACGCCGCCTTCCAGCGCCGCGATGCGCTGCTCGGCCACGTCGTTCGTCGGGTTCATGATTCGCGTGTAGATGTTTCCGAACTGCTGGAGCGCGAACAGCGCCGCCCCGTGCTCGGCGCTTTCGAACACATACGACGTCGTCTGGTAGATCGGTACCGCGCGCGAGCCAGTAGTCGGGTCGGGGACCTGCCCCGCATGGACCTGGAGGGTCTCGAACCGTTGTGCCACTGTGGTGCTCCTGTGCGAACTTCAGCCGCGCCTTCCCGGGGCTCGGCGCCCTGGGGCATGCGCGGCATAGAGAGGCGATATTCGAGTAAGTTAATCGACTTAGTCAAGTAAGTCGGGCGTAAACCAGCCCGTCCAGGCCGGGTCGCGCTCCCTGTATGCTACGGCCTGGCCGCCGTCGGAGCACCTGCTCCCTCAGTAGCGCTCCTCCCGCTCCGGCCCGTGCGGCTCCTGGAGCTTCACGACCAGCACCCGGTCCACCCGGCGTCCGTCCATCGCCATTACCCGGAACTGGTACCCCGGCACCTCCACCCGGTCGCCGACCCGCGGGATGCGTCCCAGCTTGGTCATGATGAATCCACCAACCGTGTCGTAGTCCTCGTCCGCGAGCTCGGTGCCCGTCGCATCCTCGATGTCCGCGATCAGCGCCAGCCCGCTCACCAGCAGGTTTCCGGCGGGCAGCGTGCGCACGCTCTCCTGCCCCTGCCGCCCACCGCCACCCAGCCACCTTCCAAGCAGCCGGTAGAGCACCTCGTCGGCGGTCAGGATCCCGCTCGTCCCGCCGTGCTCGTCGATCAACACGACGGTCTGCACCTGCTTCGCCCGCATCGCCTGGACCGCCACCTCCACACTCACGGATTCAGGGATCGCGACCGCTGGCTGCACCAGCGATCGCCAGTCGCGTTCGCCCCTCCGCACCAGCCGCAAGAGCGCCTTCGCGTCGAGTATCCCCAGGATGTGGTCCAGGTCCTCCTCGAACACCGGGTATCGCGTGTGCTGGTGCTGCTCGACGATATCCAGCACCTCCTCCAGGGGCGCCGACGCATCGAGCGCCACCACCTCTGTCCGCGGGACCATGATCTGGTCGGCCTGGATCGCGCTGAACTCGAGCGCGCGCCGGGCCAGCATCAACTCCGAGGTGGAGAGGAACCCCGCCCGCGCGCTCGCCTCGATCACCAGCTCCAGTTCCTCCGGTTCCAGCGATTCACCCTCGCGCATCCGCGGCTGGATGCCGAGCGAGCGCACCACCAGCCCGCCACTCTTGTGCAAGAACCACACGAACGGCCGGAAGACCCGCGAAAACACCGCGACCGGTACCGCCACGAAGAAGGCCACCTGCTCGGTTTTCGCCAGCGCGATCGATTTCGGCGCCAGTTCCGCGAAGATGATGACCAGCGAGGTCACCAGCAGGAAGGCGACGGCCGTCGCGGCGACGTTCTCCGTCCGCTCGCCAGCGAACCACAACGCCCGGCCGATGGGTGGCTCGAGCAGCCGCGCCAGCACCGGCTCGCCGATCCACCCGAGGGCCAGCCCCGCCATCGTGATGCCCAGCTGCGTCGCCGCAATCGTGCCTTCCAGGTTCGAGAGCGTGTTGAGCAACAGGCGCGCCCGCGCCCGGCCCGCGCCCGCGAGTTGCTCGATGCGCGTCCTCCGCACACCCACGAACGCGAACTCGGCCGCCACGAACAGCGCATTGAACGCGATGAGGAGGACCAGCGCCGCCAGCCCAAGGACAATCGACCACGTCTCTGACATGCGCTCATCATGAACCACCCCACGTCAGCGCGACATGGGGTGAATCCTCGCCCTAGTGGAAGAGCGCCCGGTAGGCGCTGCTCGCGAAGAACTCCCGCAGCACCAACCGCGCGTGGATCGGCATCGATAGCCCCTCCAGCTCACCCGGGGCGAAGTAGCGGAACGCCTGTCCCTCGCCAACCACTACCTCGTCCTCTTCGATGTCCGCGTCCACGTAGTACACGTGGTACAGGTCCGTGAGCGATGCCGGCAGGTCCGGCTGGCGGCGATAGAGCTTGAAGAACTTCAGGTCCGGCAACAGGTGGCCGGTCTCCTCCTCGAATTCGCGAAACGCCGCCGCATCCGGCGCTTCGCCCGCCTCGATGATTCCCCCGGGAATCGACCACTGGTCCGGGTACCGGTCGGGCGGGAGATCGGCATCGCGAAGCTGCAGCAGCACGCGCCCCCAGCGGTCGAGCTCGATCACCCCGACGCCGGCCGTGAATGGCTGCAGCAGCGCCACCGTGCCCCGGTAGGCGTCGCTCGCCACGAAGCGGTCCAGTAGGTTGCGGGTCCCCGGGTTGAGCGGGAGTGAGCCAAACGCTCGCGGGTGCCGGTACTGGAAGTCCAGCCCTTCGAACACCTGGATGCGCTCCCGCGGCACCACGTCGTCGGCGTAAAACACGTGGAGCACGTCCACCGCAAGCCCCTCCACATCCGCGGGAGTCACGGTTTCGAGGTACCGCAACCGTTCGAGGCGGACCCCCGTCTCCTCCTCGAATTCCCGAAGCGCCGTCTCGCGGGGGTCTTCGCCAGGCTCGCGCGTCCCGCCGGGAGGCGTCCAGCGCCCGATTCCCGCCGGCGGCACATCATCACTGCGCTGTTGCAGCAGGATCGAGCCATCGGCGGCGACCAGGAACACACAACTGCCCTCGCGCCGGGTCGTCACCATCACCTCCACCTCGCCATGTGCCGCGTCTCCATTGTGGATGGCGCGGCGCCGACGTCGCACGCGGTGCGGCCGGGGCCCGCTATCGCTTCACCGCGCCCGGTATGCCCGTCGGGTCGATGCGCATGCCGAAGAGTTCCTGGTTGTGGCTGTGAGCCAGCTGGTGGAGGTTGAACACCGAGAGCATCGCCTGCCACTGGCCCTGCATCTCCAGCGTCTGGTTCACGGCCTCCTTCGCCAGCTTCAAACCGAACGAGGGTTTGAGGGCGATCCGCTTTGCCAGGTCGAGCGTGAACCCGGGCAGCTCGGCGCGTGGCACCACATGGTTCACCATCCCGAGGCGGTAGGCGTCCTGCGCGTCTATCCAGTCGGCCGTGAACAGCATCTCCTTCGCCTTGCGCGCGCCGAGCTCCCACGGGTGGGCGAAATACTCGACACCGCAGACGCCCATCTGGACCACCGGGTCCTGGAACTGGGCGTCATCGCTGGCGACAATCAGGTCGCACACCCAGGCGAGCATCAGCCCGCCGGCGATGCACTTCCCCTGGACCTGCGCGATGGTGGGTTTGGGAATGTTCCGCCACCGCCGGCACATGCCGAGGTAGATCTCCTCCTCGACGGCCATGTACCCTTCGGCGCCCTTCTTCTCGAACTCGCGCCAGGTGCCGACGACCGGGTAGTCGCTGAGCGGCTTGTTCCCGCCGCGCAGGTCGTGCCCGGCCGAAAAGTGCGGGTCGGCCCCCGCGAGAATGATGACCTTCACTTCCGGGTCGGCGGCGGCAACGTCAAAGGCGGCGTTCAGGTCGTACGTGAGCTGGTGGTTCTGGGCGTTGCGCGCCTCCGGCCGGTTCTGCGTGATCCGGGCCACTCCGGGCGCGGGCAGTTCGTAGAGGACGGTTTCGAACTCGGGCATCTCGGGGCCTCCTCGGTCTGGTGCCCGGAAGTATGCCCGAAACGCAGCAGTGTCCGAGTGTCGGGCGGCCGGCTCTTCCGCCAGCGGATTCCGCATATTACATTTCCGTGCAGGAGGGCTTCCCGCATGCCGTTCCTTCACTCCCACGCCGTCCGCTCCTGGTTGCTCTTCATGCTGGTGCTGCTCGCGCTCGGCCTCGCCGACCTCGTGCTCCAGTCCTCCAGCCGGCATCCCGGGGTCATCGCATTCGGTGTCGCTATCTGGGCGGCGCTGCTCATCGGCGGGCTGCTGGCGATTGCCGTGGCCCAGAGTGCGCGCGGGCTGCGCATGCACCGCACGCACTGAACCGCCTCAGGGCGAGAGCCTAGAGCGGCGCGCCCTGCAGCCCCATCAGCCCTTTGATGTATTGCACCTCGCCCAGGTGTTCTGCGGTGTGCCCAACACAGAAGAAGGTCAGTACCTCCAGCCGCGTCGCCTCCCCCAGCATCGGGTACACCTGCGCAAAGAACGGCAGCTGCACCACCTCCAGGCTTTCCGCCGGAGTCAGCCCATCGGCGTACTCCTGGATCGATGCCCCAACCGCGCCCGCGTAGGCGAGCACATCCTCCAGCGGCAGCCGGAGGGCGGCGATCTGCTCGCGGTCCATGCCGTTCCCGAAGGGCGACCGCCCGGTTGACTCAACCCGCAGCCGCCTTGCCCAGCCATCCCGCTCGAAGACACTCGGCTTCCCCACGAGCAAGCCGTGGATCAGCTCATCCTCCGAGCGATAGGCATGCCAGAGGCTGTACATGATGTGATTCGGGTGCCCCGGCGGTTGCCAGTGGAGCTGCTCCATGGTCAGACCCTCGCAGAGCATGCGTGGATACCAGTGCCAGAACTCCAGGTTCTTCCGGATCGCATCGCCGGCGCTCATCCTGGCTTGCCTCCTGCCGCCCACCAGCCCGGTGCCGCGGAGCGAAAACGTCCGGCCCCCACCGGCCGCTGACGATGATCTGGGTCATATTCGGCCACCTTCAATGAGTCCAATTTACGGGAGCTATGGCAGACTTCCGGCACCTCTTCTCTCCCCTCCAGATCGGCTCGTTCACCGTCCGCAACCGCATCGTGAGCACCCCCCACCACACGCTCTTCACCGACGACGACGGCCTTCCTGGCTCCCGCGAGATCGCCTACTGGGTTTCCAAGGCCCGCGGCGGCATCGGCCTCGTCGAATCGCACGTCCATGGCATCCACTGGTCTATCGGCGATACCTTCGCCCAGCCCGCCGCTGTCACGAAATTCCGCGCCGCCGCCGAAGCCATCCACGCCGAAGGCGCCCGGTTCGTCGGCCAGCTCTGGCACCCCGGCGCACAGGGCAACGCTGCCATCCGCTCCCCGTGGGCGCCCTCCACCGTCCCCCAGCCCGATTCCTGGGCTGTCCCCCACGAAATGACCGCCAGCGAGGTCCGCGAGGTGGTGGCCGGCTACGCGCGCGGCGCCTCGGTCCTCCGCGAAGCCGGCGTCGATGGCGCCGAAATCCACGGCGCCCACGGCTACCTCATCACCCAGTTCCTCTCTCCCCTGTCCAACCAGCGCGACGACGAATACGGCGGCGATTTCGAACGGCGCATGACCTTCGCCATCGAGATCATCGATGCCATCCGCGCCGAAGTCGGCCGCGA
Source organism: uncultured Anaerolineaceae bacterium (assembly GCA_964448165.1). GTDB lineage: Bacteria > Chloroflexota > Dehalococcoidia > Tepidiformales > Tepidiformaceae > Amarobacter. Next base: position 4,665 of record CAYUVT010000066.1, on the reverse strand, counting down.
CTGGACCGTTGGCATGCGCATCTCCGGCGACGAGATGACCGAGGGCGGCTACACCGCCGATGACTTCGTCCGCATGATCCCCTTCCTCACCGGCGGTGGTCAGCTCGATTACCTCAGCGTCAGCGTCGGCACCTATCGCTCGAAGGACACCGTCATCGCTCCTTCGTACTACCCGAACGGCGCGTTCGTGTACCTCTCTGCCCTCGCCAAAGAAGTGCTCGATATCCCCGTCTTCTGCATCGGCCGCATCAACGATCCGGTCATGGCCGAGCAGATCCTGGCCGACCGCCAGGCCGACATGGTCGGCATGACTCGCGCCAACATCTGCGACCCCGACCTGCCCCGCAAGGCGCGCGAAGGCCGCCTCGACGAAATCCGCCACTGCCTCGGCTGCAACGAAGGATGCTGGGGCCATGTCGAGACCCTTCGCCCGATCAACTGCGCGTTCAACCCCTCCGTTGGCCGCGAGGAATACTGGGGCGAGGTGCGCCGCACCGCTGCGCCGAAGTCCGTCGTCATCGTCGGCGGTGGTCCCGCCGGCTGCGAGGCGGCCCGGGTTGCCGCCATGGCGGGACACCGCGTCACCCTCTTCGAGGCCGGGCCCGAACTCGGCGGCCAGACCCTCATCGCCGCTCGCGCGCCCGGCCGCTCCGACTGGGGCGAGGTCGGCCGCTATTTCACCGCCGAACTGCGCCGCCTCGGCGTCGATCTCCGCCTCAACACGCGCGCCGACGCCGCCACCATCGGCTCGCTTGGCCCCGACCACGTGATCGTCGCCACGGGCGGCACCCCACGCATCGCCGACGGAGTCGAGGGCATCGACCTGCCCCACGTCTTCCAGGCCTGGGACGTGCTGAACGGTGTCGCTGTCCCCGGGCAGCGCGTCCTGGTCCTCGATGACGAGCACCATATCCAGGCCGCTGGCGTGGCCGAGCATCTCGCCACACAGGGCAAGCAGGTGGAGATCATCACCCGGGAATTCCAGCTCGGCCCGCACATGGAGCCGAACACCCGCATGGCCACCCTCCGCAGGCTGGACGCGGCCAGCGTGAAGATCACCCCCACCACCTGGGTCCGGGCCATCACTCCCGGGTCGGCGGTGCTCTACCACTTCTACAGCGAAAACGAGCGGGAAGAGCCCTGCGATGCCGTCGTCATGGCCTGTGGCATCGTCCCCGAGACCCGGCTGGCGGCCGACCTCGCCGCCCGGGGCATCAGGACGCGCGCCATCGGCGACTGCGCCGGGCCTCGCCGGCTTGAGATGGCGACCTTCGAAGGCCACCTCGCCGCCCGCGAACTCGACGGCGATGTCCCGCGCGATCGGCCGCTCATCTCCGTGCCCATCCGGAGGGGGTAGCGTGCCTCGCATCCTGGCGGTGCCGGCAGGCCCCGCATCATCCGCGGCGAACCTCGCACAAAAGTACGCCCGCGAAACCCGCTCGGAAGCCGACATCATCGCCCCGCCCGGTGAGGGGCCGCTGCCGCCCGGTGCATGGCGGCGCGCCTATCGAGCACCCGGCCTCGAAGCGGCCTGCTCGGCCGCCGCGCTCACACCGGTCCTCTCCGAAGGCGGTTACGAACTCGTGTTGTTCGATAACAGCTCCTTCGGCCGCGAGGCCGCTGCGCGGCTGGCGATGCGCGCGAGCCTGCCGGTCATCGCCCGCGTCGTCGCCATTCGCCCGGGCCGCGAAGCGCCGGTGATTGTCCGCATCGCCGGGAGTGGCGCCCGCTCAGCCTTCCTCGTGCCTTCCACCAGCCCGGCAATCCTGGTCGTGAGCGCCACCGTGGGCGGCGCCGAGGGCGCTCAGGGCACGGCCAACGAATCAACGGTGATCCGTCCGCCCGTCGGCCTCTCTCGCGTTCTCGAAGTGATCGCCGAAGCCCGCCCCCGCCCATCGGAACTCAACGTGACCGAGGCCGAGGTCGTCGTCGCTGGTGGCCGTGGCGTGGGTGGCCGCGAGGGGTTCGCCATGCTCGAGGAACTCGCAGGCCTCGTCGGGGGTACGGTCGGCGCGTCCCGCGTTGCCGTCGATGCCGGCTGGATCGCCTACAGCCGCCAGGTCGGCCTCACCGGCAAGACCGTGGCGCCCCGTGTCTACATCGCCTGCGGTATTTCCGGTGCTCCCCACCATGTGCTGGGCATGCGCAACTCCTCGCTCATCGTCGCCATCAACTCCGATGCCGCGGCGCCCATCTTCCGCATTGCCCACGTCAGCGTGGTGGCCCGGGTCGAAGAGGTGGTGCCGCAGCTGATCGCTGAACTTCGCAGGCGCCAGGAGGCGCGCGCCACCGATGCGCGCGTCCTCGTCCATTGAACGCCGCCGTCCTCCTCCGCGCTGTCTTCGATGAGGGGCTGGCCGGCGGCGTCCGCAGGAGCACCATCGCGCTCGATGCGCCTTCGTGCGACGCCATTGTCGTGGCGCTGGGCCTGCGCTCCCTGTGGGGAGGCGCCCTTCACGGCATCGCGGCCGGTCCGGCCGGCTGGGACCCCGCCCTCCGCGATGCCCTCGCGCTCGGCCTCGATAGCGCCAGTCGCGTCTGGAGTGAGGAGGCCCCCGAAGGTGACCTCCTCGCCGATGCCGGGGCCCTGGCCGCTGCCATCCCCCCCGGCGCCGCGCTGGTCATCGCCGGGTCCGCCGCTTCCGACCACGGTTCCGGCCTGCTCCCCTTCGCCATCGCCGAGCGCCTCGGCTGGCCAGCCATCGAGAACGTCACCGCCATCGGTAGCCATGGCGGGGTCCCGGTCGTGCAGGTGCGCGCCCATGGTGGCCGCCGTCTCACCTGTCGCCTGCCCGAGCACGCTGTGCTGGTGGCCGCACCCGGCCAGCGGCTCCCCTACCCGCCCGTCGCGCGCCGGCTCGCGGCCACGAAGGCCACCATCCCCGAGGTCGCCCCCGCGGCGGGGCCCGGCCAGGCGCCCCGCTGGCGCATCGATGGCTATGGGCCGGCCCGGCCGGTGACCCGCCACCTCCTTCGGCCCTCAGCCTCGGCGAACGCGGGCGGCCGGCTCCGCCAGCTCATGTCCGGCGGCTCCGGCGCCACGCCCGGCGCGAGCCGTTCCCTCAGCGCCGGCGAGGACATCGCGGTGCAGCTCGCCAACCTCCTGGCCAGGGAAGGCGTTCTCGACTGAACGCCAATTTCACCGCCCTATGATCCCTGTCATAGGTTCACAGCTTCGATTGCGCCGATAAGTCTCACTCATCGAGTGCCCCGGGAAGGGGTACCTCATGTCCAGCGCCAGCGCAGGATCGCCATCCAGCCGCGGCACCGCCGCTTATCGCGAAAAGTGGGATTGGGACTCTGTCCACTGGGGGACGCACTGCGTCGACTGCTACCCCGGCGACTGCCCCGTCCGCGTCTATGTCAAGGATGGCCGCGTCGTCCGCGAAGAGCAGTCCGGCTCCATCGCCACGGTCGAGGAAGGCGTGCCCGACTTCAACCCCATGGGTTGCCAGAAGGGAGCCTCCTGGAGCGCCTCGCTCTACGGCCCGGACCGCATCCAGTATCCGCTCAAGCGGGCCGGCGAACGCGGCGAAGGCAAGTGGCAGCGCATCTCCTGGGACCAGGCCCTCACCGAGATCGCCGAATCCATGGTCGACGCGATCGAGAACTACGGCTCGGCGTCCATCGTCCAGGAAGGCACACCCGAAGCGGGCGGCAGCCTCGCGGCCGGGCGCTTCCGCTCCGTCGTCGGCGGCCACATCCTCGACCTCCAGGGCTCCTTCAACGACTTCTCCATCGGCCTCTACGAAACCTTCGGCAAGTTCAGCCCCACCTCCTCCGCCGATGACTGGTTCAAGTCCGAACTCATCCTGTTCTGGCACATGAACCCGGTCTTCACGCGGATCTCCCTCTACCACTTCATTGCCGAGGCCCGTTACAACGGCGCCGAAATCGTCAATATCTCCCCGGATATCAACGCCTCCCACACGCACGCCGACTACCAGGTCCCCATCAACGGCGCCTCCGACCCTGCGTTCGGTCTCGCGCTCGTCCAGGTGATGATCGAGGAGAACATCGCCCACTGGCAGTTCCTCAAGGAACAGACGGACTTCGGCTACCTGGTCCGCCTCGATACCCGCAAGTACCTCCGCCAGACCGACGTCGAGGGCAAGGGACGCGACGACCAGATGTACCAGTGGGAGCCCGGCAAAGGGCTCCGGCTCGCCGACCGCGCCAACATGCTCCTCAGGGGCGTCGATATCGCCCTCGAAGGCACCTTCGACGTCAACCTCGCCGATGGCTCCACCGTCCAGGTCACCCCCGTCTTCGAACTCCTGCGCAAGAAGCTCAACGAGGAATACACCCCGGAGAAGCAGCAGGCCATCACGGGTGTCCACCCCGAAACCATCCGCATGCTCGCCCGGAAGATCGCCTCGAAGCGGACGAACATCATGCTTGGCTACAACGCCTGCAAGTTCTACCACGGCGACCTGATCGAGCGCGTGATGTGCCTCGTGCTCGCGGCCAGCGGCAACTGGGGCAAGCATGGCACCGGCATCCGCTGCTGGGCCGCCGCCATGATCGACGGCCAGGCCATCGCCATGGCCAAGCCCGGCCCCGGCGCCGCCAACAGCGAAATCGTGCTGGCCGCACGCGATGCCGCCGTCGCCGCCTACAAGCAGGCCGACCCCACCGCGACCACCGAGATCGCCATCCGCGAAA
>CAYUVT010000065.1:0-14474 GCA_964448165.1 uncultured Anaerolineaceae bacterium | reverse complement strand
TCCTCGGCGCGGGCCTCGGACCGGAACACGCGCGCCGCACCGTTATGGGTTTCGTAGAGTGTCCGGAAGTCCCGGTGGAGGTAGCGGTCGAGGAAGCGCCCCAGGTGGTCGTAGTCAGCCATGGCGGCGGTATTGTGCGGGATCGGCCGGGCGCCGCCTACCCCATTCCGGGACTGAGATGAGTTTGACGGGCCGGGTGATGGCGGGCCTGCTATCCGTGCGAGATTTCACAATCTCGTCATTTGTGGTAATCTGCCGCGGGTTCGCCCCACCAACCCCATGGAATTGTCCCGGCACTCACTCCCAATGGGGCCGGGTTACGCGCAGGAGGCCGAATCGCCGCGTGAACATCATCGTCTGTGTTAAGCAAATCCCCGACCCGGAGACCCCGGCTTCGTCGTTCAAAGTCGATGAAGCAGCAAAGAAGGTCATCCCAGCCCAGGGTATCGCGCCCGTCGTGAACCCGTATGACCCGCAGGCCACGGAAGCGGCCCTGCGCCTGAACGAAGCTGATGGTGGCGGCAAGGTGACCGTCATCAGCCTTGGCCCCGAAAGCGCGCGCGATGCGATCAAGCATGCGCTGGCGATGGGCGCCGATGAAGGGGTGCTCCTGACGGACCCGGCCTTCGAAGACATCGACAACTTCCAGACCGCCCGCGCGCTCGCAGCGGCCATCCAGAAGCTGGGCGGCGCCGATCTCGTCCTCATGGGGCGCGCCGCCGCCGACTGGGACATGGGTGTGGTGCCTTCCGGGGTCGCCCAGATCCTTGGCGTGCCCTGTGTCACGGTCGCGAAGGCGATCGAGAAGAATGGCACGGCGCTCAAGGTCGAGCGGGTGCTCGATGACGGCTTCCAGACCGTCGAAGTGAACACGCCGGCGGTGGTCTCGATCTCGAACGAGTTCGGCGAGCCGCGATACCCGCAGCTCCGCCAGATCATGCTCGCCGCGAAGAAGACGGTGCAGGTCTGGAGCGCGGCCGACCTCGGTATCGCCGGGGAGATGGGTGCGGCGAACCGCGTGCTGACGCTGGACGCGCTGTACGTCCCGAAGGTCGAGAGCAACGTCGAGATCATCGAGGGCGACACGCCCGAAGAGAAGGCCCGCAACCTCGCCCAGAAGCTGCGCGCCGCCAAGCTCGTGTAGAACGCCAAGGAGCACCGAATGGCTGGAATTCTCGTCATCGCAGAAGCACAGGAGGGCGCCCTCGCCCCGATTTCCGCCGAGCTCCTTGGCGCGGCTCGCAAGCTGGCCGGTGAAGGTGCGGGCAGCGTGACCGCAATGGTGGCGGGCAACGAAGCCCTCGCCAAAGAGCTCATCGCCCTGGGCGCCGATGCCGCTATCGCCGCCACCAACCCCGCCCTGGCGGATGGCACGGTGGACGCGTACCTGCCCGCCGTCGAGGCCGCGGTATCGCAGACTGGCGCGGAGATTGTCCTGCTCGGCCAGACAAGCCTGGGCCGCGACCTCGGCCCTGCCCTCGCGTTCAAGTACAACAGCGCCGTGGCCATGGACTGCGTGGATGTGAAGTTCGACGGCGGCAAGTTGAAGGCGACCCGCTCGGCCTACGGCGGCAATGCCCGCGCCGAAGTCAGCTTCAGGAATTCGCCGGCGATCGCGACGATCAAGGCGAAGTCGTTCGATGGCCTGGCCGCCGATGCAGGCCGCAGCGGCAGCGTCAGCACCATCGATGTTGCCGGCACCCCCCGGGTGAAGGTCCTGGCGACCAGCAAGGCCGAAAGCACGGGCATTCGCCTCGAAGACGCGCCCGTGGTGGTGGCCGGTGGCCGCGGCCTTGGCGACCAGTCGGCCTTCGCCATGCTGGAGGAGCTGGCGAACCTGCTCAAGGGTGCGACCGGGGCCAGCCGGGCCGCGTGCGACCTGGGCTGGTACCCGCCGAGCCAGCAGGTGGGGCTCACCGGTAAGACGGTATCGCCGAACCTGTACATCGCCGTCGCGATCAGCGGCGCCAGCCAGCACATGGCCGGCATGGCGGGTTCGAAGAACATCGTGGCCATCAACAAGGACCCCGATGCGAACATGGTGAAGGTCTCGAAGTTCGCCATCATCGAGGACTACAAGAAGGTGGTGCCCGCCCTGATCGAGGAGATCAAGAAGCTGGGCTAAGCCGCGGTCTCTCGAAGGCACACGCAACATCATCCGGGGCGGGGGAGCAATCCCCCGCCCCGGTGCGTTCGCGGATGGTGACGCGCAACGTTCACGCCGGAGATCTATCGCCGCGCCGCCGATGCGCTACACTGGAACTACGTTGCGTACGGTGCCGCACCACCACTTTTGCCGGGCATGCCCGCCCGCTCAGCCGCCAATCTTGTCCCTGGGGCACCTCACATTCTCCGCGCCCGGGATCGTCAGCTCATGAACCAATCGACCAACGGCACGGGCCGGAAGACCGTCGGTGTCCTCGCCCTCCAGGGCGACTTTCGCGAACACCGCGAGATGCTCGAGGCGATGGGCCACGCCGTCCGTGAAATCCGCAAGCCGGCCCAGCTCGCCGAGATCGATGCGCTCATCATCCCCGGGGGCGAAAGCACCACTATCGCCCGCCTCATCCTGAGCAACGGTTTCCAGCAGCCTCTGCGAGACTTCTGCGCCAGCGGGAAGCCCGTGTGGGGAACCTGCGCCGGCGCCATCCTGCTGGCAAAGACCGTCGACCGGCTCGACCGGCCAGGCATCGAAACGATGGACATCTCCGTGCACCGGAACGCGTTCGGGCGCCAGGTGGACAGTTTCGAAGCGGACCTCGAGATCGATGGGCTGGAAGGCGGACCATTCCGGGCGGTGTTCATTCGTGCGCCGCGGATCGACGCAGTGCAGTTCCCGGCGCGGGCCATCGCCACGCTCGCGGATGGGACCATCGTTGCCGCGCGGGAGGGCAACCTTCTCGCCACCTCGTTCCACCCCGAACTTACGGGAGATACGCGGCTGCACGAGCTCTTCCTCACGATTGGCGGGCCGCCGGGAGGGCCAGCCAAATGAGCGAGCTGCGGGCGGAGACGCTCAGTCCGATCGATGCGGCGACGCTCTGGCCGCAGCTCCACCGGCTGGACACGGAGGTGATCGCGACGCGCGGAGGGGAGAGCCTGCTCGTTTCCTCCGGTCTTGCGGCGACTGGCATCACGCGCCTTCCAAAGGTGCCGCGGACCACGGTGGTGGGGATTCGGCGGGGCCTTTCCTACCGGGGCGTCGCGGTGGCGCGGCGGCTGGCAGGAGGGGCCGGCTGGGAGGTGGTTTCGCTCCGCATTGCCCGGCCGAAGGATGACGAAGCCGTGGTGGCCCTGCTGACGGCGCTTGCACGCGAAGCCGCGATGCGTGGTGGACGTTGCCTGTACCTGCGGTATGCCGAGGGGTCGCCCCATGCGGCGGCGCTGCGCCAGGCCGGCTTCTTTGCGTACCGGCTGGAGCGCATCTACGCGCTGCCCGCCGGGGCGAAGGGCGCTGAAACCGCCTTTCGCCCGGCCACACGGGCCGATCGCCACGCGATCTTCCGGCTGTATTGCCGCGCCGTGCCGGAGATGGTGCGGCGCAACGAGGCGCCGACCCAGCAGGAGTTCCGCGCCGTGCTCGATTCGTTCGACGCGAGCCGCGAGTTCGTGCTCGATGGGCCCGCGGGGCTGGTGGCGTGGGCCGGCATCGGTGAGCGCGAAGCTCACGTCCTTGTCGAAGCAAACAAGAGCGGCGTGGAAGCGGCCCTCGATCACATCGAGGCACACGCGCCCCGTCACGGAGCGCTCGTCATCGCTGAGCACCAGCCTGACCTCGAAAGCGCGGCCGAGGGCCGTGGATACCCGGCGCTCGGCGTACGTCTGATGTGCGCGCGAAGGCTCGCGCTTCTCAATCCTCTGAAGGAGGTGGTAGCGGTCCCGGGAGATTCGTTCCCCGTTCCGCAGTAACCCGTGTCCCAGCAACCATCCGCCACACCGCTTCCAGACGAACAGATCGTCACCGACGACCTCGACCTGTTGCTTGATGCGCTGCCCCCGCGAATCGTCGAATCGCTGCGCGCGGAGGAGCGCCGGACCGACCTGCTCGAGGTAGTCATGGACCTCGGCCGGCTCCCGGAAGCACGCTATCCCGGGCGCGAAGTGGTGCTGAGCCGGGAGGAAGTGACCGAGGCCGACCTGCAGTACGTCATCGACCGCATCGGCGACTTCGGCGACGACAACCGGGCGGGCATCGAGCGCACGCTCCACCGTATTTCGTGCATTCGCAACCGGCGGGGCAAAGTTGTCGGGCTGACATGCCGGGTCGGCCGGGCCGTCTATGGCACCATTCGCGTGATCGAAGACCTGGTGCTCAGCGGCAAGAGTATCCTCCTCCTCGGCAGGCCTGGCGTCGGAAAAACCACCATGCTCCGCGAGATCGCGCGTGTGCTGGCCGACGATGCGAACAAGCGCGTCATCATCGTCGACACCTCGAACGAAATCGGCGGCGATGGGGATGTGCCACACCCGGCAATCGGGGGGTCGCGCCGGATGCAGGTGGCGACACCGCTGGCTCAACACGCGGTGATGATCGAGGCAGTGGAGAACCACATGCCAGAAGTGATCGTCATCGATGAGATCGGCACCGAGCTGGAGGCCCAGGCGGCCCGCACCATCGCCGAACGTGGCGTGCAGCTGGTGGGCACGGCTCACGGCACCTCGCTCGAAAACCTGATGCTCAACCCGACGCTGGCCGACCTCATCGGCGGGATCCAGTCGGTCACCCTCGGAGACGAAGAAGCCCGCCGCCGCGGGACGCAGAAGTCGATCCTCGAGCGGAAGGCGCCACCGACATTCGATGTGGTGATCGAGATCGAGAGCTGGCAGCGCGTCCGCATCCACAAGAACGTGGCCGACACGGTCGACGCGATGCTGCGTGGATACGAGGCGCGGCCCGAGACGCGGCAACTGGGCCGCGGCGGGCGGATTGAGATCGTCGACGAATCGACCCGAGAGGAAGCGCGGGTCGGCGCGGGTGCGCAGCAGGCAGCCCGCCCGAGCCGGCCAACCTGGGAGATCGGGCATCGCCGCAACGGGGGACACATCCGCGAACGCGAGCACCGCGATAGCTACCTTTTCGAACAGCCTGAATCGGCCGATGTGCCGGCAGCACACGAACGCGCCGCGAGCCGGACCGCGCGGCTGTTCCCGTTCGGCATTCCGCGCAGCCGCCTGGAGGTGGCGATCCGGTCGACCGGCGTACCCGTTCAGCTGGTGGAAGACGTGGCGGAGGCGGATGCAGTCCTCACGATGCGCAGTTACTACCGGAGCAAGCCGGCCGCCCTGCGGGAGGCAGAGGAGCGCAACCTGCCCATGTACGTGGTGAAGAGCAACAGCACGTTCCAGCTCGAACAGGCGCTCCTCCAGTTCCGCGGAGGCGGCGAGGGCGGGCGGGGCCCGCGGCGCGACCCCATGGTGGATGTCTTCCGGGAGACGGAGGACGCCATCGCGAAGGTGATCGAGGAGGGGCGCCCGGTTGAGCTGCCACCCGCGAACAGCTACGTGCGCCGCGTCCAGCACCAGCTCGCGACCCGCTACAACCTCGACAGCACGAGTTCGGGAAAGGAGCCTCTGCGGCGGGTGAAGATCCTGCCCCTGGGATCGGGCGGCGGCGTTGGGCGCTGAGCGGGGGCGCTTCGTCGTGTTCGAAGGGGGCGAAGGCTCGGGCAAGAGCACCGCGTCGCTCGCCGTTGTGGAGCGGCTCCAGGCCGAAGGCATCGCAGTCCTGCACACCCGGGAACCGGGCGGTACTCCCGCGGGGGAGCTGGTACGCGGCCTGTTGCATCAGCCGCTGACACCATGGGCCGAGCTGTTCGCGTTCCTGGTCGCCCGGGCGCAGCTTGTCGCGACGGTCATTCGCCCCGCCCTGGAGCGTGGCGAGCACGTCATCTGCGATCGCTTTGCACCGAGCACGTTTGCGTACCAGATCCACGCGCGCGGCCTCGACCCGGTGGTGGTGCGGACGGCGAATGCCGCGGCAACTGGCGGCCTCGAGCCGGACCTGGTGGTGTACCTCGATATCGACCCTGAGGCGGGGCTGAGGCGCAAGCACGGGGAGGCGGAAGCCATCCAGACGGGGCTGGAAGGGCTCGAATTCCACCGGAACGTGCGCGAGGGCTACCTCCTGCAGGCGCGTTCGGCGGCCAGCGGCTGGGTGATTCTCGATGGGGCGCTCCCGGCCCCACGCGTGGCCGAGCTGGCCTTCGATGCGGTGCGGGCTATCCTGGACCGGCCCTGACGCTCCTCCCCGGCGATCAGGGCGTGCGGTCGCGCACCTGGCGCTCCATCTCCTTGAAGAACTGGGATAGCAGAAGCTTCGCGGTCCCGGCGAGTACCTGCGCGCCGACGCGGGCCAGCGCGCCCCGGGCACGCAAGTCGCCCGAGTAACTGACCACGGTGGTGTCCCCCTCCTGGCGCAGGGTCACGGAGGCCCCGGCCTGGATCGCACCGGGGTCTCCCTGGCCGGCGATGGCCAGGCGGAACGAGCGGGGAATCGCCGGTTCGGTAACAACGACATCGCCGGCGTACTGGCCCTTGACCGCCGAGACACCAACCCGCATGGAGACGAAGAACCGGCCAGGGGCGAGCTCATCGAGCGCCTCGCAGCCGGGGATCGAGGTCTTCAGCGCGCGCGGATCGAAGAGGGTTTCCCAGACCAGCGCGGCCGGGGCGCGGAACCTGTGCTCGCCCGAAATGTCCAACGGCTCCCCCGGTACGCCCGCATCACGCTCATGGGCAGAGCGATCGTAGCCGGGCAGGCGAGAGCGCCTCAACCCGATCTGAGCGCTACACCGGCCCGGGAAGGGGAAAGCCCGGCAGTGGAAGGGTCAGGCTGCGCGCGGCCTTCCGGCGGTTCCTGCGTTGATCCAGGCGTCTGCGGCTCAGCAAGGCACGGTGAAAGGCCCGCTCAACAGAGATGGAGCAACTGCCGCAGATGCCATGAGAAACAGGCCCCTCGACCCCCGAGAGGGTCGCTCCGCACCACGCACACACCACACGCATCGTTCCCACCTCCACAGCCCCGCTCCGGCTGAGTTGATCGTTTCTGGTGTGGCGCTGAAGGCCAATCGGGAGAACCCCTGATAGGGTGTCAAGCCTGCGTAACCTTTGTGTAAGTTCCTTCACTGTTCTCGTTGGGAAGGTGCCGTCTGGTACCATTAGGGTTCGATGTCCACGGCCGCGGAATCCAGGCCCCCTGTTCTCGAAGGCGATGTAGCGGATAGCCCGAACCTTCCGGCACCGGAGGAGACGGTGCTGCGCATGCGCCAGGCCATCCTCGAAGGTCAGCACTGGTTCGAGGCGCTGCTCGACGCGATCGCCAGGTGGCGGCTGCCCAGCGAACGCGTTGGTGACCGTGAGTATCGTTACCTGGTGCACGGCGAGGCATTTGATTGGCTGTTGCTCGCCGAGCGCCTGCTCGACGAAGTGCCGGACCTGGTCCCGCCGGGCGAACGCGATGCGCTGCTCTGGGAGAATCGCTGGCCCATCGAAATGGAGAACGACGACTTCGCGCTCCGCATGGGGCAAGTCAAGCACAGTGCGCACCTGAATTACCTGTACGGCGTGCTTGTTGAGGAAGCGCTTCAGCTGAGCGTCGAAGAGGAGATTCACAAGGAGATCCGGTGCCGCGCCTGGGGATACGACCAGCGAGTCGATGAGTCGATGTACCAGCGGGTATACGGGCACAGCCGGGAAGAGCTGTTCGCCCTGCACTACCAGGAAACGGGCGTGCTCTTGCGCGAGGATATCCCGCTGGCGGACTGGAAGGCGTTCACGTACTGGCTCTTCAAGCAACGGCTGAAGCTCCAGGATAAGGCGAGAGTAGCGAGCGACACACGCAAGGGGCTGGCACAGCTCACGCGGATGGAACTCGCGGTGAGCGAACGGCGCCATGGCGCGCGGCTCGACGCAGCCGACTTCGCGGCTCGCTACGCCTGAGGCGAGGCCGGCGCAGCCGCAATCTTCGTGCGGCCACGATGAGGGCGCCGAGCTCTCCCGCCATCTCCGGAGCATCGCGGGACCGCCACGCCGGCGGAGCCTCAGACGGGACCCGCCGCGAGCGCGTGCTCGCAAGGCCATCGGTATTGCGACCGGGGGCACGGGACCGGCCGGCGGTCATTCGCCGCGGTACATCACGTCTCGCGACTGGCGGAAGGCCTCCCAGCCCTGTTCGCGCAGCACCTTCAGGTGCGGGTCGGGTTCGGCCGCCTGTGTGCCGAGCCGTTCAGCAAGCGCGGGGTCGGCACGGTAGTCCAGCGCCTCGCGGAACCCGGCCAGCTCGTACACGCGGTTCACCAGGAGCTTGTTCTGGCGGACGGCCTTTTGGGGCAGGGCCGCGAGCTTCCTGGCCCAGTCCTCGGCTGCCGCCATGAGCTGATCGCCGGGCACCACGCGGTTCACCAGGCCCAGCCGAAAGGCATCCTGCGCGTTGATGCGCTCGCCGAGGAGCAGCACCTCCTTGGCCTGCTTCAGGCCGGTGAGGAAGGGCGTCACCAGGATGGGCGGCCCGAACCCGTGGCGAATCTGGATCTCACCCAGGACTGCGTCTTCAGCGGCGATTGTGAGGTCGCACATGCCAGCGAGCTCGCAGCCCTGTCCGACGGCGTACCCGCGGACAGCCGCGATGACCGGCTTCGGCATGTTCCAGATCCGGAGGTTGATCTGCATGCCGCCCGGGGTGGGGTCGTTATCGGGTGGCGGGGTTGACTGGAGGTCGCCGCCGGCGGAGAAGGCGCGGCCCGCGCCGGTCAGGATGATGGCTTTCACCTCGTCGTCGGCCTCGGCCTGGTCGAGCGCCCACCAGAGGCGGCGGTTGATCGACCAGTTCATGGCATTCAGGACGACGGGGCGGTTGAGGGTGATGATGGCGTAGTTCTCGCGCTTTTCGTAGAGGACGTCATTGGGAGACGGGGGCGGGATTTCAACCTGCTGGGGATTCGTCAAGGCATCGTGCTCCGGGTGGCATTCGTAACCGAAGCCTAGCGGCAGGGGCGCGCGGGGGCGAGTGTGGTGTCCGGTGTGCTACAGGCCACGCAGCTCGACGGGGCGGCCAGTCCACTCGCGGACGCGGCCGATGGTCAGCGCCTCGGGGATGGCGTCGCGCACAGCCGCGGCGTCGGCAGGGGAGACCATCAACACAAGCCCGATGCCCATGTTGAACACCTCGTACATCTCCTCGGAGGAGATTCCCCCACGCTGCTGGATGAGCTGGAAGATCGGGAGGACGGGCCACGATGCGACGTCGAACTCGGCGGTCACGCCCTCCGGCAGGATGCGCGGCACGTTCTCCACGTACCCACCCCCTGTGATGTGCGCCATGCCGTGGATGCGCTCCATCACCGGCGCAACCCGGGTGTAGTACGGCCGGTGCGTCGCCAGGAGGGCCTCGCCGAGGGACGCGCCGCCGAGCAGCGGAGGACGCTCCTCCAGGCGGCGCCGGGTTTCTTCAAGTGGCTCGCCGTTGCAGATGTCGAGGACTTTGCGCGCCAGGGAGAACCCGTTGGTGTGCAGGCCGGAGCTCGGGATGCCGAGGAGGAGGTCGCCGGCAGCAACCTTCGAGCCATCGATGATGCGGTCGCGCTCCACCACGCCGACGATGAAGCCCGCCAGGTCGAATTCGCCCGGGGGGTAGACATCGGGCATGTCGGCGGTTTCGCCACCGAGGAGCGCACAGCCGGCCTCGGCGCAGGCAGCGGCGACGCCTTCCACAAGCGTTTGTTTTTGTCCGGTGGTCAGCCCGTTCCCGGCGATGTAGTCGAGGAAGAAGATGGGCTCGGCGCCGCAGACCATGATGTCGTTGACGCTGTGCCCGAGGATGTCGGGCCCGCACAGGTCGAGCCGGTCCGCCGCCAGGTGCAGCTTCACCTTTGTGCCAATCCCGTCCGCGCTCGCTGAAAGGACCGGGTCGCGATACTTCCCGCCGAGGCGGAAGAGCCCGCTAAAGGGCCCGGCGTCGCTCAGCACTTCGGGCCGTCGCGCCCGGGCGAGGATGCCGGGCAGGCTCTTCGCGAACTTGCTCCGGGCAGCGATATCCACCCCGGCGGCGGCGTAGGCGCGCGGTTCTGTCATCACCTATCAGCCTATCGCCCCGCGCACCTAGCAGCCATGCGCGAGCGGGCCCTTCGGCCTACACTCTGCGCAATGGTGAGTGCGAAGCATCCCCTGCGTGAACAGTTCGAGGTTGGCCGGCGGCGCGAGGCGTTCTTCAGCTTCCTCGCGGGTACGGGCATCGGCATCATCGCCTTCGACACGTGGGTGTCGCCGTGGGCGGGGGTACCGGGCGGGCTCACGATCGGTGGGCTCGCCTATGCCATGGTCTACGCGTACGAATCCGTGATGTGGCGGCGCAACCATGGCCGGTGAGCTCTCGCACCTCGACGAACGGGGCGCTGCACGCATGGTGGATGTTTCGGCGAAGGCCGAGACGGCGCGGACGGCGGTCGCGGAGGCGGTGGTGCGCATGCTGCCGGCAACACTCGCGCTCATTCAACAGGGCGGCATCGCCAAGGGCGATGTGTTCGCCACTGCCCGTATCGCGGGAATCATGGCGGCAAAGAAGACCCACGAACTCATCCCGCTCTGCCACCCGCTCGCGATCACGGGTGTCAACGTGGACCTGGCGCCCGGCGGGGAGGACTCGCTCGTGATTCACGCCACTGTGAAGACAACCGGGAAGACGGGAGTCGAAATGGAGGCGCTGACCGCCGCATCGGTGGCAGCGCTGACGGTTTACGACATGTGCAAGGCTGTCGAGAAGGGGATCCGGGTCGAGTCGGTTCGGCTGTTGGAGAAGCATGGGGGCAAAAGCGGCGACTGGCTTGCGCCATGAGTGGACGGAGAGGAGTTGCCGTACAATTCCCGCATGGCTGTACGGAAAACCGCCCGGCGGGAAGTCCGGCTCGACCCGGAGGATGACCGCCTGCTCGAAGATGAGCTCCGCGCCCGCCAGATGACATTTGCAGCCTGGGTGCGCGAACAGCTCGCGACGGCCCGCGAGGCTCGCGACCGCCGCCGGCGTGAACAGGCACTGGACCGTCTCCTCGCGCTCGCAGACCGCGAAGCTGAGAACGCTCCGCCCGACCCGTCCTGGGAGGAGATGAAGGAACAGCTCGCCGCAAGGTACGACGACCTCCCCCGCGGATGACCGCCTTCGTTGATGCCAACGTGGTCATCCACGCGACCGGTACTGATGCGGGGCTCCGGGCGCTCTGCACGGAGATCTGCCGGCAATCTGTACGGGCTCCCGAGCGTCTCATGACGAGCGCCGAGGTCCTTCAGGAGGTCCTCTGGGTCCGTCAGCGGACCCGGGGCCTCGAGAGCGCCCGGCTCGCCCTTGCCATCGCAACCGATGCCTTCGATGTGGCTCCGCTCTTCGCCGCAGACATCCTGCTCGCGGCCAGCTACCCGGAACTCCCCGGCCTGCAGGCACGCGACCGCATCCACCTCGCCGTCATGGAACGCCTCGGTATCTCCCAGATCGTCTCCACCGACCGCGCCTTCGATTCCGTCGATGGCATCACCCGGCTCGATCCGGCAGACTTCGCAACCTGGAAGAAGACCATCTTCCCGGGAGCCACATGAACGCCACCATCGACGCCGTTCTCGCCCACCTCCGCGAGGAACGGCTGCTCGAATTGCAGCTCCGCTTCGCGGAGACGCCAGCGCCCACGTTCGACGAAAGCCGCCGGGCCGGTGTTGTCGCCCAGATATGGCGTGATGCCGGGCTGGAGCCGGGCATCGACGAGGCAGGGAACGTGCTGGCGTTGCGGCCTGGCGAGCACGAGGGCCCCCTGCTGGTGATCTCGGCGCACCTGGACACGGTCTTTCCGATCGAGCAGGACGTCCGGGTCCGGAGGCCGGGCGAGTGGTGCGATTACTGCGACCCGCCTGGTATCGTCCCCGAAGGCGAGTACCACGGCCCGGGCGTGTCGGATTGCGCGGCGGGGCTCGCCTCGGTGACGGGCGTGATCGAGGCGCTCCAGGCCAGCCGGGCGTTCACGCCTTCAAGCATCCTTTTCGCCGCCGTGGTTGGCGAGGAGGGGATCGGCGACCTGAAAGGCACGCGGCACCTGTTCGCCGGGGAGTGGGGCCCGCGCATCGGCGCCTTTGTCACGGTTGACATCGGGGTGCGTGGCGCGGTGATCAACACGGGAGTGGCGAGCTACCGGTACCGGTTCACGTTCCGTGGGCCCGGTGGGCACGCCTGGGACAACTTCGGACGGTACAACCCGCTGCATGCGGCCGCGCTCGCGGCGGGAAAGATCGCGATGTACCGTGCGCCGGCGGAGCCACGGACGAGCTACAACGTGGGCATCATCGGCGGTGGACGTTCGATCAACGCGATCCCTGAATCCGCCTACTTCGAGCTCGACCTGCGCTGTGTCGAACCGGCGGGCCTGGATGCGGCGCGAGAGCATGTGCTCGGCCTCGTCCGGGCTGCCCACGAAGAGTACGCGGCCACGGTCGATGGCGAATCGTCGTTCGCCTGCGAGCTGCTTGGCCACCGGCCCGGGGGCGCGACTCCATGGGACGACCCGCTGGTGGTGGCCGCGCGCGCGGCGATCGAGGCGGAGGGCCTGGTGGTGCGCACGGGCCCGGCTTCGACCGACGCGAATATCCCGATCGGCCTCGGTGTTCCGGCGGTCGCGTTCCCCTGGGGCGGGAGCGAGCGCAACCTGCATTCGGTGCGCGAGACGTTCCGGCCGAAGGACCGCGTCAAGGATGTGCGCGCGCTGGCGCGGCTGGCGATGACGTACCGCGTGCCTCAGCTCAAGACGTAAAGCACACCGGCAGCGACCGGGATCACCACCCAGACCAGCCCGGTAAGGATGATCGCCAGGGTTGCGAACACCCGGGAGTTGTCGCGCGGCGGCTCGCCGGCGTGGCCGACGACGTCCCACAGGGCCGCCAACGGCTGGCTCATAATCAATTGCGACCTCCGGTGGGCGAAGCCGGCCCCGCTCAGAAGCACCGAAGAGAGGAAGAGGAAGAGGAGGAACAGCACCACGAATTCCGTGGCGATGACGGGGCGGGAAAGAAAGTCGATCGCGCCGAGGTACTGGCCCACGGAAGCGGCGAGGGGTACCACGGCGCCACCGGCCACCAGGACGGGGGCGCCCAATCCGCCACCACTGAAGCCTGGAGCGAGACGTTCGGCTTCGAGCCGGGCCCGGGCGAGGGCGGCGCGCTCGACGGTGCCCGGGAGCGATTGCGCCTCGCGGCGGGCGTAGAGCCTGCGCAGCGTGCCGATCACGTCCTGCGCGTAGGTCTTGACGATGTAGGCAGCGACGAACTCCGCTCCGAATTCAGCCAGGGGACGGAGGGGCCCGAACCAGCGTGAGACGCGCACGTTGCGCGCGCCTTCGCGGTCGAGCACCTCGAGCGCGCGCATGGCGAGGCGGTGGGCTTCGAGGAAACGCTGGGGCGCGGCGAGAGGCCCGATGGCGGCCAGGTCGCGGGCGATGCGGGCTTCGTCTTCGCTTGCCCCGGCGAAGCGCTCGAGGGCAGCAGCCGCGGCGGCTTCCGGGCTCTGCGTGAGCAGCTGCCGGGTGCGTTCCAGCTGCTCGGTCAGCTCATCGAGGAGGTCGTCCCCGGGGAGCCGGCGGCGACCCCGTTGCGCTCCCCCGGTGCCGCCTTCTCCTGCCATGGCGCGGAGTGTACACGCCGATCAGTCCTGGTTGCCGGGCTCCAGGCGCGCGGCGAGCAGCCGCAGCAGGGCCAGCTGTTCATCGTTCACGTCGTACAGGTGCGACCAGGCGCGGTGATCGGCCTCATCCTTCAGCCGGTCGCGTTCCGCGGCCCGGTTCGAAGCGGTCAGCATGGTGGGCACAAAGAGCGATTGCATGATGCCCCCGAGAATGAAGAACAGGAACGAATAGGGGAACGGGTCGAAGCCGCTGTTCTTCGCTATGTACGATTGCCAGAACGCCCACGCCCCCATCACGGCGCAGAGCGGGTAGAAGAACACCATGGTGCCCGCAAGCCCGACGATGTGGTCGGCGAGCCAGCCGTTGAAGCGCTGGAACCCACTCTTTTCGCGGCGAAGACCGAGGATGATCTCCTGTGGGTGGACCAGGTGGGCGCCGGCCGGGCCCAGCCGGTCGATGGTGTGCCGTATCTGCTCAGGCGTGAGGTAGGGGTGCGACGAGCCTGCCACGTATCAGCTCCAACAGCATTTCTGCGAGTATAAGGAGCCAGCACGCAGGCGCCGGTTACGGAGCGCGGTAGAGGCCGTGGTGTTCGATGAACTGGCGCACCGCCTCAGGGACCAGGTACCGGATGGGCTCGCCCGCGGCGACCCGCGCGCGAATGCCGGTCGATGAGATGTGGAGCAGCGGCATTTCAACCCGTTCGAACGGACCGGTTTGCGCTCCCGGTTCCTTCGCGGCGACGACGATCCGCGCCAGGCGCCGGATCTCCCCCGGCTCGCGCCAGTTCGGCAGGTCGGCGAGGGCATCGCTGCCGAGGACGAGCAG
>CAYUVT010000064.1:0-14932 GCA_964448165.1 uncultured Anaerolineaceae bacterium | reverse complement strand
CTCCCCCGGGGAGTTGGGGGGAGAGTACGCCGACTTCGCGACAAAATATGTCGCGGAGTGGACTCCACCATTCGTGTTGCGTGAATTTTCTGTCGACCCCGGCGTTTGGTAAAGGCGACAGGTGGTTCGTATGTCACGCGTGGCCGGGGGCAAGCGACGCAAACGGCGGAGTCGCCTAGGATCGGAAACGATGCCAGGAACACGGGACTTTGGCCCGCTCATCCACATTTCGGCCGAGGCCATCGGCCAGCCAGGCCAGCGCCGGTTCCGGCTGCGAGCGATGAACGACGCTGGTGAGAGCGCGTCGCTCTGGCTGGAGAAGGAGCAACTGGCGGCCCTGGGTGACGCAATCGAGACCGTGCTGAAAGACGAGGCGTACACGTACCGGCCAGTGGCTCCCGATGACGCCGAACCGGAGGTGGTGCTGCCGCTGGATGCAATGGTCGACATCCGGCTGGCACAGCTTTCGATGGGCGTGAACGCGGAGGCGCAGCGCATCGTGCTGATCTGTGCCGACGGCCCGCCCGGAGCGGAGGAGACGCGAGGCGTGACGATGGAGTTCGATTACCGGCGCGGGTTCGAGCTTCGCCGGCAGATAGCCGAGGTGGTGGCGGCGGGCCGGCCACCGTGCCCGCTCTGCACCGCGCCGATGGACCCCGCCGGGCACGTGTGCGTACGTACGAACGGGCACCATCCGCACTAAGGTGCGGCCGTCGCCGGCGGAGGTTCTGGTGTCCCGGTAGCCTGTGGTTCGGCCGTTGTTGCCGGGCTGGTTCCCGATGGAGCAGTGGAGGTGGCCGGGGAGGAGCCGGGCGAAGGCGAGCCAGCAGTTCCCGTTGGGCTGGCGGGAGGCGACGCGGTTGCGGTGGGACTGGCCGCGGGCGTGGCTGAGCCCGATGGGCTGGCCGTCGCGGTGGCCTGCGGTTCGCCGGGCTCATGCGTATCGTCGGGGGCGGTGGGGCTGCTGCCGGGGGGCGGTGGCTCGTACTTCGGGAGATCGGGAAGGCCGTTCGCCGATTCCTTCACGGTGAGCTTGCTCTGTGTGCCAATCACCTCGATGAAGATGGGCCCGCGCTCGAACGCGATTTCCTGGCCGGACTCATCGAAGAAGCGGGTGCGCGATTCGCGTTCGGGCTTTTTCCAGGTGCCCTTGATCGCTCGGCCAGCCGTGAAGACCGTCGCGGGGCCCTCGCCGAGCTGTTCGAGGAGCACATGGCCGGCATCATCGACGACCTGAGCGGGCGCGACCATGACGATGACGGTTGTGAACTTGAGCTGTTCCTTCGTCGTGGCATCGATGTGCGGCCCGCCGAACTGGTACCGGGCATAGGCGCGGGCGGCGGGGTCCCACTTCCACTGGACAAGCTGCCAGCTGTAACGGCTGCCCTGGAAGTCGATTTCGATGCCTTCTGCGCGGTCGCCCGGAGCTGGATCTCCGGAGTTGCGGAACTTCCAGGGTTCGACCGCCGGGGGGCCGTCGAATCCGAGCCTGGCCGCGATTTCCCTGAGCTTTTCGGTGCTGGTGGCGAGGTTGTAGGGGGCGTAGCGCCCGAGGTCGCGATGGTAGCCGGTGTTCGCCTCGGGCGAGAAGGCGTTGAGGTCCCTGACGCCCCATTCGACAATCTGGCCCATGGCGTTCGCGTCGTTATCGGTGGAGGCGCCGCCGGCGTGGCCGTAGATGGCTCCGAGTTCGCTGGCCCAGATGACGAACGGGGTCCGGGCCGAGCGGATGGGCATCACGAGGTCGGCTTCGCGCCGCCAGTACACCGCCATGAGGCGGGTGATGCCACCTTCGACGAACGCTTCGTAGACAAGGTCGGCCCCGGCAAGGCCCGAGTGGGGGAAGGCATTCGGGGTGTTGTCGAGCATGACCGCGAGGGGCAGGAGATCCTTGCGCTCGGCCCACTCGGAGGCAGTCATGGGGGCACCATCGAGGACGCCGAAGTAGCGGACAGGGGTGGCCGAAGGGGTGGGGGAGGCCGCGCGCGTGGCGGTGGCAGTGTCTCCTGGCGCGCTGGTTGGCGAAGGCTCGGGGGCCGCCGACGAGGACCCGCCACCGCCGAGGATGGCCAGGGCAGTGACCGCGACCGCGACGGCGAGGACGGTACCGGCAACAGCCCCGGCGACGATGCGGTTGCGGCCCAACGCCTGGAGGATGGGGTGCATTCCCGAATGCTACGAACGGCCGGATTGGCGGGCAACGCAGGCCACGGCTGGCCCGGACGCTGCAATCGGCAGTTTGCGACTTGCGGCGTTGGTCCGCGCGGCAGCACAGTAAGGAACGATGAAACGACTCGGGATCCTGACGAGCGGGGGCGACGGCCCCGGCATGAACGCTGCCATCCGGGCCGCGGTGCGCACGGCGACATCGAACGGCGCGACGATGGTGGGCTACATCGACGGGTTCAGCGGGTTTGTTGAGGCGAACTTTGTGGAGCTCGACGACCGCTCGGTGGGCAACATCATCCAGCGGGGCGGCACGATCATCGGGACATCGCGGAGCAAGGCGTTTTTGGACCCGGACGTCAGGAAGCGCGCGGCGGCTCAGATGCGCGCGGACGGCGTGGAAGGGCTGATCGTGGTCGGTGGCGACGGGAGTTTCCGGGGAGCGCTTGCTCTCCAGGATGAGTGCGGGGTGCCGGTGGCGGGAATCCCGGGGACGATCGACAACGACGTGTGGGGAACGGACGAAGCGATCGGCTTCGATACCGCGGTGAACACCGCCCTGCTCGCGATCGACCAGATCCGCGATACGAGCGTCTCGACGGGGATGATGTTCTTCGTCGAGGTGATGGGGCGCACCAGCGGGGCGATAGCCCTGCACACTGCGGTGGCAGGCGGTGCGGCGGGTGTGCTGGTACCGGAAGCGACTGACCAAACGGGGCAGCTCGTTGAGCAGCTCCGGGCCTCGATTGCGAGAGGGAAGCGGAGCCACATCATCGTGGTGGCCGAGGGAGACGAGGCGGGAGGCGCGTTCTCGGTCGGCGAGGCGGTGGGAAAGGCGCTCGACCATCCGTACCGGGTGGTGGTGCTGGGACACATCCAGCGGGGTGGCCGGCCGACGATGCGCGACCGCCTGGTGGCCTCGGAGGCGGGAGCCATGGCGACAGCGGTCCTGTTGGCGGGCCGGACGGGGGTGATGATCGGCCGGCAAGGCGGCAGGTCCGTTGAAGTGCCGCTCACCGAGGTGGTGGCGCACCGGCACCCGGAACCGAACCTTGGGCTCCTGAAGCTGGCGCAGGAGCTTTCGCGCTGACGGTTTGAGCGAACTCGGTCGTACGATCTCCAGGACACCAATCTCAGAGACCAATTTCAAGGGAAGAGGAGTAGCGCACCATGGCGTTCCCCGAAGTGAGCACACCGGCGCCCCAGTTTTCGCTCAAGGACCAGGAAGGGCGGGAGGTTTCGAATGCCACGCTCAAGGGCAGGTGGGCTGTCATCTACTTCTATCCGAAGGACGATACGCCGGGGTGCACGAAGGAAGCGTGCAACTTTCGCGACAACCACGCGGCCATCGAGGCAGCTGGCGCGGTGGTGCTGGGGGTGAGCGGTGACAGCGCGGCAGCCCACCAGAAGTTCGCCGCGAAGTACGGGCTGCCGTTCCAGCTCCTGGTGGACGAGGGGAATGCGGTGGCGCGGGCCTTCGGCGCCTGGGGCACGAAGAACATGTACGGCAGGACGTACGAAGGAATCATCCGGTCGACCGTTGTGATCGACCCGGAGGGCCGGATAGCGAAGGTATGGCCGAAGGTGAAGCCGGATGCCCACGGCGCCGAAGTGCTCAACTGGCTGCGGGAACACACCTCGTAGCGCGCTTCCGCTTCGTCGCCCCTAGCCCCCGTGAGCGGTAGGATGCGCGGGCAATTCGGAATGGGGTGATTCGCCATGTCGTTGTACGGAGAACGGCTCGGCTGCGGCCGGCTCTGGGATGAACCCCGTACACCACCGCACGCGCTCCCAGGAGACCGGCCAGTCTGGCCGCGCGACCGCGTGGTCGACGTGCTGCACATGAAGATCGACCTCAAGCTCGACGTGCCCGGCAGACGCATCTCAGGAACGGTGACGCACTCGGTCGCGCCGCTGAACGACGGCACACGTTACGTCGAGTTCGATGCCATCGGCATGGCGATTCAGTCGGTGGCGGTAGCGAAGAAGCCGGCGCCGTACGACTACGACGGGGCGAAACTCCGGGTGGACATCGGCGAAGGGCGCAAGCGGGGGCAGGAACTGGCCATCGCCATCACTTACGAGGCGCAGCCGCGCATCGGGATGTACTTCATCGCGCCAGACGAGGCGTACCCCGACAAGCCTGTCCAGGTGTGGACACAGTGCCAGGACGAGGACACACGGTACTGGCTCCCGTGTTTCGATCACCCCAGCGAGAAAGCCACGTCGGAAATGATCGTGACCGTGCCGGGCGACTGGTTCGCGCTTTCGAACGGCAGACTCCTGCAGGACAAGAAGAATCGTGACGGGACACGCACCTTCCACTGGCACCAGGACCGGCCGCATTCCACATACCTGCTGACCCTGGCGGCGGGCGAACTCGCGCGGATAGACGCGACGCGCGACGGCCTGACGATCGACTACTTCGTGGAGGAGAAGGACGTTGCCGACGCGGAGCGCACCTTTGCGAACACGCCAGCGATGGTGGCCCTGTTCGAGAAGTTGACCGGGGTGAAGTACCCCTGGTCGAAGTACAGCCAGGTGGTGGTGCGAGACTTCGTGTTCGGGGGGATGGAGAACACGAGCGCGACCACGATGACCGAGAACATCATCGTGGACCGGAAAGCAGCGGTGGATTTCACGAGCGATCCGCTGATCTCGCACGAGCTGGCGCACCAGTGGTTCGGAGACCTGCTGACGTGCCGGGACTGGTCGCACGGGTGGCTCAACGAGAGCTTCGCGACGTACCTGGAGATGCTGTGGGACGAGGAGCACCTGGGCGAGGACATGTACCGGCAAGGGGCCATCGAGAACACCGACCTGTACCTGGAGGAGCGCTACCGGCGGCCGATCGTGACGAACGTGTTCAACGAGCCGATCGACCTGTTCGACCGGCACCTGTACGAAAAGGGCTCGGTGGTGTTGCACATGCTGCGGGGCCTGCTGGGCGACGACCAGTTCTTCCGCTCGATCCAGCGGTATGTGCGGGACAACCAGGAACGGAACGTCATCACGCAGGACCTGGCCAACGCCATCGCTGCGGAGACCGGGCGGAACCTGGACTGGTTCTTCGATCAGTGGGTCTACCGGCCGGGGCACCCGTCGTTCAAGGTGAGCTGGAGCTGGGACGAGGCATCGCGGCTGGCCACCGTGAACGTGAAACAAACACAGAAGACGGACGACGGCACACCGGTTTTCCGGGTGCCGCTGACCATCGACTTCAAGAAGGGCCGCGCAAAGCCGGTGGCGTTCCCGGTGGAGATAACGCAGGCGGACCACACCTTCGTGTTTCCATTGCCAGCGAAGCCCGACCTCTGCCGGTTCGACCCCTACAACAGCGTGTTGAAGGAGATCGACTTCGAGAAGTCAGTGGGCGAATTGCGGCTGCAACTTCGCGATGATGACGACATCGCCGGGCGCCAGCTGGCGGCGAAGGGGCTGGGCAAGAAGGGCGGCGCCGAGGCGGTGGCTGCGCTGGAAACGTCGGTGATGGGCGACCGGTTCTGGGCGGTGCAGGCTGCGGCCGCGAAGGCGCTCGGCGAAATCCGCACGACGGCGGCCCGCGACGCGCTCCTTCGCTGCCTTTCGGTGCGCCATCCGAAGGCGCGGCGCGGGGTCGTCGCGGCGCTTGGCCAATTCCGGGGCGACGCCGAGGTGCTCGACGCGCTGCGGCCGCTTGCCAAGCGCGACCGGTCGTGGTTTGTCGAGGCCGAAGCCTGCCGGAGTGCAGGGAAATTGCGCCTGCCGGGGTCGTTCGAGGTGCTGGCGGCGAATTTCGATCGACCGTCTTTCCGGCAGGTCGTCCGGGTCGGCTGCATCGATGGACTGGTCGAGCTGCGAAGCGAAGCCGGGTTCGAGCTCCTTTCGCGGGCGGCACGCTATGGCCAGCCATTCCAGGCGAGGCCGCCAGCGGTGGGGGCGATCGCGCGGCTCGGCCTGTTCTTCCCGGACCGCAAGAAGGTGCTCGGGGAAGAAATCGCCGGGTACCTGGAGGACCCGGACTTCCGCGTGCGGATTGCGGCAGCGAACGCGTTGAAGACGTTGAAGGACGACAGCCAGGTGCCCGCGCTCGAAAAGATGGCCGCGCGCGAGCTGGACGGGCGCGGGGTGCGCATGGCGCGCGAGAACGCGCTCGCCCTCCGCAAAGGCGCCGCGACGGACGAAGAGGTGAAGAAACTGCGCGAAGAGTTCGAGAAACTGCGCGACGAGAACACGAAATTGCGGGATCGGCTCGAAAAGCTGGAAGTCACACGACAGTAACCGCCCGGCATACGGCAGATACCGCCGGAGTTCGTATACTCCCGCCATGCAGCCCCCATACTTGCTCGCGATCGACCAGGGGACGACGAGTTCGCGGGCGCTGGTGGTCGATGCCGCAGGCGAGATTGTGGGCATCGGCCAGCAGCCGTTCGCTCAACACTATCCCCAGCCGGGACGGGTGGAACACGACCCGCTGGACATCTGGGAATCGACGCTCGAGTCGATCACCATCGCGCTGGCCCAGGCGGCACTCACCCCGGGAGACCTGGCTGCGATTGGCGTGACGAACCAGCGCGAGACCATCGTGACCTGGGACCGCGAGACCGGTGAACCGCTCGGGAACGCGATCGTCTGGCAGGACCGGCGAACGGCGGGTATCTGCGAGGACCTTCGCAGCGCCGGTCACGAGGAGCTGATCCGGAAGCTCACCGGGCTCAAGCTGGACCCGTACTTCTCGGGCACCAAATTGACGTGGCTGCTGCGGCACGACCAGACCGTCCAGGATGCCGCCGCCAGCGGGAGGCTCGCCGCCGGGACGGTGGATAGCTGGCTCATCTGGAAGTTGACCGGTGGCCGGCGATTCGCCACCGACTATACCAACGCGAGCCGGACGCTGCTGTTCAATATCAACCGCGGACGGTGGGACGAGACACTGTGTGACCTGTTCGAGGTGCCGCGAGCGGTGCTGCCCGCGGCGCAGCCATCGCGCTCCTTGTTTGGCACAACAGATGAGGCGGTGTTCGGGGCGAAAGTCCCAATCACCGGTGTGGCTGGAGACCAGCAGGCCGCGCTCTTTGGCCAGGGCGGCTTTGCCCCGGGCATTGCCAAGAACACGTATGGCACGGGCTGCTTTCTGCTGTCGAACGCAGGTCCACGACCGGTCAAGTCGGAGGGGGGCTTGCTCACGTCAATCGGCGGGGGGGCGGGCCAGCAGGGCCCGGAGTACGTCATCGAGGGGTCGGTCTTCGTGGCCGGTGCACTCGTGCAGTGGCTCCGGGACGAGCTGGGCGTGATTTCGCGTTCGGAGGAGATCGAACCGCTCGCAGCCTCGGTTCCGGATAGCGGTGGTGTGGCCGTGGTACCCGCCTTCACCGGGCTGGGCGCGCCCGACTGGGACCCGCACGCACGGGGAGCAATCCTTGGCATCACGCGGGGGACGACGAAGGGGCACATCGCCCGGGCGGCACTGGAGGCGATCGCACTTTCGAGCACCGAGCTGATCGAAGTGATGAACGAGGCGCTGCCGGAGCCGGTGCACGAGCTCCGCGCCGATGGGGGGGCATCGCGAAACGATCTGCTGATGCAACTGCAGGCGGACTTTGCCGGGATACCGGTGCTCCGGCCGAAAAGCCCGGAGACCACGGCGCTGGGTGCTGCGTACATCGCGGGTCTCGAGGTGGGCGTCTGGTCGTCACTGGAAGAAGTCGGCGCACTCTGGCAGGTAGAGCGGGTATTCGAGCCGCGCATGGGAACAGCCGAACGGCACCGGCACCTCCGCCAGTGGCGGCGGGCGGTGGAGCGGACGCTGGGATGGGCAGCGGAGTGAGCCTCGCTGAACTTGCGGCCGGCCCGCCACTGGATGCCGCCATCATCGGCGGCGGGATCAATGGTTGCGCCATCGCCGAGGAGGCCGCGGCCCGAGGCCTGCGGGTGGCACTCTTCGAAGCAACGGACTTCGGGTTTGGCACGACATGGCGCTCGACCAAGCTCATCCATGGCGGCCTGCGCTACCTCGAGCACGGAGACGTTCGCCTCGTGTTCGAGTCGCTGCGGGAACGGGCGTGGTTGCTGAAGACCCGCCCCTACCTGGTGACACCCCAGCGCTTCCTGCTGCCGATGTTGCCATGGACGCGGCGGCCAGCCTGGCAGCTCCGCGTTGGCCTGGCGACCTATGACCTGCTGGCGCTGTACCGGGGGGTGCCATCGCACCGGCACCTCGGGCGAGCACGGCTCCGCGAGCTGGCGCCGTACCTTCCCGAATCGGCGAACGGGGGGTTCAGCTTCTTCGATGCGCGTGTGCACTCGCCGGAACGGCTGACGCTGGAGCTGGCGCTTTCGGCCGAGCGAATGGGGGCCGCTCTGTACAATCACGCGCCCGTCACGCGAATCGAGGCAGGCGATGGCGCTGTCTCAGCGGTCGAAGTGACGTACGCCGGCCGCGTCTACACGGTGCCAGCGAAGGCAGTGGTGAATGCTGGCGGGCCATGGGTCGATGCCGTGAACCGGCTGGGCGACCTTCCGCCGCCGGAGCTGCTCGGGGTAACACGGGGGACCCACATCGTGGTTGAGCTGGATGAGCCACCGGGGCACAACGCGGTGTTTTCGACGGCGAAGAGCGATGGGCGGGTGTTCTTCTCGGTGCCGCAGGGCGACCTGCTCCTCATCGGCACAACCGACGAGCGCTACGAGGGCGACCCATCGGCAATCCGGCCGGTGAACGAGGACATCGAGTACCTGGTCGCGGAGGCGCGCGAACTGCTGCCGGGCTACGACATCACCCGGTCGCGCATCCGGTACGCGTACGCGGGGCTGCGGCCGCTGCAGAACGTCAAGGGCGGGCCCGAGGCTGCGATCAGCCGGCGGCACGCGGTCCTCGACCATGCACGGCTCGGGGGCGCGCGGGGCATGTACAGCGTGGTGGGCGGCAAGCTGAGCACCTTCCGGCCGCTCGCCGGGGAAGTGGTCGCCCGCCTCGAGCCTCCACAGAAGCGGACGGCCCACACCGATGCGCCGCCCGCCGGGTGGCGCGAGTCGCTCCTCGCGAGTGGACTGCCGAAGCCGAGCCTGCGGCATCTTCGCGTTTACGGGGAGGCAATTCCCGGGGTGCTCGGACTGGGGACGGATGTGCTCTGTCCGCATTCCGGTGCGATCGCCGGCGAGGTGCGCCACGCGGTGCGGAACGAGCATGCGTGGACTCTCGGCGACGTGATGCTGCGGCGCACGGGGATTTCGTGGGCCAGTTGCCGGGGGCTCTGTTGCCATCGCGAGGTGGCGCGGATCGTGGCGGAAGAGGCCGGTTGGTCCGTAGAAGAGGTGGCCGAACAGGTCCGGGCATTCGAAGAGGAAGTGGCCTATCATCTTCCTACAGAGGGATCGCTTGCGGCAGACCACTTCACTCCTCGATAACGCTGATGTTGCCACCGCCCTTCGTGCCGCGGCCTCGTTGATGAGGCGGAGCCACCATGCGGTGGCGCTGGTGGGCGCGGGGCTTTCGGCCGAGAGCGGTATCCCGACGTACCGGGGGACGGGCGGCATCTGGACCAAGTTCGGCGAGCCGACCATCGACGGGTGGGACATGTTCCTGGACGACCCGGCCGGGTGGTGGCGCTACGCGATCGAACACCGTGTGGGCGGCTCAGAGTTCGCGGATGCCATCGACCGGGCGGCGCCGAACCCGGGGCACTATGCGCTGGCCGATCTGGAGCACATGGGGCGGCTGGCGCACATCATCACGCAGAACATCGACAACCTGCACCAGGTGGCCGGTTCGCGGCTGGTGACCGAGATCCACGGGAACCGCTTCAAGGTGCGGTGCATGGAGTGCGGCGCGCGCGATCGGCTGGAGACGATCGACCTGGAGCGGTTGCCTCCACTCTGCCCGGAGTGCGGCGGGGTGTACAAGAACGACACGGTGATGTTCGGGGAGCCCATCCCGAAGGATGCCCTGGACGCGAGCTACCGTGAGGCGCTCCAGGCGGACCTGTTCCTGACCATCGGCACGAGTGCGGTGGTCTACCCGGCGGCGGACTTCCCGGTGCTGGCGAAGCGCAGGGGTGCGCCGCTCATCGAGGTGAACCCGGAAGAGACGGCGCTGACCGATATCGCCGACGTGATCATCCGGGCGCCGGCGGGGATTGCGCTGCCAGCGCTCGTGGACCTGTTGCTGGTGCCTTAGGCAGCGCGGCGTTCGGGTTGGGGCCGGGATTCGGCGGGTAGGCCAAGAAGCTCGCCGTCCGCGGGTGACGCGGGCTCGTACCCAAGGTTCGCGATGCGGGCGTCCAGGCGCTGCAGGTGCAGAAGCGGATCGCCGGGAATACGGTGGACAACGGCCCGGACGCGGCGTGAGACGAAGAGCCAGGCCACGAAACCCGCGAGCGCCCAGCCCGCGACCACGTCGAGGACCCAGTGCTCCCCGAGGTAGACAACGGCCGCACTGATCAGCATGCCCTGCGCGGCGATCGGCCACGCAAGCGCCCGCTTCCGCTCAGACCGGAGCAGGAAGAACAGCGCAATCACGAGGGGTATTGCGGCGTGGAGGCTGGGGAACGCGGCGAACGGGTTGTCGTCTACTTCGGTGTACCGAATGAAGCTCCGTGCCGCGAGCACGCGGGTGATGCCCTCCTCCATCCACGGCGGACGGACGGGGAGCAGGAGGTAGAAGATCGTGCTCAGGTAGCTCGCCGCGAGGACCCAGCAGTAGAACTCGAGCATTTTCCGTCGCTCAGTGAACGCGACCACGAGGCTGAACGCGAACGGCAGGAAGAACCAGGAAAGATGCATGGCGAAGCCTGCGGCGTCCAGCCAGACCATATCGCGCGCGTAGAGATGCTGCTGCAGGAACCTGGTCGGAACGCCGAAGAAGACGGCACGCTCGGCTCCCTCGAAGCCGATGGGGGCGAAGACTTCATCGCCCTTGCCGCGGATGGCGACGTACGGCATGAGCAGGATGGCGAAAATGCCCCAGGTTGCGGCCCCGCTCAGGAAGCGGGCGAGCCGCGACGAGGCGCTCCCGGCTCGCGCTGGCAACCGCCACCTGCGACTCCAAACCGCCATGACTAGTAGAGCCCCGGCACCAGCCGCCAGCGAACCGAGCGGCGGTACGAGTCGTAATCGGACGTAGCGGCCAGGACGCGCTCCTCAGCCTGGATGCGCAGCACCTGGAAGACGGTGACGATCACGAGGATCGCGGTGTTGTACCACCAGAGGTTCGCCATGCTGAACCCGATCAGCGTGATGGAGTGCGACATGTAGATGGGGTGGCGCACGAAGCGGTAAGGACCGCCCACCTTGAGGCCGCGATTGGCCGCGACTACTCCAAAGCTCTTGCCGAGCGTCGCGAAGCTCACAATGACGCAGGAAAGGCCGGCGACCTGAAGGCCGGTCCCGAACGCTTCCAGGCTGCCGCCCGCTTCATGCGGCCGCATGGCGAGCGGGAGCCAGCCGCCGATGGTGGCGACGAACCAATCCCACGGTCGCGTCGAGGTCGTGTCGGTGCGCCTGCGGGTGAGGAACATCCCGACGAGCAGGCCCTGTTCCATCGCGAAGAAGACATTTGCGACAGAGCGTGCTTCCACGGCGTGCGTGGCGTGCACATAGAAGAAGAGGGCCGAGATGCAGACGAGCGAAGCATCCTGCGCGTAGGAAAGCCGTCGGCGCCAGGCCCCCGCCGTGAACGCCTTCGCCCGTGTCGAATGATCTGAGACCGGCATTCCTGTGCTCCCCGTTCGGGCCGGCCGAAGCTAAAACCGGCCCCTCTCATAGAGTCGGCACGGCGGTCGCGGTTGGCCAGTTGGTCTGCAACGAACGGCCAATCGCCGGCCCGGGAGTCAAGCAGGTGAATACCCGGTGACGCACCTTTTGGACCTCCGGGGGCCGTCGAAACTGCTAGTAGCTTCACCGGCGAAGCGCCCGGTCCCGGGCAGAGCGGAGGCGGAGGCCAACCCGGAAACGGGGTCCGCCAATGCGACTTCCGGGACGGCTGGCCCGGGGCCAGCGGGAGGAACGGTGCGGCAACGCCGGGAGCGAACCAGAACACGGGGCACAGCCCCGGCCAGGAAGAGGTAGGAGAACCAACATGTCGAAGATCAAGCACTGGGCCATCACCAAGGTGGCGAAGCTCCAGACGCGGGACGAAGAAGGCCAGGGCCTCGCCGAGTACGGCCTGATCCTCGCCCTCATCGCCGTCGCCTGCATCGCCGCACTGACCACCCTCGGTGGCGACATCGCCGGCAAGCTCGGTGAAGTCTCGGCCGGCCTGACCTAGCCCAAAGACGGCGAAGTCGCCGGACAACAGCCCGGAAGGGGTGGGCGACCACGGTCACCCACCCCTTTCTCGATCGGAGGCCGCGGCCGCGGCGGAAAGACGAGGCGAGCATGGACCTCACGGACCAGCGGGAACGACCACTTCACAGGGGACCCGTGCGCAGGCTCTTGCACCGCTTCCGGCAGACGGAAGCAGGGCAGAGCCTCGTCGAGTTCACCATGATCCTGCCGATTTTCCTCGTGCTCATGTTTGGCCTGGTCGATTTCGGCCGGGCATTCTACACGTGGCTCCTGGTCACCAACGCCGCCCGGGAGGGTGCCCGGGTCGCAGCAGTCCAGGCCGACTACGCGACCGTGCAGGATCGCATCTACGACAGCTTCTGCAGCAACTACCCCAGCGACTGTTCGCTGGACCCGGGCAAGCTCGGCATCACGCCGGATAACATCCAGGGCTCTCGCGGCTCGGCCGTGTCGATCGACCTGGCATACGACTTCGAGTTCGTCACACCGCTCGGGTCGATCCTCCAATTGATCGGCGGGAGCAGCCTGGCGGCGCCGACGATATCGGCCCACTCGTCCATGCGGCTGGAGTAGCCGGCAAAAGGAGGAAGCGATGCTGCGGTCGCTGATTCGCAAGTTGACCCGTCGGGAGGCTGGACAGGCGCTACCGCTGTTCGGCCTGTTCCTTTTTGTGTTCATCGGCTTCGTGGCGATGAGCATCGATGTCGGCCGGTATGTCTGGGCGCGGACCCAGATGCAGGCCGCCGTCGATGCCGCGGCCCTCGCTGCCGCCCAGAGCATGCCCAGCCAGACGGCCGCCGATGCCAAGGCAACAGAGTACTGGCTCGACAACAGCGGCTTCATCCAGGCGCAGGGCACGAACGTCCAGTTCGCCGTCGAGTATCCGCCGGGAAACAAGGCGATCCGGGTCTCGGCCTCGGCCGACATTCCCACCTGGTTCGCGCGGCTCTTCGGCGTGGACCACTGGACGGTCTCCGCATCGGGCGACGCGGAATCGCAGGTGCTCGACATCGCCGTCGTGCTCGATGTCTCGGGGTCGATGTGCTTTGACAGCTTCGCCCAGGTGGAGAAGAGCATCTCCTACCAGATGAGTCCCGGGCGGCTCACACCCTCGGGAGGGTTCGCGTTCCCGAGGCTGGCCAACAACATCAATTCCACCCAAACAACGATCCAGCTGAACGATGTGCGGATCTTCACGAGCACGAACTCATCCACCAACTGGAACAACTTCGGCACAACGTTCAACAGCACTACCCCCTACTGGCAGCGAACCACAGGCGGCAGCGACCCGAGCCTGCGGGCCGGGATCATCAAAATCGACGACGAGTTGATGAAGATCACGGCTGTCAACGTGGCAACGAACACATTGACGGTCCAACGGGGCATCCAGAACCGCTACAAGAGCCAGGGAACGACGGCAACCTCGCACTCGGCCAATGCGGAAGTGTGGGCCAACCGGACGGGCTACAGCAGTACCAACGACTACTGCGAACTCGCCAGCTACTACCAGGCCACCACCGCCCAGAACGGGCCGCACATGCCGTTCGATGGCGCGATCTCGAACGCCCAGTACTTCACGACCCTGTTCGACCCCGCCTACGACAAGATCGGGCTGGCGAAGTACTCGTCGTCGGCGAGCATCGTCGAGAACCTCTCATCGAACCTCGCGACCATCGCGAATTCGATGGACACGATCCTGTTCCCCGCGGGCGGGACGAACATCGCTCACGGCCTGGCGAAAGGAAGGTTCATCCTCGATGGTCCCGGGAAGCGAGCGAACGCCGTCCGGGTCCTGGTCATCCTCACGGACGGCGTGCCCACGAACTATTGCAGCAACTCCGGCGCGTATACGTCGAACTCGACCAGCTGCACCACGCAGAGCGATAGCACGCCCAGCACGTGCCCGGCATCGAACACGGCGATTACACACGCCAAAAACCAGGCCACGGCAGCGAAGGATGCCGGCATCATCGTCTTCACGATCGGCCTCGGCGATGGAGTGCTGGACTGCGTGCTGGAGGACATCGCCACCCTGGGCGGGGGCACGTACTACAAAGCGCCAACCGTTGCCCAGCTCGACGAGGCCTTCCAGGCCATCGCCGAGCAAACGCACATCGCCCTCGTCAAATAGCGGCGGCCCCGCCAGGCCACCCATGCCAACACGTCCCCGCTCCTCCGCGGAGCGGGGACCCATTCTTTTTGGCCCGGTAAACGCGGCCTGTAGCCGGTGGGTACACCCGCCGATATTGGTAGGGGAGGAGTGAAACGTGAACCGAACCATTGCGGCAGCATCGAGTAGTTCCAGTCGAAGTCGCGGCGTGCTCTTGCTCGCCGCCGCGTTCGGCGTGCTCAGCGCGCTCCTGAGTATCAACAAGAATCTCTAAATGAAGTTCGCCCATACCGCTAATTAGTGTTTGACCAGTTTCATCATCAACTTTTACTTTAAAAGTAGGATCCTCATCACTTAATTTTGCAAGTGCTTCAGATAATTTATCTTGATCAG
>CAYUVT010000063.1:0-15125 GCA_964448165.1 uncultured Anaerolineaceae bacterium | reverse complement strand
TTCGGTCGGCGGGTCGCGGAAGATCATGTACTCGTTGTGGGTGACGAGACCCACGTTCTCCATCGCGCCGGCGTTGCACTCGGGGACGAACGCCTGGTCGTACTTGGCGCCAAAGGGATAGGGCAGGTCGAAGAATTCGGCGAAGAAATCGAGGCCCTGGCGGGTGAGCTCGAACAACTCGGCCGGGTCCAGGTACTTCACGAGGCTCTTCCGGCAGGCGAGGCCGATGGCTATGCCGTTGTGCTCCTCGCGGACCAGCTGGTACGCGCCGGCGACCAGCGCAAAGAGGTAGGTGCTGAACGGCTTCGTCGCCTCGAAGGTGTGGAGCGTGCGGCCGGCATCGGCGGGAACGGCCGAGATCTGCGGGTTGTTGGCGATGACCGTCCACTCGGAAGGCGCCGTCACCTGTAGGGCGTAGGTGCCTTTGATGTCGGGCTGGTCGAACTGGGGGAACAACCAGTGGCTGCAGTACGGCTCGAACTGGGTGTAGAGGTATTCCTCGCCATCCTCCGGGTCGATGAACTGGTGGAAGCCGTCGCCCTCGTGGTCGTACTCGTTTTCGTACACCACCCTGACGGTGTTCGAAGCGGCAAGCGCCTCGCCCGGCAGCCACAGGCGGAAGCCGTTCCAGCGCGGCTCGACTTTCGCGCCGTTCACCTCCAGCGAGTCGATGGTCTTGCCGCGGAAGTCGAGGAAGAGGTCGCCGCTGCCGGCATCGCCAAACCGCAAGGTCACATCGCCCCGGTAGGTCGCCGCACCGCGGGTGAGCTGCAAGTCGAGGGTGTAGTCGCAGTGGCGGACGCGGGCGGCGCGCGCCTCGGCGTCGGCCTGGGTCAGGTTGTCACGCACATCAGTGCTGGCTGTGGTCATGGGGCGCTCCGTTCGAAGCCGCGCGGGGCGCGGGTGGTCGCACGGTAGGGTAGGGGATCGCCGCGCGAGGCGCGCGCTGTGTGGCTATTCTTTCTGGTCGCGCAATTGGAGTGCCGGCGCGAAGGAGTACAAGAGCGCACTCCCCACTGCCCCGGCACCAGCGAACGCGGTCGCGATGAGCCCGATTTGCGACCACGGCATAGGGGCACCGTCGCGGCTGACGATAAACCAGCAGGCAGGTAGGCCGATGGCCAGCCCCAGGCCGGCATGCACCGCGAACGGCAGTATGAAGAGGCAAGCCTGCAGCCGCTGCAGTTGCCCGCGCCGAATGCCCATGATGACCAGCGGCCGCAGGTGGTGACGCCATTCCATCACGCCGTTCACCGCCAGCAGCATCGTGCCGAGAACCAGGGCCGATGCACCGGCGACGACCCCCAGGGTGAGCCAGCGGACCAGCGGCGCGGCTTTCATTCCGAAGCCTACCGGGTTTTGGACTGTGGGTGCGGGGAGGTTGGCCATCGCCGCCGTTCGGCTGCGCTGGTGGAGTGAGTCTTGCGACTCGCCGGAAACGACCAATGCCCCACCTGGCGGCGCGGCGCCTTCCCCGCCGAGCCGGATTGGCACCTGCGGCGGCACGATTCCCGGTAACAATGCGAGTGCGACTGGGGAAAGCTCGAACGGGTCCGCTACGTTACAGGGCAGTTGGCGGATCACCCGCGCGAGGGCAGGGCAGGAACCGTAGATCGTGACGTCGCCCTGCTGCGACCTTGCGAGGCCAACGACTACGGTGTCGGGACCGAGGGAGCTTCGCAGTCGCTCTATGTCGCCGGGCATTGGGTTGAGCCATCCAATCGTGACGTAGGAAGCGGAATCCTGGTCGCTGCGCGGCGGGTCTCCCCAGTTCACGATGCGGATGTATCCCGTCGTCCCGATGAGGAGGACCGCCAGCGCCGTTACCCCAAGAAATGGGCGCCCGCTACCGAAGGGATCCCACTCCATCCGCCGGCCGGCGATGAGCAGTGCGGGGGCAGAAGCGGCCCGCAACAGCCTGCCGAAGGCGCGCACCGCATGTGGGACTGCACTGACGGTTGTGGGCGGGATCAAGATGAGGCCGGACATGAGAGCGAGCGCTCCCCGGTAGCCGCCAAGCCGTGCCCCGAGTACCAGCAGAAGCCACGGCAAGGCGAGCAGCGCCAGGCGGAGGCGCGAAACAACGATTGGCCGCAAACCCGGTCTGGCCTCCGAAGACCGCCGGTACGCGGCCAGTACGCCATCAGCCGCGGCAAGCAGGACGGCCACGAGCGTGAAGCCGCCCGTGGCCGCGAGGCAGGCCCAGATCGGCGGTTGCAGATCGCCGCGCAGGACAGGTCGCCCGAGGAAGGGAATCGCCTCCAGCTGCCCGGACACCGCATACCACGCGGCGCCCATGATGACGGCTGAAGGCACGGCCAGGATCAAGACTTCGAAGACGCTGACTGCAGCCAGCATCGACGCCGGGCCGCCAAGCCACTGCAGAACCTGGAAGCGGTGCTGGCGCGCACTGGATAGCGCGCCAAGACCACAGGCGAGCAGAACCATACCCGGCACCACCGCAAGAGCCAGGAGTCCGAGCGCCACAGGGGTGCCGTTCGGTGGGTCTTCCTGGCTCAATGGAGGCCCACGCCGTTCCGCGGGACCTTGACCGAAGGCTGACACGCGGAGGACGAACGGTGACTCACCGAGCGATCGTCCTTCCACGGGACGGTAGTAGGCAATGAGTTCATCCGGGTTCTGGAGACCCTCATCGCCGACGACGATGCGGTCCGGGTACCTGGCGGCGACCTCAGGATGCGCCCGGGCAAGTTCGTCGAGCCGCGGGGAGACAGCAGCTTCCCCCGGCTCGATCATGCGGGGAAGGCCCGGCGGAAGCACCGGCGCGACGCCGGTCACCGGCTCGATCCAGAAGACCGGGAACTGGTCACCTTCCCAATCGTCGTCGCGTTCAATCACCAGGAGCCTGGTTGGCTCCTCGGGACTGGCCAGGATTGGCCACCGGTCATCCACCCGTGCTTGCTCCCGTTCGAGCAAGAGAAAGACGCTCAGCGACCCAAGCACCAGGAGCATGGCATAGGCGCACGACACGAGGATTGCGACCGAGCGCCAGCGGTTCTGTATCCTGCTCCGCGTGACCAGGTGGAGGGCGACGCGGGAGGCGATCGCAAGCGTCATGCGGGGACCAGCGCCGCCGATTCCTCAAGTCGCCCGGCACGGAGCCGGAAGACCCTATCCGCAAACCGGGCAACCGCGGGGTTGTGCGTCGCCATGATGACCGCGGCGCCGAGTTCATGCGCCTGGGCCGTAATCAGCCTGGCGACCGACTCGATATTCTCCTCGTCCAGCGCGCCGGTTGGTTCATCCGCAAGGAGGATCTGCGGGCGGGCAACGATGGCCCGGGCGATGGCCGCACGCTGGATCTCTCCGCCCGAAAGCTCGCCCGGGTGCCGCCGGACGACGGGATCGATGCCAACGGCGCGCAGAGCGGTAAGAGCGCGATCGCCTGATTCACGGGCGGGCCTCCCAAGCATCCTGAGCGGGAGAGCGACGTTCTCACCCACCGTGAGCTCGGGCAGCAGTTCCCCAAACTGGAAGACGATGCCGACGTGTTCGAGCCGGAACCGGGCGCGCGCAGACGCGCTCATCGATGAGATTTTGGCGCTGTCAATATCAATCGTGCCGGAATCGGGCTGGATTATGCCGGCGATGCAGTGGAGGAGCGATGTCTTACCGCTCCCGGATGGGCCCATGATCGCCGTTGCCGTTCCCGCCTCCAACTGCAGATTCAGCCCGTCGAGCACCACGCGGCTGTCGTATCTCAGTTCAACGTCGCGCA
Source organism: uncultured Anaerolineaceae bacterium (assembly GCA_964448165.1). Taxonomy (GTDB): domain Bacteria; phylum Chloroflexota; class Dehalococcoidia; order Tepidiformales; family Tepidiformaceae; genus Amarobacter. Next base: position 11,386 of record CAYUVT010000063.1, on the reverse strand, counting down.
GAAGCAGCATACGCATCTCCGCCGGCTGTTGCAGCGCGAGGTTTGTCAGTGTCCCTCGCGCTGCAGTCGAGGCTAGCCGCCCGTCACCACGAAGGATAGACGGTCGCCCCGCATGGATCTGGCTGCCAAGCCTGATCCTCGCAGGTCTGGTGGCTGTAGATGTAGGTCGCATAAGACCCGCCGTACCCACAACCAGATTGTGATCCGTTGGGATCCTCGAGCCGGTGTTGGTCTCCGCTCCCTACGAGTTTGTACTTGGCGTACAGACCGTTGCCGTCGCTTTCCATGTCGCAGTTAGCGAGCCAGCCGTTTCCGTAAGAGCCGAAGTCGTAGGAGTAGTCGCTGCCCTCGTAGCTGTAGAGGGCTGACGCCAGGCCTGGGAGAGCTGCAACGACGAGGGCAACGGCCAACGCGAAACCGGGGAAGCGCCGCGTTCTCATGTTTGAACTCCAGTCGGTCAGAGTTGTCAGCCAGGCGCCCCGCTGGCGCCATTGTGCTGCGACCACGCTGAGCAACTCTACGAGGCTTTGCCCGCAAATCGGCTGTCATTTCTGAGCAGCGAAAACGACGGCGCGGTGCAGCATCCGGCGTGCAGCGCAACCCAGAGCCCGGCCAACACGTCGTCGTGCCGGGGGAGCCCAAGCGGCACGAGGACGAAGTCCTTTACCTCGTCCCAGCGTCGCTTCGTTTGTGATTCCGAACAGGACGACAGCGCGGCAGCGCCCTTCGTGGTCCCCGCGTGCACCCGGGCCGCAATGACCAGGTGGTGCTCAGCACGGAGCCCCTTCACGCAGAACCCCTGGAGCTCCCCTGCGACGCCGGGCATTCGCTCACCCGCTTCCAACACGCTCAATCCTCCTCCCACCCTCCGCTTCTGGGGGCGTTCACAGGATATCCGGGGTGTCAGCGGATTGATTGGGCGCGCTTCCTGCCCTCCCCTTCGCTACCCCGAGTTCGTGAACCGCGTTACAATCCCGCCCGACCTCACCACCAGGTAGTGCCGGCCCCTATGTCCAACATCCCCGCGGTCAACGCGCTCATCACCGCCATCAACTTCGACCGGTTCGCCGAGATCGAGGCACGACATCGGCCGGATGCCGTCTTCACCTCATTCCGCGGCCCTACACTGCGCGACAGCGTCTCGATAGCCGACTGGCATCGCGAGTTCCTCCGCGACTACCAGGACTGCAACTACGCCGAACTGGAGTACATCGAGCAGGGCGACACTGTCGCCGTCCGCGCCACGATCGAGGCGAAGGGGTACGATTGGCGGCCGTTCACGCAGCGCGTGGTCGAGGTGTTCCGCTTCAACGGGGGCGAAGAGGTGGCCGAACGGCGCCTGTACGGTCAGCTCCGGGACATCGAGCTCGACAAGCCCGCTACCGCTGCCATGAACGACGCGACCGGCTACAAGGGCGGCAGCGCCAACGCAACGAAGTCGACGGTCGAAGCCTTTTATGCTGCCCTGCTTGGCGGCGACCGCGAGGCCGCGCTCGCCCACCTCGCCCCCAAATCGGCCATGATTGACGGCGTTTACGGCATTGCGACCGGTCCCGAGAACATCCTCGACTTCCTTGGGTCGCTCCCCACTCCCGCCTTCGGGACACTTCGCATGACTAACATCCTCGCCGGCGAACACGACGCGCTCGTCGAGCTGGCGATCGATCCATCGCGGCCGCGACTTGCCGATTGGGTGCGGCTGGTCGATGGCAAAATCACCGTCATCGAGCGGTACGCCATGCTCAGGGAAATCGGCGTCAACCCGTTCGAAAACTACGCTGGCGACCGGCACATGCGCAGGGCCATCCTGCCGATTTAGCGGCTCTCCACCCGTCCCCAACCACAAAAGAGGGCGCCCAATGGGCGCCCTCTTCTATGGTGTTTTCCTGAGCGTGCGTTCACTCCACGAAGATATCGACCGAAGGCCGGAGCTTGGCGCATTCCGCCAGCACCTGGTGGATGTCGTGGCGCGTAAAGCGGTCGACCAGGCTGGTTTCCAGGGGGTCCTTCTCGTCGAGCGCCGGGTAGGCTTGCTCGGTCAGCACGTAATCGAACCGCGGCGCCCACTTGCGCGAACCCAGGCGCGCCGTCGTGGAACAGTTGTCGACCATGTACGAGACTCCGCGCGCATGCATGTACGGGTTCAGGGAATCGACCGCCTCGATGACCGACTCGTTCGCGACTTCGGAGTATGGGTGCCCGTTCTCCATCAGGATGTCGATCTGGGCCATCATCGTGGCGATGTACACTCCCGCGGTGAACGGGTCGAGCGGGATTTCCTCGTCTTTTCGTGTCGCCCGGACACGCTTTCCCGTCTGCCAGGTCTCGGTCCGGTCGATGATCCCCATGGGCCGCTTCTTCAGCCGTTCGCCGGCGAGAATGACGCTGCGGATCTCGTTGCCGCTGGATACTTCGTCGTAGATCTCAGAGAGGATTTCGTGGGCAGCGGGGTAGGCCGCGGCATAAGCTGCCTCGAACGCCGGACGCCCGTCGGCGCCCACCGCCTCGTACACGCCGAGCATGCCCTGGCGGGAGATGATGCGTGAGATCGGCCCGGTGATCGCCTCGGCCGAGTGCCGGAAGGCATCGTCGTGGCTCATGCCCTGGTTGATGTAGCGGCGGTAGAGGCTCTCGATGATCCCGTGGACCGCGCCAAGGAGGATGCCGCGCTCTCCATAGATATCCGACTTGAACTCGGACTCGAGAGTGGTCTGGAACGTGTAGGGGGAGCCGAGCGCCACCGACCAGCCAAGCGCGATGTCGGTCGCGCGCCCATCGATGTCCTGCTCCACCGCGAAGCTGCTATTGATGCCCGCGCCGTTTACGGTGGCACCCTGGACGTACAGGCGCCGGACGGATGGGCCCATACCCTTGGGGCACACAGCGATGACGTTGATGTTTTCGGGAAACCGCTCCCCGATGTTCCGCATGTGCCCCACCAGGAAGCCGTGCGAAAGGCCGAGTGTGGCGCCCGGCCGCAGTTTCGCAAATACGTCACGGAACACTTCCGCCTGCGCCGCGTCGGAGATCAGGAGGATGACCAGGTCGGATTCGCCAATGACCGTGAACATCTCGCCAAGGGTGCCTGCCGCTTCGCTGAACCCGGCGGCTCGCGCCTGGTCCATGGAGCTCGAGCCAGGCCGGAGCCCAACTTTGACCACGATACCGGTGCCTTCGAGCGAGTCCCGCAGGTTCTGGGCCTGGGCCGGCCCCTGGGAGCCCCAGCCGATCACCCCGATCTGCTTGATTCCCTCGAACGCCCTGGGGAGAAGCGGGAAGAGGTGCCGCCCGCCCTTGACGATCTGCTCCTTGCGGTCCGCCAGTTGAATGGTGTCGACCTGGAAGACCTTTGAAGTAAAGCCGAGAGAGAGCGGCATCGTGGAACCCCCGCGCGTAGTAGACCCTGGGAAACAGGAAGGTGTGCCTGAGTATAGCGGAGCCGGCCGTAACGGCCTTGGCGCCAACGTGTGAGCCCGGCTGATGGCGCATGGGCGCCGCCGAAGTACTCTTGCGCGCGTGGATATCGACGCCTCCGACCTGATTGGCGTGCTCGACCGCGCCGGGATCGTTGCGTTCGCCTTCTCAGGGGTCGAAGTGGGCGTCCGGCGCAAGCTCGACATTTTCGGCCTGCTCGTCATGGGCGCGGTGACTGCCACGGGCGGGGGCCTCATGCGCGATGTCGTGCTGGGCAGGCTGCCCCTTGTGCTCGACCGGCCAGACTACCTGCTGTGGGCGCTGGGCGCGTCGTTGGTCGCCTCGATGCTCATCTGGCGACGACGAAGGTACCCGCGCTTCCTCCTCGCGATCGCCGATGCGGCCGGCCTCGGGGCGTTCGCCACGGCAGGCGCGCTGGCGGGCATCCAGGCCGACCTTTCGATCCTGGCAGTGTTGCTCCTGGCCATTCTCACGGCGACTGGCGGAGGTGTGGTACGCGACCTGCTGGCCGACCGGGTGCCGCTCGTCCTCCGTTCCGAGGTGAATGCGACCGCGGCGGCCGCCGGCGGCCTGGCCGTCTGGTTCGCCGAACCGGTTTCCTCGGGGGGCGCGGCGCTGCTCGGGGTGTCAGTCGCCGCGCTGGTGAGGGTTGGCGGCCTCGCCTTCAACCTCCATCTGCCACACCCGGGGGGTGGCGAAGGACACCAGGGCCGCCTGCTCTGAGGCGCGGTTTCTTTGACGCCCCATGCCGGGCGAGAGTAGGATCGACGCCATCCATTAAGGGTTTCTCACGCCCCCCATGGCGTCACTCGTACCACCTCAACTGACTTTCCTGGAGACGTTACATGCTGACGATAGCGGTTATCGTCGGCCTCGTGGGTTTGCTGGCAGGTGCTGGAGCGGGCTTCCTGGTTCGCCGCCGCGCCGAAGGAACATCACTGCAACAGGCAGAGGAGCAGGCCAGCCGGATCCTCGCTGAGGCCGAAACACGTCAAAAAGAGCTCCTGCTGGAGGCAAAGGAAGAAACCCTCGCCCTCCGCAATGCGCTCGAATCCGAACTCAAAGAGCGCCGCGCCGAGGCCGCGCGCATCGAGCAACGCCTCACCCAGAAGGAAGAGAACCTCGACCGCAAAATCGAAGCGCTCGAACGCCGCGAACAATCCGTCCGTGACCGGGAAGCGCAGATCGAGAGGCTTCGCGCCGAGGCGGAGGAACTGCGGCAGCGGCAGGCAACCGAGCTCGAACGCGTCGCCAACCTGACCGTCGATGAAGCGCGGCAACAGCTCCTCGCCGCGATCGAGGTCGAGATCCGCGACGAGGCGAGCCGACGTGTCCGCGAGATTGAGAAGGAAGTCGAAGCCACTGCGGGGCAGCGCGCCCGCAAGATCCTCGCGACCGCCATCCAGCGCTACACATCGGAAGTCACCGCCGAAACCACCGTATCGGTGGTGCCTATCCCGAGCGACGACATGAAGGGCCGGATCATTGGCCGCGAGGGGCGCAACATCCGCGCCATCGAAGCCGCCACCGGGGTCGACCTCATCATTGACGACACGCCGGATGCCGTGACCGTGAGCGCGTTCGACCCTGTGCGCCGTGAAATCGCCCGCCAGGCCCTGAGCATGCTCGTGCAGGACGGCCGCATCCACCCCACCCGCATCGAGGAGGCCGTAAACAAGGCTCGCCGCGATGTCGAAGCGACGATGCAGGAAGCCGCCGAGGCAGCCGCGGTCGAGGCCGGGGTGCTCAACCTCCACCCGGAAGTGCTGAAGGTCTTCGGCCGCCTCCGCTACCGCACCAGCTACGGCCAGAACGTGATGCGCCACAGCATCGAAACCGGGCACATCGCCGCCATGATTGCCCGCGAGATCGGCGCCGATGTCGAAGTCGCGCGCGCCGGTGGCTTCCTGCACGACCTGGGCAAGGCCGTCGACCACGAGGTTGAGGGCACCCACGCGATCATTGGCGCGGAGATCGCCCGCCGCTTCAAGGTGAAGGACGCCATCGCCCACTGCATCGAGGCGCACCACGAGGAAGTCGAGCCACGGACCGTCGAAGCGGTGATCGTGATGATGGCCGATGCGATCTCAGGCGGCCGCCCGGGCGCCCGCCGCGAATCCCTCGAAGCATACATCAAGCGCCTCGAAACCCTCGAAAGCATCGCCAGGAGCTACAAGGGCGTTGAAGCCGCGTTCGCCATCCAGGCCGGCCGCGAAATCCGCGTCATCGTCAAGCCCGAAATCATCGACGACCTGGAAGCGATGCGCATCGCGCGCGATGTCAGCCAGAAGATCGAGGAAACCATGGAGTACCCGGGCCAGATCAAGGTCACCGTGGTCCGCGAGACGCGCGCCACCGAGTACGCGCGTTAGCCCGATGCGATTGCTCTTCCTCGGCGACATCGTCGGAAACGCCGGGCGCGAGGCCGTCGTCAGGATGGTTCCCACCCTGCGCCGCGAACTGGCCCTTGATTATGTAGTGGCGAACGGCGAGAACTGCTCGGGCGGCAAGGGCCTCACGCCCAGACACGCAGATGAGCTCCTCGATTGCGGCATCGACGTGATCACCGGGGGCAACCACACCTTCCAGCACCGCGAACTCTACCCGTATCTGGAAAGCACTCCTGTCGTCCTCCGGCCGCACAACTACCCCCCGGGGGCGCCGGGCACCGGGATCGCCCAGGTCGGAGACCTGGTGGTGCTCAACCTGATCGGCCGGGTCTTCATGCCTGCCGACTACGAGGACCCGTTCCGCGCCGCCGACGAAGCGCTGAAATCGCTCCCATCCAACCGCTTCGTGCTGGTCGACCTCCACGCCGAGGCGACGAGCGAGAAACAGGCGATGGGCTGGCACCTGGATGGCCGGGCGACTGCGGTGGTGGGGACGCACACGCACGTACCCACCGCCGACAACCGCGTGCTCCCCGGTGGAACCGCCTTCTGCAGCGATGCCGGGATGTGCGGTGCGCGCGATTCCATCATCGGTGACGACATCCAGGCGGTGTTGCATCGCTTTCTCACCCAGATGCCGACGCGGCTGGCGCCAGCCACCGGGACCGCCGTCATCAATGGCCTCCTCATCGAAGCCGATGACGTGACCAGGCGCGCCACAAGCATCGTCCGCTACGACCGGGTCTGCTGCTGATGGCCAAAGGAGACTTCCACCTTCACAGCACGGCCTCCGACGGTGTCCATTCGCCCTCGTGGGTCGTGGAGACGGCCGCGGCCCGCGGAGTGGTTGCGCTCTCGCTGACCGACCACGACACCACGGAAGGACTGGCCGAGGCCCGGGCGGCAGCCGACCGGCTCGGGCTCCAGCTCATTCCCGGCATCGAGCTCAGCACCGACCTGGGCAAGGCCGATGTGCACCTCCTCGGCTTCGGTTTCGACGTCGAGGCCAGGGCGCTCCAGGAGTTCCTGCGCTGGCAGCGCGAGGGCCGCCTCACCCGCGTACAGACGATCGTCCGCATCCTGCGTGAAAACGGCATGCCCATCGAAGTCGAGCGCGTCCTCCAGATCGCGGGGGAGGCTACCGTCGGCCGGCCGCACGTTGCCCGCGCGCTCCTCGAAAAAGGGTATGTTGCCAGCGTCCAGGAAGCGTTCGACCTCTGGCTCGGCAACGGCAAGCCCGCGGATGTGAACCGCGAAAAGCTCATCCCCATGGACGCGATCCGCATGATCCACGACCACGGCGGTGTCGTCTTCGTGGCCCACGCCATATTCATCGGCGATGACTATCCGGCAGCTGTCGAGCAGCTTGCCCGCTGGGGCCTCGACGGAATCGAGACCTACTACAAGCACTACGACGCCGCGACCATCCAGGCGCACGAACGCCTGGCGACGCGGCTGGGCCTTGCAAAGTCCGGCGGCAGCGACTATCACGGCCTGGGCAACCCCGATGACCGCGAAATTGGCGATATCCCGTTTGCCGACGAACATGTCGATGCCTTCCTGGACTATCTCGAACGCCAGGGTGTGAACACCGGAAAGAAGGTGCACTGATGCTGGAAGCCGACCAGATCGAGCAAATCATCCCGCACCGGTACCCATTCCTTCTCGTCGATCGCATCATCGAGATCGAGGAAGGGCAGCGGGGAGTCGGCATCAAGAATGTGACCGCCAACGAGTGGTTTTTCGAAGGGCATTTCCCGGGGAAAAAGGTGATGCCCGGTGTGCTCATCGTCGAGGCGCTCGCGCAGGTGGCCGCCGTCACCCTCCTGAAGGGCGTGGATATGGCGGGAAAGTCACCACTTTTCGGCGGCATCGAGAACATGCGCTTCCGGAAGCCGGTGCTTCCCGGTGACCAGCTCCGGCTGGAGTTCACGCTCGAAAAGATGCGGGGGCCCATCGGCAAGGGCCATGTCCGCGCCACCGTCGATGGTAAGCTAGCGGCCGAAGGGACGATCTCCTTCGCGCTGGTCGATTTCGGCGCCGAATCGGCGGACTAACGGCAGCCTACTTCCTGCCCTTTTCCGCGACCGGAGATAGGATCGTTGCACACCCTATGAGCGCTCCGAACACGTCGACCGACTACTACGAGATCCTTCAGGTCTCTCCTTCGGCCAGTCCCGAGGTGATCGAGGCTGCGTATCGCGGCTTGATGCGCAAGTACGGGGACGACCCGGACCCGGCGGTCCGCGAACTCCGCCAGCACGTCGAGGCAGCCTTCGCGGTGCTCTCCGATGCCCGGAAACGTTCCGCCTACGATGCTGCGCGGGATGGCGCGGGCCAGGCGCCAGCTCCTCCCGCCGAGCCCGAGCCCTACGCCTTCCGCCCGGCAACGGTGGTTGAGTGTCCGCGCGACCCCGGCGTGGAGACTGCTCTGCGCTGCAGCCGCTGCGAAACGCCAATTTGTCCCCGGTGCCTCATCCAGAGCCCCGTTGGGGCACGGTGCCGTGACTGTGCCAGGATCGTGAAATCGCCGATCTACACGCTCTCCACTGCTGGCATCGCCCGCGCTGCGGGAGCATCGCTGGTCGGAGGCGTGGTGATGGGGCTGATCTGGGGCCTCGTCCTCCTGCCGTTCACCTTCGGCTTCTTCTCGATCTTCCTCGGGGCCGGGCTGGGCTACGCCTTCACGCGCGCGCTGGAACTCGCCACTGGCCGGAAGCGCGGCCCGGTCGTCGTTGCCTTTGCCATCGCCGGGATTTGCGTGGCCTGGGGCATGACGCTGCTCTTCATCCCCATGCGCGTGGCATTGTATGGCCTGGTGGCAGCGGGCATCGCTGCGTACCTCGCGTACCAGAACCTGCGCTAGCTGCCCGGGGCGCCGGGTTTACCAGCCCGAGCTCTGCACCACGAAGCTCATAGCAACGATGAAGCCGATCGACCCAAGTCCGACGATAAGGATCGTCAGGAGGTCCTTCTTCACGTGACTGTAGTCCTTCGTCACGTGGTGCTCGCGATGATGAGCGGGCGCGGCGCGGCGGGCCGACCGCGCGAACCCCTGGCCCTCGGCTTCTTCTCCCGCAACGGGTCGCGGGAGGGCGGCGGCCGGCGCGGTGATGCGGCGGCGGGAACGGCGAGGCTGGCGTGCGGTCATCTCCCGCATGGTAGCGACGGGAGCCCGAACGGTACAGCAATCCGGCCGCGCGCAGCGGGGTTCCGCTAGACTTCCTTCACCGCGATATCGATCGTGAATTCGCCGAAGCTCACGAGTAGCGGGATCACGAGGCGGGTCAGGTTCAGGGTCGCGATCGAACTCCCCCTGCCGAGCAACAGGACCGGCGGCGACATGTCGCTCGGGTATCCATTCTTCTCCAGGCCGATGCCTGCCTGGCCGGTGATCATATTCGCCAGTTCGGCGATGGCGCTCTGACCAAGGGCATCGAGTTCGGCGATCGGCTCACCAATCATCTGCGAAGCAAAGCCGACAGCGGTTTCCATCGACATCGAATAAATCACCAGGCCTGCGACCCCACCCGTGATGGCGATGAGGGCACTGACTTCGTTGCTGGTCTGGGGAGATCGAACGCGATGCAGCTGCCCGCGGCTCACGGTCTCGTGGCATTCCTGCTGGATGACCCGGGCCGCCGCTTCAACGAACGGGCTGATCAGCTCGAGCCGCGCACGCTCAGGCGCCTCGGCCGCCGCCCTGGCAGCCTCATCAACGGTGATCTTCGCCAGCATCTGCTCCTCCAAAATCCGCCGAACGTATCGACCAATGAGTGGGAATCCGGTTGCGGCCGTCAGCTCACCTGGAGCGTCCGCCCAAGGTCCGTCGCGTAGGCACCGAAATCATCGATATCCCGCGAGGTGATGGTGAGAGTCCCCGGCAGCTTGCCCTGCTCCTGCAGCCGGAGTGCGATCTCCCAGCGGGCCCAGGTCTTGAGCAGAGCCGTCTTCTCGACGGCCGGAAAGCGTGCCCGCGACATCTGCTGCACGATCTTCCGGTGGGCATCCTGGGAGATGAGCACCGTCACGTTCGACATGCCGGCCCGCCCGCCATCGACCTTGAAGACGAGGCGATGGAATCCGGAGCCGCCGTTCATGATCTCCGATGACATGAGCACGGCGCGTATCGGAATGACGTTACTCATCGGCCTCTTCTCCGAAAGTCCTCACCAAACCATCATCGTCAACCAACCCCGAAACCTGTAGCGCCAGCTTTCGCCCGCTTGTACCGGCGAAGCCGGCGAATCGCTCGCAATTCCCCACGAAGATCCGCAGCGGGTCAGCAACCAGGTGGTCGAGCACGATGACGTCGCCGGGCGCCAGTTCCGCGAGGTCGCGGGCTTCAACGCGCGCCCCGCCCAGCATCGCCCGCACCAGCACGGAGGCCGGCATCAGTTGGTCTTCCTTCACACGCGCTTCGGCCCTCGCCGTGCGCGATGGCCGGTTGTCGAACAGGCTCTGCCCGGTGAGCTTCGGCAGGATCTGTTCGAGTATCGTCAGCGGGAAACAGAGCGAGATGCCACCGGTTTGCTCGGCCAGCCGGATTTCGTACCAGGCGGTGATCACGAACTCCGATGGTTGGATCGCGTGCATCACCTGTGGGCCGAGGGCCAGCTCCGAGACGTCGGGGGTCAGCTCCACCACGCGCATCCAGGGGTCGACCAGGGACCGCGCAATGTCCATACCGATGTGCCGGATCAGGGCGATTTCGATGTCGGTCAGGTCGCGGTTCATCACACGGGCGGCGCGCTTTCCCTTGCCACCGAGCAACCGGTCGATAATGCCAAAGGCAACATCGAGCCCGAACGATGTGACCGCATACCCTTGCAGCGGCGACATATCGATGATGATGACCACCGCCGACGTGCCGATCTGGTTGACGTATTCCTCGTAGATGCCTCGTTCGAGGGCGCTGAGCCGCGCTTCGACGGGAGCACGCAGCCGCCCGGAGAAGTTGGCCGCGATGGCGCCCGCCACACCCTGCTGGATGATCTGCAGGCCGCGAATCTGCTCCTTGGAAAGCTTTTCCGGGTGGCGGAAGTCGTAGAGCTTGATGCGTTTGGCCGCATCCTTGTTGGCAGGGGGCGGCAGCGCCACCACCGCGTCAGATTCGAGCTGACTGACGTCGGCGCTGAGCAGGGCATCGATCTCGCGCTGGCTGAGGACGGCGTTTTCTGATGCCACAGGCACTTCCTCTCGGCGCACAGTCTCCCTGTATTCACTATCGGCCGGGTATACGAGAACTCCCTAGTGGTCCCTCGGTGTCACCCTCGTAGCCGCGAACTCGCATCAGGGATATCCCGGCCAGCTTTGGGGGCGCCGCCGAATGCCGCGAGCGGACCGTTCGCTCGTAGCTTTAGGAACCAGCCCGGCCCCACCTGCCGGCACTTCGAGGAGGAATGTCCCGTGGCCACCAAGACGGAACCCACCACAGAAACACCCGCATCGTTGAATACCGAGGAACACGTTGTCATCTTCCGACTCGGCGATGAGTACTACGCCCTCGATATCCAGACCGTCCAGGAAATCGTCCGGATGCAGACCATCACCTCTATCCC